>JANXZN010000410.1 GCA_025355545.1 Rhizobacter sp.
CCGGAGGTCGCGTGGGTCGGCGTGACCGAGGACGAGGCGAAGGCGACGGGGTTGAAGGTCAAGAAGGGGCTGTTCCCATGGAACGCGTCGGGCCGCGCGATCGCGAACGGCCGCGACGAGGGCTTCACGAAGCTGCTGTTCGACGAAGCGACGCACGCGATCGTCGGCGGCGGCATCGTCGGCACGCACGCCGGCGACATGATCGGCGAGATCGCGCTGGCGATCGAGATGGGCGCCGACGCGGTCGACATCGGCAAGACGATCCACCCGCACCCGACCCTGGGCGAAAGCATCGGCCTGGCGGCCGAGGTTTACGAAGGCGTCTGCACCGATGTGCCGCCGGTGAGGCGCTGAGCAATCCAGGGATATTGATGCGCGTGATGTTCGCGCTGCGTTGCGTTGCTTGCCGGCCTCGGCGTAGCTGTCGTCAGTTGATGGTCAGGCACTGTCAAATAATTACTTTTGCAACTTGGCGCGGAGCATTCGGGGTTGCTTGCTGATTCGACCCGATTTGGCCGGGATGATTGCGTAGTTCCATTCACCGTGAAACTCGTCGGGAATCAAGTGCGCGGAGGCCATCGTGGCGTCGTCGACTTTGATCCCCGTCGGGTACTCCTCGGTGTCGAGCGCCGCACGCACTCGCTGTCCCTTCGTGGTGGTCGTGCCTGCAATCAGGTTGACCTCGACAAACTTCAAGTCAGGCGACTTTGTCCCAATGGCGATCTGCCCTTGGACGACCGGCGCGATTTCGTGCAGAAACCTGACCAACCACTCGTACAAGGCGTGGTGTGTCGGTTGCTGCTCCAAGTGCTCAGCCTTTGTGACCGAGCTCACTGACGATCGCTCGCAGGCTCTATGCATGGCTGGATTCCTCAGGCCGCATCGGCGTCCGAATGGTAATCCTAGCCAAGTTGGCCAAGTTCGCGTCGCCTGCAAGCTCACCCTGCGTTCGGGCAGGCTCAGGCGATGTCGCCAGTGTGGACCTCGAATTGCCCGCGGCGCCGGTCGGCGAAATAGAACTTCAGGGTCTCGCGCACGGTGCGAAAGGCGAGTTCGTCCCACGGGATCTCGTCTTCGCGGAACAGCTTCGCCTCGATCGTCTCGGGGCCCGGCGCGAACTCGGTGTCGAGCAGGCGCGCGCGGAAGTAAATGTGGACCTGGCCGACGCGCACGACGCTGAGCACGCTGAACAGGCCCTGCATCTCGAAATGGGCGCCGGCCTCTTCGTCGGTCTCGCGCGCCGCGCCCTGTTCGGTGGTCTCGCCGAGTTCCATGAAGCCGGCCGGCAAGGTCCACAGGCCGTAGCGCGGTTCGATGTTGCGCCGGCACAGCAGCACCTGGTCGCCCCATACCGGCACCGTGCCGACCACGTTCAGCGGGTTCTCGTAGTGGATCGTGCGGCACAGCGTGCAGGTGGCGCGTTCGCGGTTGTCGTCGGCCGGCACCGAGTAGACCGTCGCGCCGCCGCAGACCTTGCAGTGCCGGATGCCGTGCGGGATCAACATGGGGCCCGAGTGTAGCCGCGCGATCCGCGGCCCGCACGGGCGTCGCGCGGCGCTGCGTGGCATCATTCCGTGCTGATCGCCGCGGCCCGGCCGCCGCCCATTCCGACGAACCAGGATGCCGACCATGACCTTCGTGTTCACGCCGCCCGCCGCCGCCGCCGTCCCGGTCCAGGGAGGCGCGGCGACGGCGCTGTTCCCGGTGCACCGCATCTACTGCGTCGGCCGCAACTACGCCCTGCACGCGATCGAGATGGGCCACAGCGGCCGCGAAGCGCCGTTCTTCTTCATGAAGCCGGCCGACGCGGTGTTGCCGGTCGCCGAAGGCACGGTCGGCCAGATGCATTACCCGAGCCTGAGCAAGAGCCTGCACCACGAACTCGAACTCGTGGTCGCGATTGGCAAGGGCGGGCGCGACATCCCCGCGGCGCAGGCGCTCGAGCATGTGTGGGGTTACGCGGTGGGCCTGGACATGACGCGCCGCGACCTGCAGGGCGAAGCGAAGAAGCTCGGCCGCCCGTGGTGTATCGGCAAAGGGTTCGACGAGTCGGCGCCGATCGGCCCGATCAAGCGCGCCGAGGAGTGCCGCCTCGATGCCGACACGAAGATCTCGCTGCTGGTGAACGGCCAGCCGCGCCAGGCCAGCAGCCTGGGCAAGCTGATCTGGAGCGTGCCCGAGATCATCGAGCACCTCTCGAAGGCCTGGGAGCTCGCGCCCGGCGACCTGATCTTCAGCGGCACGCCCGAAGGCGTCGCGGCGGTCGAGGTCGGCGACACGCTGAGTGCGCGCGTCGACGGTGTCGGCACGCTCGAGCTCAAGATCGTGGCGCGCTGAGGCCGGTCGGTGCAACTCTACAACTACGTCCGCTCGTCGGCCTCGTACCGCGTGCGCATCGCGCTCGCGCTGAAGGGGCTGGACTGCGAGCTGTTGCCGGTGCACCTGCTGCGCCACGAGCAGACCAGTGCCGACTACCGGGCGCTGGCACCGTCGCAACTGGTGCCGTCGCTGCTGGTCGACGACCAGCCGCTGACGCAGTCGATGGCGATCATCGAGTACCTCGACGAGGTCCACCCCGAGCCCGGCCTGCTGCCCGGCGATGCGCTGGCGCGCGCTCGCATCCGCTCGCTCGCGCAGGACGTGGCCTGCGAGATCCACCCGCTCAACAACCTGCGTGTGCTGCGCTACCTGGTCCATGAGATGAAGGTCGGCGAAGACGACAAGACGCGCTGGTACAAGCACTGGGTCGAGAGCGGGCTCGAGGTGCTGGAGCAGCGCCTCGCCGGTGATGCGCGCACCGGCCGCTTCTGCCATGGCGACACGCCGACGCTGGCCGACTGCGTGCTGGTGCCGCAGATCGTCAACGCGCAGCGTTTCGGCTGCCGGCTCGATCATGTGCCCACCGTGATGCGCGTGTTCGACGCGTGCATGCGGCTGGCCGCGTTCGCGAACACGCAGCCGTCGGCTTACCCTGAACCGGCCTGATGCGCGACGCGCGGCTGCGGCATCCGGACTGGCTCGCGCCCGTCTGGGACGCGGCGAACGTCGGCGCGCTGATGACGACGCGCCGCGGCGGCGTCAGCGCCGCGCCGTTCGACAGCTTCAACCTGCGCGCCGCGGTCGGCGACGACCCGCAGGCGGTCGCCGCCAACCAGCGCCTGCTCGAGCAGGCGATCGGTGTCCGGCCGGTGTTCCTGAACCAGGTTCACGCGGCCACGGTCGCGCGCCTGACCGCGGCCGATGCGCAAGCCGGCGCCGCGCTGCACACCGCCGATGCCGGCGTCACCACTGAGCCGGGCATCGGCTGCGCGGTGCAGGTTGCCGATTGCCTGCCGGTGCTGTTCGCGGCGCCGCAAGGGCGCGCGGTCGGGGCTGCGCACGCGGGCTGGCGCGGCCTGGCGCTGGGCGTGCTGGAGGCCACGCTCGGGGCGGTCTGCGAGGCGGCGCGGTGCGAGCCTGGCGAACTGCAGGCCTGGCTCGGTGCCGGCATCGGGCCGGCGCATTTCGAGGTCGGGCCGGACGTGCTCGAGGCCTTCGGCGCGTCTGTCGACTCGCCGCGCTTCGTCGCCCGGCAGCCAGGCAAGTGGCTCGCCGACCTGCCGGCGCTGGCCCGCGACCGACTGCATGCGGCGGGTGTGCGCGCCGTCAGCGGTGGCGACTGGTGCACGGTGGCCGACGCGTCACGATTCTTCTCGTTCCGGCGCGATCGCGTTACCGGGCGCATGGCCGCCGTCATCTGGATCGAGGCCGCTGGTGGCCGCTGAGCGCGCCTCGGCGGCGCGCCGCGCGCGGCGCCGGGCCGGGCTGAAGAACAGGTAGGCGACGATGCCCAGCGGCAGCACGCCGTACAGCAGCAGCGTGACCAGCGCGCCGAGCAGCGTGCCGTTCGGGCTCGTCGCCTCGACCACCGCAACCATCAGCACGACATAGATCCAGGCGACGGCGATCAGCAGCATCCATTGGTCCTCGGCTTGGCGTACCTTATTGTGAAAGTTGAAGTCATGACACGATACGTTGGAGGATAGACTTCGGATGTACAAAGGGCTCGGACTCACGTAAAACGGGTCTCGAAGGTGCCGCGCCAGATCGATGCGAGAACCCGCTGCAGGAGACCCATGAAAATCAAGCCCGATTCTGCGGCCGTGTCGGTTCCCGACCTGGCCGCCAATGCACAAACGCTGGGCGCCACGTTCAGCGAGATCTGGAAGTCGATGTCGGGCCTGAGCCTGCCGGTGCCCGCGATGGCCGAGTTGCAGGGCGCCTACCTGAAGCAGGCGACCGAGCTCTGGAACCAGTCCCTGCACGCGCAGACCGCCGCGCCGGCCGATCGCCGTTTCGCCGCACCCGACTGGGCCAGGAACCCGGCCAGCGCCTACACCGCGCAGCTGTACCTGCTGAACGCGCGCACCTTGATGCAGATGGCCGACAGCCTGCAGGGCGACGAGAAGACGCGCCAGCGCATCCGCTTCGCGGTGCAGCAGTGGATCGACGCGGCGGCGCCGAGCAACTACCTCGCGCTGAACCCCGAGGCGCAACGCAAGGCGCTCGAGACCAAGGGCGAGAGCATCGCGCTCGGCATGCAGCACCTGTTGGCCGACGTGCGCCAGGGCCATGTCTCGCAGACCGACGAGAGCGTGTTCGAGATCGGCCGCAACGTCGCGACGACCGAGGGCGCGATCGTGTTCGAGAACGAGCTGTTCCAGCTGATCGAGTACAAGCCGCTGACCGCGAAGGTGTTCGAGCGGCCGATGCTGTTCGTGCCGCCGTGCATCAACAAGTACTACATCCTCGACCTGCAGCCCGAGAACTCGCTGATCCGCTACACCGTCGCGCAGGGCCACCGCGTGTTCGTCGTCAGCTGGCGCAATGCCGACGACAGCATCAAGACCTTCACCTGGGACCAGTACATCGAAGACGCCGCGATCCGCGCGGTCGGCCTGGTGCAGCAGATCTCGGGAAGCGAGCAGATCAACACGCTGGGCTTCTGCGTCGGCGGCACGATTCTCGCGACCGCGCTGGCGGTGCTGGCCGCGCGCGGCCAGAAGCCGGCCGCGAGCATAACCTTGCTGACCACCTTCCTCGACTTCAGCAGCACCGGCGTGCTTGACCTGTTCGTCGACGAGACGATGGTGCAGATGCGCGAGATGACGCTCGGGCCGAAGAGCCCGGGTGGCGGCAGTTTGCTCAAGGGCCAGGAACTCGCGACCACCTTCAGCTTCCTGCGCCCGAACGACCTGGTCTGGAACTACGTCGTCGGCAACTACCTGAAGGGCGAGACGCCGCCGCCGTTCGACCTGCTGTACTGGAACAGCGACGGCACCAACCTGCCGGGACCGATGTACTGCTGGTACCTGCGCAACACCTACCTCGAGAACAACCTCGTGGTGCCGGGCAAGGTGACGGTCTGCGGCGAAAAGATCGACCTGCGCAAGATTGACACGCCGGCCTACGTCTACGCCTCGCGCGAGGACCACATCGTGCCGTGGGAGGGTGCCTACCGGAACACGCAGGTGCTCGCGGGCAAGACGCGCTTCGTGCTGGGCGCCTCGGGCCACATCGCCGGCGTGATCAACCCGCCGGCCAAGGGCAAGCGCAGCTACTGGATCGGCGCCGGCGCCGCATTGCCGGCGCAGGCCAGGGACTGGTTCGACAAGGCGACCGAACACCCCGGCAGCTGGTGGACCGACTGGGCCGCCTGGCTGAAGGGCCATGCCGGTAAGTCCATCGCCGCGCCGAAGACCTACGGCAACCGCGAGCACAAGACCATCGAGGCGGCCCCCGGCCGCTACGTGAAGCAGAAGGCGAGCTGAGCGGCATCGCGCACGCCACGTTCGGCCCCTCTTTTTCATCTCGACCTCTGGAGAAACTCTCTTGACCACCGACATCGTCATCGTCGCCGCCGCCGGCACCGCGGTGGGCAAGTTCGGCGGCACGCTCGCCAAGACGCCCGCACCCGAACTCGGCGCTGCCGTCGGCGCCGACCTGCTGCGCCGCGCGAACCTGTCGGGCGACCAGATCAACGAGCTGATCTTCGGCCAGGTGCTGACCGCCGGCTCGGGCCAGAACCCGGCCCGCCAGACCGTCATCAAGAGCGGCCTGCCGCAACGCGTGCCGGCGCTGACGATCAACGCCGTCTGCGGCTCGGGCCTGAAGGCCGTGATGCTGGCGGCGCAGGCGATTCGCGATGGTGATTCCGAGATCGTCATCGCCGGCGGGCAAGAGAGCATGAGCATGTCCCCGCACCTGCTGCCGGGCTCGCGCGATGGCATGCGCATGGGCGACTGGAAGATGGCACCGTGACGGCCGGCAACGCCTCGGGCCTGAACGACGGCGCCGCCGGTGTCGTCGTGATGACCGCCGCGAAGGCCGCGCAGCCCGGCCTGAAGCCGCTCGCGCGCATCGCCAGCTACGCCACCGTCGCACTCGACCCGAGCATCATGGGCATGGGCCCGGTGCCGGCCGGCAAGCGCGCGCTGCTGCGCGCCGGCAGGAAGGCGCAAGACCTCGACCTGCTCGAAATCAACGAGGCCTTCGCCGCGCAAGCCTGCGCCGTCAACAACGAGATGGGCTGGGACACGAGCAAGGTCAACGTCAACGGCGGTGCGATCGCGATCGGCCATCCGATCGGCGCGTCGGGGTGCCGCATCCTGGTGACGCTCCTGCACGAGATGGGCAAGCGCGACGCCAGGAAGGGGATCGCCTCGCTGTGCATCGGCGGTGGCATGGGCG
>JANXZN010000412.1 GCA_025355545.1 Rhizobacter sp.
GTGTCCACGGCCCGCGCCACCTGCGTGCGCGCCTTGATCTTGGCTTCACCCATGCGGTGAGTGTGCCCGACCGGCCCCAGCCCGCGCGAGTGCTGGCGCTACGCTTGGTTCGCTATGACCTACTGCCGTCTCTAGGATCAAATACAACCGCGCGACCGGCTGGGTCAGCGTCTCGCTGCAGCCGGGCGACGCGCAACGCGTGCGCATCGCGATCGAGGACACCGGCCCCGGCCTGACGGCGCAGCAGCTCGGCCGTCTGTTCCAGCCCTTCGAGCGGCTCGGCCACGAGAGCTCCGCCATCGAGGGCGCCGGTTTCGGCCTGGTGATCGCGCGCCGGCTGGTCGAGGAAACGGGCGGCGTGATCACGCTCAGCAGCGCCCCGCAGGCCGGCACGCTGGCGTTGATCGAGCTGCCGGCCGCGCAACCCGAGCCGGTGCTGGCGCCGCCGGGCTCGGCGGCGCTCCGCTGCGCCTGCTCCATGTCGAGGACAACGCTGGCAACGCGCTGCTGTTCCGCGAGGCGATGCGCCTGCTGCGCGGGCAGTTCGAACTGCGCGTCGCCGACTGCGGTGCGCGCGCCTTGGCGGCGGTACAGGGCGGGTCGCCCGACGTGCTGATCCTGGACGCCAACCTGCCCGACATGAGCGGCTTCGAGGTGCTGCGCCCTCTGCGCGCCCTGCCCGCGCTGCACAGCGTGCCGGCCTTCATTTGTTCGGCCGACGCGCTGGCTTCCGACCTGCAACGCGCGCGCGACGCCGGCTTCGACGGCTACCGGACCAAACCAATCGCCGCCGCCGCCGTGCTCGCCGAACTCGATGCGATCGCGCGGCAGGTCTCGATGCCGGCCTGACTTCGCCGCCGCGCCCGCTGCGCCGGGTGCATGGTCGATAATCGCGCGCCCATCGCACGCATCGCCCATGCCCTTCGCCCCGGAACCACCGCATCGCCACGGCCAGCCCTCGACCACCGCCGTCGTGCTGTGCAACCTCGGCACACCCGATGCGCCGACGCCGGCAGCGGTGCGCCGCTACCTGGCAGAGTTTCTCGGCGATCGCCGCGTCGTCGAGATCCCGCGCGCGCTGTGGCTGCTGATCCTGCACGGCGTGATCCTGCGCACGCGCCCTGCGAAATCGGCGAAGAAATACGCGAGCATCTGGACCGCCGAGGGCTCGCCGCTGAAGGTCTGGACCGACAAGCAGGCCAAGCTGCTGCGCGGCTACCTCGGCCAGCGCGGCCACAGCGTCGAGCTGCGCTACGCGATGCGCTATGGCAACCCGTCGATCGCCTCGGTGCTCGATGAACTCAAGACCCAGGGCGCGACGCGCGTGCTGGTGCTGCCGCTGTACCCGCAGTATTCGGCCACGACCACGGCCAGCGTCGTCGACGCGGTCGGTGCCTGGGCGCGCACCGTGCGCAACCTGCCCGAGCTGCGTTTCGTCAACCGCTACCACGACGACCCGGGCTACATCGACGCGCTGGCCAGGCGCGTCAGCGACCACTGGCAGATGAACGGTCGCGCCGAGCGGCTGGTGCTGAGCTTTCACGGTGTCCCGAAACGCACGTTGACGCTGGGCGACCCGTACCATTGCGAATGCCTGACGACCGCGCGGCTGCTCGGCGAGCGGCTCGACCTCGCCAAGGACAAGTTTCTGGTCACGTTCCAGAGCCGGCTCGGCCGCGCCGAATGGTTGCAGCCGTACACCGAGCCGACGCTGATCGCGCTCGCGAAGCAAGGCGTGCGCAGCGTCGACCTGATATGCCCCGGATTCACCTCCGACTGCCTGGAGACGCTGGAAGAGATCGATCAGCAGGCGCGCGCCGCCTTCCTGCGCTCGGGCGGCACCGAGTTCAACTACCTGCCCTGCCTGAACGACCAGCACGAGTGGATGGCGGCGCTGGCCGCGGTCGCGATCCGGCATCTGCAGGGCTGGCCGACCACCGGCCGCGCCCACGCCGTGGCCCTCGACGCGCAGCGCCAGCGCGCACTCGCCGCCGGAGCCCTGCGGTAGCCGGGTTGGCCGAGCGGCTCGCACACCCGACAATCACCGGTGATGAAAGAAAGCTCCCGAACCGACAAGGTGCGTCTCGACAAATGGCTGTGGGCCGCGCGCTTCTTCAAGACCCGCAGCCTGAGCGCCGACGAGATCGGCCGCGGCCGGGTGCAGGTCAACGGCCAGGCGGCCAAGGCCTCGCGCGAGGTGCGCGTCGGCGACACGATTGCACTGAAGCAGGGCCAGGTCGCGCGCACCGTCGTCGTGACCGCCGCCAGCGAGCACCGCGGCCCGGCGACCGTCGCGCAGGGCATGTTCGCGGAAACGCCCGAGAGCATCGAGCGCCGCACCCGGGAGGCGCTGGCGCGGCGCCTGAACGCCGAACCCTCGCTGACGATCGAGCAGGGCCGCCCGACCAAGCGTGACCGGCGCCAGCTCGCCGACTGGAACCGCTGGAGCGCCTCGGCCGAGCCCGAGTGACTGCGGGCCGCCGAGCGCAGGCCGCCAAAAAATCTCCGCAATCCCTTCTTGAATTTGAGGGCAATCGCCTCAGTTCAGGCGCAACGGAATCCTGCAACGCCATGACGAACATCGACCCGAACACACCGATCCCCGAACCGGGCGCTAGCGCCGGTCCTGCGCAGGAAGCCGCCGCAGCCGCGAATGCCGAGACCCGGCTGCAGGAACTCGAGACCCGGCACGCCGAAGTCTCCGACGCCTACCTGCGCGCCAAGGCCGAGGCCGAGAACACGCGCCGGCGCGCCGACGACGAGATCGCCAAGGCGCGCAAGTACGCCGTCGAGGGCTTTGCCGACAGCCTGCTGCCGGTCAAGGACAGCCTCGAGGCGGCGATCGCGATCCCGGACGCGAGCTCCGAGCAGATGCTCGAAGGCGTGCACGCGACCTTGCGCCAGCTGGTCGCCGCGCTCGAGCGCAACAGGGTGGTCGAGATCAACCCGGCCTCGGGCGTGAAATTCGATCCGCATCAGCATCAGGCCATCAGCGTGGTGCCGGCGGCGCAGGAGCCGAACACCGTGGTCGCGGTGCTGCAAAAGGGCTACCTGATCGCCGACCGCGTGCTGCGGCCGGCGCTGGTCACGGTGGCGGCGTCGGCCTGAGCGACATGAGAACTCCACAGGTTCCGGCTTGAAAGCCCACACCTTATCCACACGTTAAGAACAACCCATTCAGTTTTCAGGAGCACACAACATGGCCAAAATCATCGGCATCGACCTCGGCACCACGAACTCGTGCGTGGCGATCATGGAAGGCAACACCACCAAGGTGATCGAGAACAGCGAAGGCGCGCGCACCACGCCGTCGATCGTGGCCTACCAGGAAGACGGCGAGATCCTCGTCGGTGCCTCGGCGAAGCGCCAGGCGGTGACGAACCCGCGCAACACGCTGTACGCGGTGAAGCGCCTGATCGGGCGCAAGTTCACCGAGAAGGAAGTGCAGAAGGACATCGACCTGATGCCCTACAAGATCGTCGCGGCCGACAACGGCGACGCCTGGGTCGAAGTGCGCGGCAACAAGCTCGCGCCGCAGCAGGTCAGCGCCGAGACGCTGCGCAAGATGAAGAAGACCGCCGAAGACTATCTCGGCGAGACCGTCACCGAGGCCGTCATCACGGTGCCGGCGTACTTCAACGACGCGCAGCGCCAGGCCACGAAAGACGCTGGCCGCATCGCCGGCCTCGACGTGAAGCGCATCATCAACGAGCCGACCGCGGCCGCGCTCGCGTTCGGCCTCGACAAGAACGAGAAAGGCGACCGCAAGATCGCCGTCTACGACCTCGGCGGCGGCACCTTCGACATCTCGATCATCGAGATCGCCGATGTCGACGGCGAGAAGCAGTTCGAGGTGCTGTCGACCAACGGCGACACCTTCCTGGGCGGCGAAGACTTCGACCAGCGCATCATCGATTACATCGTCACCGAGTTCAAGAAGGACCAGGGCGTCGACCTGACCAAGGACGTGCTGGCGCTGCAGCGCCTGAAGGAAGCCGCCGAGAAAGCCAAGATCGAGCTCTCGAGCAGCACCCAGACCGACATCAACCTGCCCTACGTGACGGCCGATGCGTCGGGCCCGAAGCACCTGAACATCAAGCTCACGCGCGCCAAGCTCGAAGCGCTGGTCGAAGACCTGATCGAGCGCACGATCGCCCCCTGCCGTACCGCGATCAAGGATGCCGGCGTGGCCGTGAGCGCGATCAACGACGTGATTCTGGTCGGCGGCATGACGCGCATGCCCAAGGTCCAGGAGAAGGTCAAGGAGCTGTTCGGCCGCGAGCCGCGCAAGGATGTGAACCCCGATGAAGCCGTGGCCGTCGGCGCAGCGATCCAGGGCCAGGTGCTGGCCGGCGACCGCAAGGACGTGCTGCTGCTCGACGTGACGCCGCTGTCGCTGGGCATCGAGACGCTGGGCGGCGTGATGACCAAGATGATCAAGAAGAACACGACGATCCCGACCAAGTTCGCGCAGGTCTTCAGCACCGCCGACGACAACCAGCCGGCCGTGACCATCAAGGTCTACCAGGGCGAGCGCGAGATGGCTTCGGGCAACAAGAGCCTGGGCGAGTTCAACCTCGAGGGCATCCCGCCGTCGGCGCGCGGCATGCCGCAGATCGAGGTCAGCTTCGACATCGACGCCAACGGCATCCTGCACGTGGGCGCGAAAGACAAGGGCACCGGCAAGGAAAACAAGATCACGATCAAGGCCAACTCGGGCCTGACCGAGGCCGAGATCGAGCAGATGGTCAAGGACGCCGAGATGAACGCGGCCGACGACAAGAAGAAGCTCGAGCTGATCCAGGCCCGCAACTCGGCCGACGCGATGATTCACAGCGTCAGGAAGAGCCTGGCCGAGCACGGCGACAAGCTCGATGCCGGCGAGAAGGAAAAGGTCGAAGCAGCGCTGAAGGACGCCGAGGGGTCGCTCAAGAGCGAGGACAAGGCCGATATCGAGGCCAAGACCGAGGTGCTGATGACGGCGAGCCAGAAGCTCGGCGAAAAGATCTACGCCGAGTCGCAGGCCGCGGCCGCGGCGGCCGGTGCCAGCGCCAGCGCCGGCGCCGGGCAGCCGCAGGCCGAAGCGGCTTCGGCCAAGCCGGCGGCCGACGACAACGTCGTCGACGCCGAGTTCAAGGAAGTCAAGAAGGGCTGAACCTCCTTCGCTGACCATCGCCGGTTTCGGGCGGAGCTGCTCTTGTGCAAGGCAGGCTCCGGCTGAAACCGGCGTTGGTGTTTGAAGCAGCAATGCAGATCGATTCGACCGGAGCCTGGATTTCATGGCCAAACGCGACTACTACGAAACGCTCGGCGTCCCGAAGAACGCCAACGAAGACGACATCAAGAAGGCCTATCGCAAGCTCGCGATGAAGCACCACCCGGACCGCAACCAGGGCGACGATGCGAAGAAGTCGGAAGAGAAGTTCAAGGAGGCCAAGGAGGCCTACGAGATGCTCACCGACGCGCA
>JANXZN010000093.1 GCA_025355545.1 Rhizobacter sp.
CTCGGGCATCGACAGACCGGG
This sequence comes from Rhizobacter sp., assembly GCA_025355545.1. Taxonomy (GTDB): domain Bacteria; phylum Pseudomonadota; class Gammaproteobacteria; order Burkholderiales; family Burkholderiaceae_C; genus LMDS01. The sequence continues at coordinate 22 of JANXZN010000093.1, forward strand.
CTGAAATTGGATTCGATTCATCGCCACGGGCGCACTCCTTCTTGATGAGATGGAGTGCAGAGTGAACCGCCACTGGCTCACCAGGTGAGCCTGGCTGACGATCATTGCTAATCAGGACGCGTTTTCTGAACGCATGCAAGCTGATAGACAGCGCGCGGCACTCAGGCAGCAGCAGGCGATCCCAAGCCCACACCCGGCACCCGCCCCGCAGCAACCCGCGCGGCAGACCGTCGAACGGAGTCAGGCGCCGGAGCGTGTCTATCGCGCGCCGCAGTATGAGGCGCCTCCCGCACGGGTAACGATCTACCTTTGCAAGAGCTACGCCGGAAGCATGTTCTGGACGAGCGGCACCTGCAGCAGTCAGGGCGCGACGATCGACCGCATCGCTACCGTTCCTGGCGCGATGTCGTTTCAAGAACAGGTCACCATGGCCAGTCGCGAGGCGGATGCAGCCGCGGCGCTATATGCCGCACCGGCGCCCGCCGCCGCTGGGATGGTCGGCGCCACAGACCCACCCGCTGCGCAGGCTTCGGAATGCGCGGCGATAGACCAGAGAATCCGATCACTAGATGCGATGGCCAGACAGCCCCAGTCAGGTCAAATGCAGGACTGGATTCGCGCCGAGCGAATGGCCGTCATGAGTAGGCGCGCCGCCCTGCATTGCTGACGGGGGTCAGGCCGCGCTCAAGCTAGGCGCGATTGGGGCGCCCCTACGAGGCCGTGTGGGGAGTTTGACCGAAATATCGAGCATTCGAGCCCCTGAAAACGCGGGGAGTCGACAGCGTCAAGGCCGCCCAGGGAATTGCTGCTTAGCGCGTCGCTCCTTGGCGGTGAATCAAGCCACCTGTTCCTCCGGCGTTACCCCGCGAGTCAATCGCGATGCCATGAGAAGTGCTAAGTCGCTAATTTTCGTTGGTCGGGGTGAGAGGATTCGAACCTCCGGCCTCTACGTCCCGAACGTAGCGCTCTACCAGGCTAAGCTACACCCCGATTCTCTGGCTGCGTGAAGCAAGGCCAACGCCGAAGCACTCAGGAAGAGCGTTCGACGGATCGAAAACATAATTCTAGCAGAGCTTCCCGATAGGCCGATTGCGGCAGCACGCTCAGCGCCTGGGCGGCTTTGTCGGCTTCGGCGCGAGCCGCATCGCGCGTGGCCGCGATCGCGCCGGTGCGACGCACGATCTCGACGATCTCGGGCAGGCGCGCGACCTCGCCGTGCTCGATGGCGTGGCGGATCAGGTCGCGCTCGCTCGCACTGCCGCGTTCCATCGCCAGCAGCAAGGGCAGGGTCGGTTTGCCTTCGCGCAGATCGTCGCCGACGTTCTTGCCGAGTTGTTCGGTGGCGCCTTCGTAGTCGAGCAGATCGTCGATCAGCTGGAACGCGGTGCCGAGCGAGCGGCCGTAGGCGGCGCACGATTCCTCGACGTTCGCGCCGGCTTCGGCGAGCACCGCGCCGACGCGCGCACTCGCCTCGAACAATTTGGCAGTCTTGAAACGAATCACGCGCAGGTAGTCGTCTACCGACAGATCGGGGTCGTGCATGTTCATCAGTTGCAGCACTTCGCCTTCGGCGATCACGTTGGTCGCATCTGCCAGAACTTCCAGCACGCGCAACCGGTTCACCGAGACCATCATCTGGAATGCACGCGAATAGACGAAGTCACCGACCAGCACGCTCGCCGCGTTGCCGAACAGTGCGTTGGCGGTCTGCCGGCCGCGGCGCAGCGCCGATTCGTCGACAACGTCGTCGTGCAGCAGGGTGGCCGTGTGGATGAACTCGACGGTCGCCGCGAGTTCGAAACGCTCGCGCCCGGCGAAGCCCAGCGCGTTCGAGAACAGCAGCACCAGCATCGGGCGGATCCGCTTGCCGCCGGCGCTGATGATGTAGTGGGCGATCTGGTTGATCATCGCCACATCAGAGGCCAGGCGGTGCCGGATCACGCCGTCCACTTCCAGCATGTCGGCGGCCATCAGGGCCGCTGCACCAGCGGGCGGTGCGTCGACGACGGGTGGGTGAGAGGGCGGGGAGTCGGGGTGCACGCTGGGCTCGTTTGACCGAGGCTGATTATAGAAAGCGGGTCGGCCGCACGGGCGCCTTCGCCTAGAAAACGGGCACCATGCTAGAATCACGGGCTCTGCGCATGCGGCAGGGCTGCTTGACCGAGGATTCTGCCTCGGTCTCAGGCAAGTTGGGCGGTCGCCTTCCGGGCGGCCGAGTCGGAAGGCCGCCTCGGGCGGCTGCACTGAAAGGGCTGATATGTACGCGGTCATAAAAACCGGTGGCAAGCAATACAAGGTTGCTGCTGGCGAAAAGATCAAAATAGAACAGATTGCTGCGGATGTTGGCCAAGAGATCACGATCGACCAGGTGTTGGCTGTCGGCAGCGGCGCTGAACTGAAGGTTGGGACTCCCTTGGTAGCGGGCGCAAGCGTGGTGGTCACCGTCGTGGCTCATGGCAGGCATGACAAGGTGCGCATCTTCAAGATGCGCCGTCGCAAGCATTACCAGAAGCGGCAAGGTCATCGTCAGAACTTCACCGAGATTCAGATCGGTGCGGTGAACGCGTAAGCGTGCTGTAACCAGTCAAGGAGCTAGAACCATGGCACAGAAAAAGGGCGGCGGTTCGACACGGAACGGCCGCGACTCCCAACCGAAGATGCTCGGTGTGAAGGTGTTCGGCGGGCAGAAAATTCCGGCCGGCTCGATCATCGTGCGCCAGCGTGGCACCAAGTTCCATGCCGGCGCCAATGTCGGCATCGGCAAGGATCACACGCTGTTTGCGCTGGTCGATGGCGAGGTCAGCTACGCCGTCAAGGGCCCGCGCAACCGCCAGACGGTATTCGTCACGGCGATCTGATCTGCTCACCGCGCGAGCGGTGTGCCTCGCAACAAAGCCCCGGCCTGCCGGGGCTTTGTTTTTGCGGCGCTCGCTTAACATTCGTGCTCTATCGGACCCGCACCCATGAAATTCGTTGACGAAGCCACCATCGACGTCGTCGCCGGCGACGGCGGCAACGGCTGCATGAGCTTTCGGCGCGAGAAGTTCCTGCCCTTCGGCGGCCCGAACGGCGGCGACGGCGGCCGCGGCGGCAGCGTCTACGCGATGGGCGACCGCAACCTGAACACGTTGATCGACTTCCGCTACGCGCGCCGCCACGAGGCGCGCCGCGGCGAGAACGGGCGCGGCTCCGACCAGTTTGGCGCCGCCGCCGACGACATCATCCTGCGCGTGCCGATGGGCACGCTGATCACCGACACCGAGACCGATCAGGTCATCGCCGAACTGCTGGTGCCCGACGAAAAGGTGCTGATCGTCAAGGGCGGCGACGGCGGCTTCGGCAACCTGCACTTCAAGACCAGCACGAACCGCGCGCCGCGTCAGAAGACACCCGGCTGGCCAGGGGAGCAGAAGAAGCTCAGGCTCGAGCTGAAGGTGCTCGCCGACGTCGGCCTGCTCGGCATGCCCAACGCCGGCAAGTCCTCGTTGATCACCGCGATCTCGAACGCGCGCCCGAAGATCGCCGACTACCCGTTCACGACCTTGCACCCGAACCTCGGCGTCGTGCGCGTCGGGCCCGAGCAAAGCTTCGTGGTTGCCGACATTCCGGGTCTGATCGAAGGCGCGTCCGAAGGTGCGGGCCTGGGCCACCTGTTCCTGCGCCACCTGCAGCGCACTCACCTGTTGCTGCACCTCGTCGATTTCGCCCCCTTCGACGATTCGGTCGACCCGGTCGCCCAGGCGAAGGCAATCGTCGCCGAACTGAAGAAGTACGACAAGGCGCTGCACGACAAGCCGCGCTGGCTGGTGCTGAACAAGCTCGACATGGTGCCGGTCGAAGAGCGCGAAAGCCGCGTCAAGGATTTCGTCAAACGCTTCAAGTGGAAGGGCCCGGTGTTCCAGATCTCGGCGCTGACGCGCGAAGGCTGCGAGCCGCTGACCCGCGCGATCTACAAGCACGTCGCCGCGCTGAAGAACGTCGTTCCGGACGATCCAGATCCGCGCTTCGACGCGGCACCCGCCGGCAGTCACACGCCATGAGCACGGCGCTGCAGCGTGCGCGCCGCATCGTCGTCAAGGTCGGCTCCAGTCTGGTGACGAACGAAGGCCGCGGCGTCGACGCCGACGCGGTCGGCAACTGGTGTCGCCAGATGGCGGTACTGGCCGCCCAGGGCCGCGAAGTCGTGATGGTTTCCAGTGGCGCGATCGCCGAGGGCATGAAGCGCCTCGGGTGGTCGGTGCGGCCGAAGGAAGTGCACGAGCTGCAGGCCGCCGCCGCCGTCGGCCAGATGGGCCTGGCACAGATCTACGAATCGAAGCTGCGCGAGCACGGCATGGGCAGCGCGCAGGTGCTGCTGACGCACGCCGACCTCGCCGACCGCGAGCGTTACCTGAACGCGCGCTCGACCCTGCTGACCTTGTTGTCGCACAAGGTGATCCCGGTGATCAACGAGAACGACACCGTCGTCGTCGACGAGATCAAGTTCGGCGACAACGACACGCTCGGCGCGCTGGTGGCGAACCTGGTCGAGGCCGATGCGCTGGTGATCCTGACCGATCAGCGCGGCCTGTATTCAGCCGATCCGCGCAAGGAGCCGGGCGCACGCTTCATCGACGAGGCCCGCGCCGGCGCGCCAGAGCTCGAGCGCATGGCGGGCGGTGCCGGTTCGAGCCTGGGGCGCGGCGGCATGATCACGAAGATCCTCGCCGCGAAGCGCGCGGCCAGCAGTGGCGCCAGCACCGTGATCGCCTACGGGCGCGAGACCGATGTGCTGATCCGGCTGGCCGCCGGTGAATCGATCGGCACCGCGCTGATCGCGCCGACGCAAAAGCTCGCCGCGCGCAAGCAGTGGATGGCCGATCACCTGCAGCTGCGCGGCGCCGTGGTCGTCGACGCCGGGGCGATGCGCAAGCTGCGCGACGAAGGCAAGAGCCTCTTGCCGATTGGTGTGACCGAGGTGCAGGGCGAGTTCCACCGCGGCGATGTGATCGCGGTGCGCGGGCCGGGTGGCGACGAACTGGCGCGTGGCCTCGCGAACTACGGCAGCGCCGAGGCGCGGCTGATCGCGCGCCGAGCGTCGGGCGAATTCGAGAAGCTGCTCGGCTACATCGCCGAGCCCGAGCTGATTCACCGCGACAACATGGTCCTGGCCTGAGGCCGGAACCGACGCTTCGAAATCAGTCGGGCAGCTTGCCGACGAACGGCGCCGGAGCACTCGGCTCGACCGACGGCGGCTGCGCCGCGTCGTCGCGATGGTGCGGCCGGATGCCCGATCGCAGGTAGCGGTTGTGGTGCGTGCCGCGCGGCAGGAAGCGCGCGAGCTCGGTCAGCGCCATCTGGTACACGTCGCGCTTGAATTCGATCACCAGATCGAGCGGCACCCAGTACTCGTTCCAGCGCCAGGCGTCGAACTCGGGGTGGTCGGTGGCGCGCAGGTTCATGTCGTTGTCGCGCCCGACGAGCTGCAGCAGAAACCAGATCTGCTTCTGGCCGCGGTAGTGGCCGCGCGCATCGCGCCGGATGAAGTGATCGGGGACCTCGTAGCGCAACCAGTCGCGCGTGCGCGCGACGATCCGCACATGCTCGGGCACGAGGCCCACTTCTTCGTGGAGCTCGCGGTACATCGCCTGCTCGGGCGTCTCGCCGTATTTGATGCCCCCTTGCGGGAACTGCCAGGAGTGGGTGCGGATGCGCTTGCCCCAAAACACCTGGTTTCTCTGGTTGAGCAGGACGATGCCGACGTTGGGTCTGAACCCTTCACGGTCGAGCATAATCAACCCCAATTCATTCGTTGAATTCATTATTACACTGGTGTGACGGGATACAACCCCTTGGGTTTCCCGCAGCCCTTCAGGGCCACCCACCGGCGCCGCGCGCCGCCGCACACCCTTCTCGATCCGCCGCATGAAAGCCACCCAGTTTTTCGTCTCGACCCTCAAAGAAGCACCCGCCGACGCCGAGGTCACGAGCCACCAACTCATGATGCGGGCCGGCTTCATCAAGCGCCTGGGCGCGGGCATCTACAGCTACATGCCGATGGGGCTGAGGGTGATCCGCAGAATCGAGGCCATCATCCGCGAAGAGATGAATCGCGCCGGCGGCATCGAACTGCTGATGCCGGTGGTGCAGCCGGCCGAGCTCTGGCAGGAGACCGGCCGCTTCCAGAAGTACGGCCCCGAGTTGCTGCGCCTGAAGGATCGGCACGATCGCGACTTCGTGATCCAGCCGACCAGCGAGGAGGTCATCACCGACATCGCGCGCCAGGAGCTGCGCAGCTACCGCGCGCTGCCGAAGAATTTCTATCACATCCAGACCAAGTTCCGCGACGAGCGCCGGCCGCGCTTCGGCGTGATGCGCGGGCGCGAGTTCACGATGAAGGATGCGTACTCGTTCGATCGCGACGTCGAAGCCGCGAGCAAGAGCTACGATCGGATGTTCGCCGCCTACACGCGCATCTTCGAGCGCATGGGGCTCACCTTCCGCGCGGTCGCGGCCGACAACGGCTCGATCGGCGGCGTGCGTTCGCACGAGTTCCAGGTCATCGCCGACACCGGCGAAGACGCGATCATCTATTGCCCGACCTCCGACTACGCGGCCAACATCGAGATGGCCGAGGCGATGGCGCCGAGCACGCCGCGCAGTGCATCGGCGGCGGCGCTTGCGAAGACGCAGACTCCCGGCAAGAGCACCTGCGAAGACGTGGCCGAACTGCTAGGCGTGCCCTTGCAACGCACCGTCAAGTCGCTGGTGCTCGCAACCGATGAGACCAGCGCCGCCGGGGATGTGGCCAAGACCACCGTGTGGCTGCTGCTGGTGCGTGGTGACCATGCGCTGAACGAGATCAAGACAAGCAAGGTCGACGGCCTGAACAAGGGTTTTCGGTTCGCCACCGGCGCCGAGATCGAGGCCCATTTTGGCTGCAAGCCGGGCTACCTCGGGCCGATCGGCGCGAAGCAAGCGGTCAAGGTGGTCGCCGACCGCACCGTCGCACAGATGAGCGACTTCATCTGCGGCGCGAACGACGCCGACTTCCACTACACCGGCGTCAACTGGGGGCGCGACCTACCCGAGCCCGACCTAGTCGCCGACATCCGCAACGTCGTCGCCGGTGACCCGTCGCCCGACGGCCGGGGCGTGCTCGCGATCCAGCGCGGCATCGAGGTCGGCCATGTGTTCCTGCTCGGCTCGTACTACAGCGAGAAGATGAACGCGACCTACCTCGACGAAAACGGCAAGCCGCAGCTGATGCAGATGGGCTGCTACGGCATCGGCGTGACGCGCATCCTCGGCGCCGCGATCGAGCAGAACTTCGACGCGCGCGGCATCGTCTGGCCGGCCTCGATCGCGCCGTTCAGCGTCGTGATCTGCCCGATCGGCTACGACCGTTCCGCCGATGTGAAGGCGGCCGCCGACCAGCTGCACGGCGAATTGCAGGCTGCCGGCATCGACGTGATGCTCGACGACCGTGGCGAGCGCCCCGGTGCGATGTTCGCCGACTGGGAACTGATCGGCGTGCCTCACCGTGTCGTGCTGTCCGATCGCGGGCTCAAGGAGGGCCAGGCCGAGTACCAGGGCCGGCGCGACACGCAAGCGACCGCGATCGCGGTCGCCGACCTGCTGCCGTCGCTGAAGGCCAAGCTCGGCGCATGAGCGGGTTCCTCTCCCGCAACGGGAGAGCGCGGCGCGGTCTCGTCGTCGCGGCAGCGGCGGCACCTCTGGCCGGCTTGCTGCCCACCCGGGCCTGGGCCGGCGCGCAGGTCGAGGAGCCGCTCGCCAACGCGGTGCGATCGGCGCTGGCGGCGGCGGTCAACGACACCGCGCCGCCGCGGCCGTCGTTCGACACGATGAACGCGCGCCTGGTCTACCTGCGCTGGCTCGGCGAGATGAGCGGCCGGCTGCGCACGCGCGAATCCGAGCATCTGCGACGCGTCGAGTTTCTCGAGACCGCGTGGTACGAGAGCACCCGCGCCGGGCTGGAGCCGTCGTTGCTGCTCGGGCTGATTCAGGTCGAGAGCGGCTTTCGCAGGTACGCGGTCAGCAGTGCCGGCGCGCGCGGCTACACGCAGGTGATGCCCTTCTGGGCGCGGCTGATTGGCGACGGCAACGCGGCGCGGCTGTTCCACATGCAGACGAATCTGCGCTTCGGCTGCGTGATCCTGCGCCACTATCTCGATCTGGAACGCGGCGATCTGTACATGGCGCTGGGCCGCTACAACGGCAGCCGCGGCCGGCCCGAATACCCGAACGCGGTGTTCGGGTCGCAGCGGCAGTGGGTCTACAAGCCGGCCGCGGCCTGAACGGTTAAAGGCCTGTCCAGGTCTTGGGCGCGGCACCCTCGACACCGATCAGCGCAAGCACGCGCTCGATGGTGTCGTCGACCATTTCGTCGATGCTCTGCGGCCGGTGGTAGAACGCCGGCAGCGGCGGGAAGATCACGCCGCCCATCTCGGTCACGGCTGTCATGTTGCGCAGGTGCGCGAGGTTGAACGGCGTCTCGCGCACCATCAGCACGAGCCGGCGCCGCTCCTTCAGCACCACGTCGGCAGCGCGCGTCAGCAGGTTGTCCGACAGGCCGTGCGCGATCGCCGCGAGCGTGCGCATCGAACAGGGCGCGACGACCATCGCGTCGGTCGGGAACGAGCCGCTGGCGATTGCCGCGCCGATGTCCGCGGGGTTATAGGCGTGATCGGCTAGCGCCTCCAGCGCGCGGCGGTCCAGGCCGAGTTCGTGATGCACGTTGAGCACGCCGGCCGGGCTCGCGACCAGGTGCGTCTGTGCCCCCGCCGTCTTCAGCCGCTGCAGCAAGCGCAGTGCATAGACCGCGCCAGTGGCGCCGGTGACGCCGACGACGACGCGCCGTGACGACGACCCTCCGTCCGATGAGTGCATCGTCCGGCCCCCCGCGGGGGCTCGGGCCGGCTTGGGAGCGGCCCGGCGCTCGGCCCGCGGCGCCTTGGCCGCACTCAAGCGGTCGTCAACAGCGGTTCCAGCTCGCCGGCCTGGTACATCTCCATCATGATGTCCGAGCCGCCGACGAATTCACCGTTGACGTAGAGCTGCGGGATCGTCGGCCACTGCGCGTAGTCCTTGATGCCCTGGCGGATGCCCTCGTCTTCAAGCACGTTGACAGTGGTCAGGTCGCCGACGCCGCAGGCCTTCAGCACCTGCACCGCGCGGCCCGAGAAGCCGCACTGCGGAAACTGCGCCGTGCCCTTCATGAAAAGTACCACCCGGTGGCCCTTGACGATGTCGGCGATGCGTTGTTGGACGTCATTCATGGTGGACTGGCTCGCAAAAATGGGGAAACACCCGACGTTATACGGCAAACCGATGACACGCCGAGGCCGCGCGGCGCAAGGCCCCGGGCGTCGTCCGGGCTCAGAACGCGTAGGTCACGCCGAGTTGCAGCAGCGGCGTCATCCGCAGGTCGCGCACCGCATCGTCCAGGCTCTGGCTGCCGTACAGGCTGCGCCCGAGGCGGGCGGCGCCACCGGCGCCTTGCGCCACCAGGCCGAGGTCGGCGCTGAAGCTCCAGCCATTGCGCAGCGACAGGCCGGTGTAGCCGAACCCGAGGTAGGGCAGCGTGGCGACGTCGCCCGCCGGATCGCCCGCGTAGGGCGTCGTCGCGCGGCCGATCGCGCGCGTGCCGATGCTGAACGTGCCGCCGGCCGCGAAACCCGGTTGACCGGTGCTGAGCAGCGAACGCGGGCCGAAGATCAGCCCGCTGGTGGCGCGCAAGCCGCCCCGCCCCTGCGGGCCGGTCAGCCAGCGGCCGAAGTAATAGTCGCCCATCAGGCTGGCGCTGCTGAGCGTGGGCGCTAAGGTGTCGGCGCCCAAGCGCCCGGGCGAAGACGTGGTTCCGAGCGACAGCCGGCCTTGCCAGCGCGCCCACGGCAGTTGGCCGGAACCCGGCATCGCGCCGTCACCATCGGCGGCCATGCCAGGCAACGCGGTGAGGGCAAACGCCCCGGCGAGCATCCACGCTGAATTGCGCATCGCAGGCTCCTTTCGACGACAGGGTCCGGCAATCGCGGCGCTCGGCTGGCCACCGCACTGCGACTTCATCGTACGCCGTCGGATGCTGCCCGTGTTGCCAGTGCCACCCCCCAAGTCGACGCCCCGATGTGGCGTCCGTCACGGGCCGCCGCCGATCAGCGCCGGGCGCCGGTGCAACGCGGGTGGCCGCCCAGATCGACCCTCGTCTCGATCGCGGCGAAGCCTTGCGCCTGCAGCAGCGCCTGAACCGCCTCGGCCTGGTCGTGGCCGTGTTCCAGCAGCAGCCAGCCGCCGGGCTCGAGGTGCTCGGGCGCGCCGGCCACGATCGCACGCAGCGCGTCCAACCCGTCGCCGCCGGGGGTCAGCGCGAGCGTTGGCTCGTGCCACAGCGCGACGAGATGCGGATCGCCGCCGGCGATGTAGGGCGGGTTGCTGAGGACCAGGTCGAAGCGTTCGCTGCCGATGCCGCTCCACCACGCGCTTTGCCGGAGCGCGACGGGCAGGCCGAGGCGCTGCGCATTCGTCTGCGCGACGCGCAGCGCGGCCGGGTCGATGTCGGTCGCCAGCACCCGAGCCGACGGACAGGCGTGCTTGACGGCCAGCGCGATCGCACCGCTGCCGGTGCCCAGGTCGACGACGCGCCGATCAGCGCCCGGCATCGCCGCGAGCCGCTCGATCGCCCAGTCCACCAGCAGCTCGGTCTCCGGCCGCGGCACCAGCACGTTCGCGTCGACCTGCAACGCCAGGCGGTGAAACTCCTTCGCGCCGACCAGGTAGGCGACCGGCTCGCCGGCCACGCGGCGCGCGAGCAACGCCTGCCAGGCGCGGCGCTGCGGATCGTCGAGGGATGCGTCGCCGTGGGCCAGCAGCCAGCTGCGCGGGCGCGCCAGCACGTGGGCGAGCAGCAGTTGCGCGTCGAGGCGGTCCAGGCCCCGCACCTTCGCGTCGCGAAGCGCGTCGGCCACGGTCGCCGCCGCGTCGCTCATGCCTCGCCGGCTTCCAGCGCCGCCAGTTGCTCGGCCGCCTGCGCGGCCTGCAGCGCCTCGGTCACGTCGTCCAGGTCGCCGTCGAGGATCAGCTGCAGCTTGTACAAGGTCAGGTTGATGCGGTGATCGGTGAACCGGCCCTGCGGAAAGTTGTAGGTGCGGATGCGGTCGCTGCGGTCGCCGCTGCCGATCAGGCCCTTGCGGGTGGCGGCTTCCTTCGCGGCGCGCTCGTTGCGGTCCTTGTCGCGCAGCCGCGCAGTCAGCACGGCCATCGCCTTGGCCTTGTTGCGATGCTGCGAGCGGTCGTCCTGACATTCGGCAACGATGCCGGTGGGGAGGTGCGTGATGCGGATCGCGCTGTCGGTCTTGTTGACGTGCTGGCCGCCGGCGCCGCTGGCGCGGAAGGTGTCGATGCGCAGCTCGGCCGGGTTCAGTGTGACCTCTTCGGCCGCGTCCGGCTCGGGCAGCACGGCCACCGTGCAGGCGCTGGTATGGATGCGACCCTGCGTCTCGGTCACCGGCACGCGCTGCACGCGATGGCCGCCGGACTCGAACTTGAGCCGCGCGTACACGTCCTCGCCCTCGATGCGGATCACCACTTCCTTGTAGCCGCCGAGGTCGCTGACGCTCTCGCTCATCAGCTCGGACTTCCAGCCGCGCCGTTCGCAATGGCGCAGGTACATGCGCGCCAGGTCGCCGGCGAACAGCGCCGACTCGTCGCCGCCGGTGCCGGCACGGATCTCGAGAAAGGCGTTGCGCGCGTCGTCGGGGTCGCGCGGCAGCAGCGCGGTCTGCAGTTCGAGGTCGAGGCGCGCGGCGTCGGCGCGCGCCTCGGTGATTTCCTGCTGTGCGAGTTCGGCCATCTCGGGGTCCGTCGCCATCTGCTGCGCATCGACCAGATCGCGCTCGCGTTGCTCGAAGCGCCGGAAGCGCTCGACCAGCCCCGCCACCTCGGCATGTTCGCGCGAAAGCGCGCGGTAGCGCTTCATGTCGCCGGCGACGCCCGGATCGGCGAGCGTCGCATCGAGTTCGGACAGGCGCAGCGCGAGGCGTTCGAACTGCTGGCGGAGAGAGTCTTTCATGCGGATGCTCGAAGTGGACCACGGAGCGGCGCGCACGACGCACGCGCACAACGGCTCCGCTGAATGCGGAGCTGTGCGCGTCGCTAACGCGGGTCGTCGACCGGCGGGTGCGCGTTCTGGCGCAGGAACAGGCGCGAGACCGTCTGCGCGAGCTGCGCGCGTTGCTCGCCATCGGCCGAGTGCAGTTCGGCCAGCGTGCCGTGCAGCAGCTTCTGCGTCAGGCCGCGCGACAGCGCCTCGAGTACGGCGTCGATGTCTTCGCCGCGCGCCAGCATCTTGCGGGCGCGCGCGATCTCGGTCGCGCGCCAGTCGTCGGCCTGCGAATGCAGCGCCTGGATCAGCGGCACCGAGCCGCGCAGGCCCATCCAGTGCACGAAGCTCTGAACGCCGGTTTCGATGATCGCCTCGGCCTGCTCGACCGCGGCCTGGCGCTGCGCGCTGCCGCGCTGCACCAGCGTCGACAGGTCGTCGACGGTGTAGAGGTACACGTCCGACAGCCGTGCCACCTCGGGCTCGATATCGCGCGGCACCGCGAGGTCGACCATGAACATCGGCCGGTGGCGACGCTGCTTCAGCGCGCGCTCCACCGCACCGAGGCCGATGATCGGCAAGCTGCTGGCGGTGCTCGAGATCACGATGTCGAACTCGGCCAGCCGCGCGGGCAGATCGGCCAGGCGCAGCGCCTCGGCGCCGAAGCGGCCGGCGAGCTTCTCGCCGCGCTCCAGCGTGCGGTTGGCGACCGCCATCGCGCGCGGGTTGCGCGCCGCGAAATGCGTCGCGACCAGCTCGATCATCTCGCCAGCGCCGACGAACAGCACCTTGTTCTCGCGCAGGTCCTCGAACAGCTGCGACGCCAGGCGCACCGCGGCGGCGGCCATGCTGATCGAATGCGCGCCGATCTCGGTCGAGCTGCGCACCTCCTTTGCGACCGCGAACGAGCGCTGGAACATCTGGTGCAGCGCGCCGCCCAGCGTGCCGGCGGTCTCGGCCTCGCGCACCGCCTGCTTCAGCTGGCCGAGGATCTGCGGCTCGCCCAGCACCATCGAATCGAGGCCGCTGGCGACGCGGAACGCGTGGCGCGCCGCGGCGCCACCCTCGAGCACGTAGGCGTGTTCGCGCAAGGTGTGGCTCGAGACGCCGCCGACGCCGGCGAGCCAGTCGACCGCCGGGAGCACCAGCCCGGTGGAGTTCACGACACTGGCGTCGGCGCCGACGTAGAGCTCGGTGCGGTTGCAGGTCGAGACGATCGCGACCTCGCTGACGCGCTGCAGGCGTTCGCGAAACGCCTGCAGGGTGGGCACGAGCTGCTCCGGCGCGAACGCGAACCGGCCGCGCAGATCGACCGGCGCGGTGGTGTGGTTCAGCCCGAGGGCGAAGACGCTCATGGCCGAATTATAAAATCCGCCGGGTTCGCGCGTCATTGCGCGCCGTCAAGCACCCGAAGGACACCGCTCTTGGGCCCGATCGATGCCTTCTGGCACTTGCTGAACTTCTTCGCACCGGCCGTCGGCGTCGGCCTGCTGGCCAGTGGCCTGGCCAAGCTGCTGTGGCGGCGCGAGTTGAAGAGCGTGGCCTGGATGCGCCTGGCCGGCTGGGCGGCCGCGGCTTGCGCCGCCGTGCTGATCGCGGGCCTGGTCGTGTTCGGGCACGACGGCAAGATGGCGACCTACGCGGCGATGGTGACGGTGTGCGCGTTGACACTGTGGTGGGTCGGCTTCGGCCCGCTGCGGCGCTGATACTGCTCAGACCGCCAGCGCCTCGAGCTCGCGCTGGCGCAGCTCGCCGCGCAGCGAGTGCGAGTTCACCCCGGTGATGGTCACGTCGACCATCCGGCCGATCAGTCGCGCCGCATTCGGCCCGCCCGGGAAGCTGACCATGCGGTTGCATTCGGTGCGGCCGCTCAGCTCGTTCGGGTCCTTGCGCGACGGGCCCTCGACCAGCAGCCGCTGCACCGTGCCCAGGCGCGATTCGCTGATCGCGCGGGCACTCTCGGTGATCGCCTTCTGCAGCACGTGCAGGCGTTCGAGCTTCTCGGCCTGCGGCGTGGCATCCGCCAGGTTCGCCGCCGGCGTGCCGGGGCGCGGGCTGAAGACGAAGCTGAAGCTGTCGTCGAAGCCCACGTCATTGATCAGCTTCATGGTCTGCGCGAAATCGGCCTCGGTCTCGCCGGGGAAGCCGACGATGAAGTCGCTCGACATCGAGATGCCCGGCCGCACCGCGCGCAGCTTGCGCACCGTGCTCTTGTATTCCATTGCGGTGTAGCCGCGCTTCATCGCCATCAGAATGCGGTCGCTGCCGTGCTGCACCGGCAGGTGCAGGTGGTTCACGAGTTGCGGTACCTTGGCGTAGACGTCGATCAGGCGCTGTGTGAACTCGTTCGGATGGCTGGTCGTGTAGCGCAGGCGTTCGATGCCGGGGGTCGCGGCGACGTACTCGATCAGCAGCGCGAAGTCGGCGATCTCGGCCCCGGACTTACCACCGCGGCCCATCGCGCCGCGGTAGGCGTTGACGTTCTGGCCCAGCAGCGTCACCTCCTTCACGCCCCGGTCGGCCAGGCCCGCCACTTCGGCCAGCACGTCGTCGAACGGCCGCGAGACCTCTTCGCCGCGCGTGTACGGCACGACGCAGTAACTGCAGTACTTCGAGCAGCCTTCCATGATCGAGACGAACGCGGTCGCGCCGCTGACCCTCGCCGGCGGCAGATGGTCGAACTTCTCGATCTCGGGAAAGCTGATGTCGACCTGCGGGCGCTGCTGCAGCGCGCGCTGGTTCAGCATCTCGGGCAAGCGGTGCAGGGTCTGCGGGCCGAACACCAGGTCGACATACGGCGCGCGCGCGATGATGGCCGCGCCTTCCTGGCTCGCGACGCAGCCGCCGACGCCGATCAGCACGCCCTTGGCCTTCAGGTGCTTGACGCGGCCGAGGTCGCTGAACACCTTCTCCTGCGCCTTCTCGCGCACCGAGCAGGTGTTGAACAGGATCAGGTCGGCCTCGTCGACGTCGGCGGTCGGCTCGTAGCCCTGCGCGGCATGCAGCACGTCGGCCATCTTGTCCGAGTCGTACTCGTTCATCTGGCAGCCAAAAGTCTTGATAAAGACCTTCTTCATGGCTTGATCCAGGTCGTCGTCGCCGGGTCGTAGGTCCAGGTCTGGCTTTCTTCCAGCGTCGTCGGCCAGGGCCGGATCGCCGCCTCTTCGGGGCGCAGGATCCAGACGTCCCGGACCTGGCCGCCGCCGATGTCGAGCGTGTAGTTCACCAGCCATTTCGCGCCGACCAGCGAAGCCGCCAGCACGATCATGTTGCGTTGGTCACGCACGCGCGAGCCGGGCGCGAGCGGCGCGACGCGGCCATTCAGCAGGACCTGCCCGTCATCGCGGAAGACCATCGCGCCGCGCAAGGTGTTCTGCGGGAAGGCCCGCGATTGCGCCGCCGCCGGGGCAACGACGCAGACCGCGACCAGCGCGGTGAGGGCACAGCGGACCATGGTGTTCATCCAGTGGCTGTCGAAGTGAGGAGGGAGCGAATTTTACCGTGCGGCCGCGCTGGCGTACGATGCTCGACTGACCGTTTCGCCCTGGAGCCGCCCATGTTCGGCATCGCTGACTACCCGTCGTTCGTTATCGCCGTGATCGTGTTCCTGATGATTCCCGGGCCCGGCAATCTCGCGCTGATCACCTCGACCGGCAAGGGCGGGCGGCGCGGCGGCCTGGCCTGCACCTTCGGCGTGATCGCCGGCGACCAGGTGCTGATGTGGCTCGCGGTGGCCGGCGTCGCCGCACTGCTGAGCGCCTACCCGCCCGCGTTCCACGCGGTGCAGTGGCTGGGCGCCGCCTATCTGGCATGGTTGGGCGCGCGCATGTTGTTCGCCAAGTCGGGCGACAAGCCGGTGCTGGAGATCAAGCCGCACCACTACTTCCGGCAGGCCCTGTTCATCACCTTGCTGAATCCGAAGGCGATCGTGTTCTACATGGCGTTCTTCCCGCTGTTCGTCGACCCGGCGCATCACCGCGGTGTGCTGACCTTCGGCGTGATGGCCGCGACGATTGCCGCGCTGACCTTCCTCTACGGCCTGATCGTGGTGCTGCTGACGCACCACCTGGCCGAGCGCCTGCGCGCGAACCCGAAGGTGTCGAGCACCCTGCAGAAGCTCGCGGGCGTGTTCCTGATCGGCTTCGGGTTCAAGCTCGCGCTGTCGCGCTGAAGGCATGGTGCGCCCGGCTGCGGCGTACCGCAGTCATCCCCCGAGCGGGTCTCGGGTCGCTTGGGAGCCGCCCGGCGCTGGCCCGAGCACCGTACCGCTGACCTCGCCCAGGCCGATCCGCGCCAGGCCCGGCCGCGCGCCCGACAGCGTGCCCGAGCCGAACAGGTCGCCCGGCGGCAGGTTGCAGCGCTTGACCGTGAGGTGCGTGACGAGCTGCGCAGCGGTCCAGTAGGCGCTGTCGGCCACGTTCGACTGCGACAGCCGCACCGCCGGCTCGTTCGCCGCGCGCATCGCTGCGGTCTGCCGCCAGGCCTCGAGCGTCAGGTCGAGCGCGCCGTGGGCGCGGTTGAACGGCAAAGGCCCGCCGCGCCGGAAGCGCCCGAACGGCAGGTTCTGGATCGGGAAGTCGGTATCCGCCACGTTGGCGCAGGCGACCCAGCTGCGCAAGGCCGGGTCGTGCGTGGCGTCGAGCTTCATGGCCTGAAGCGATCCTCGAGGCCGGCCCAGCAGTCGGCGTAGTTCTGGTCGAGCATCGGGCTTTGCAACGCGAACTCGGTCGGGATGAACCTGTAGCGGCTCTCGAACATGAAGGCCAGCGTGTTGTCCAGCTTCTGCGGAGCCAGCGAGGCGCCGCTGGCGCGCTCGAAGGCCTCTTCATCCGGCCCGTGCGGCACCATGCAGTTGTGCAGGCTCGCACCACCCGGCTTGAAGCCCTCGGGCTTGGCGTCGTACTCGCCGAGCACCAGGCCCATGAATTCAGACATGAAGTTGCGGTGGTACCAGGGCGGCCGGAACGTGTCTTCCGTCACCAGCCAGCGCGGCGGGAAGATCACGAAGTCGCAGTTCGCGGTGCCCGGCGTGTCGCTGGGCGAGGTCAGCACCGTGAAGATCGACGGGTCGGGGTGGTCGAAGCTGATCGAGCCGATCGTCATGAAGTTCGCGGTGTCGTACTTCAGCGGCGCGAGATTGCCGTGCCAGGCGACGACGTTGAACGGCGATTGCGCCATCGGTGCGCGCCAGAAGTGACCGCCGGACTTCTTGATGACTTCGTAGCCGCCGGGCGTGTCCTCGAACGCGGCCACCGGCGCCAGGAAGTCGCGCGCGTTGGCCAGGCCGTTCGAGCCGATCGGGCCGAGCTCGGGCAGGCGGAACTGCGCGCCGTAGTTCTCGCAGACATAGCCGCGCGAGGGGCCGTCGGGCAGTTCGATCCTGAAGGCCACGCCGCGCGGCAGCAGCGCGATCTCGCCCGGCTTGGTTTCGAGCAGACCCATCTCGGTGACGAGCCACAGGCGCCCGTGCTGCGGCACGAGCAGCATCTCGCCGTCGGTGTTGACGAAGGCGCGCCGCTGCATCGACCGATCGGCCAGGTAGACGTGCGCGGCCAGGCCGGTCTGGGCCTCGGCGTTGCCGTTCGCGGCCAGTGTGCGCATGCCGTCGACGAAGTCGCAGTTCGGTGTGCCGATCGGGAACGGGTGCCAGCGCATCGGCTCGGGTGCGAGCGCGGTCTGCGGGTCGGCGCCGGAGCGCCAGAAGGGCTGGGCGTACGCGGCATAGCGACCCGACACCACCGACGGCTGGCGGCGGTACAGCCAGCTGCGCCGGTTCTGGTGGCGCGGCGCGGTGAATGCGGTGCCCGAGATCAGTTCGGGGTACAGCGCCAGCGGCGCGCGCTGCGGGCTGTTGCGGCCCTGCGGCAGCGCGCCGGGCACGGCCTCGCTCGCGTACTCGTTGCCGAAGCCGCTCTGGTAGTTCAGGGAGGAGGGGTGCATGAGATCGAGGCCGTTCGTCAGTGGGAGGCCGGCGCGCTGTCGCGTGCCGCGGCGAGCGCCTGTTTCAGCGCCTCGAGCGTGCCGATGTGATTCGCCAGCAGCAGCACGAGCCGGGCGTTCAGCGCGTGACTCTGCTCGGGCGACAGCTCGCGGTGCGCGTCGATCAGCGCCTCGTAGAAATCGTCGGGTGCGCTCAGGTGGGGGGCGGTGATCAGTGCCATCTCGGGTCTCGTCAGGCCAGCGCCAGCGCGCGCGTCAGCGCCGCACGCACGGCCTGCGCCGAAGGCTCGCGCCAGCGCGCGCAGACGTGCTGGTCCGGGCGCAGCAGGTACACCGTGCCCGGCAGCATGTCGTAGCGTTCGGCGACCAGCCCTTCGTGATCGATCACGCAGTCGAGCGCATCGGCGTGCGCTTCGGCGGCGCAGGGCCGCACGTGCAGCAGCTTCAGCGGCGCCAGGCCTTCGGCGGCGAGGCGCAGCCGTCGTGCGAGCTCCTGTGCGTCGATCTCGCCGTAGACGAGCGCGGTGAAGCCGTCGCCGAGTTCGCGCAGCAACCAGCTCGTGCGCTCGTCCGCGCGCAACACCGGCGCATCGGCGGCCGCGGCGCCGGGCTGCATCCGGCCCTCGAAACGCGCGCTGTCGGGCGTGTTCAGCGGCGACTCGTGCAAGGTGGCGGGCACCGACAGCCGGCCGCTGTTGACCAGCGTGCGGGCGAACGGGTGCTGTCTCGCGAGGTCGAGCACCGCATCGCGGAACAGGCGGCTGATCTCGCTCTTCGGTGTGATGAAGTCGGTGGCGCGCGTGGAGTGCAGGATGTTCTCGTCGGCGGCGTACTCGCGCTCGCTGGCGTAGCTGTCGAGCAGCGCATCGGGCGCCCGGTGGCCCACGACGAGGGCGAGCTTCCAGGCGAGGTTGTCGGCGTCCTGCACGCCCGAGTTCGCGCCGCGCGCGCCGAACGGCGACACGCCGTGCGCCGCGTCACCCGCGAACAGCACACGACCGTGGCGGAACCGCGCCATGCGCGTGCAGGCAAAGGTGTAGACGCTGGCCCATTCGAGCTCGAACGGCACGTCGTCGCCCAACAGCGCCTTGACGCGCGGGATGATGTTCTCGGGCTTCTTCTCTTCTTCCGGGTCGGCGTCCCAGCCGAGCTGGAAGTCGATGCGCCAGACGTTGTCGGGCTGCATGTGCAAGAGCACGCTGGAAGGCGCGCTGCTTTCACCCTTCGCGCCCTGGTTGCGGTGGAATGGCGGATCGAACCAGAACCAGCGCTCGGCCGGCCGGTCGAGCTTCATCTTCACGTCAGCGATCAGGAAGCGGTCGCGGAAGACGCGGCCCCGGCTTTGCTGGCCAAGCAGTTCGCGCAGCGTCGAGCGGCTGCCGTCGCAGGCGACAACGTGTTCGGCCTGCAGGCGATAGGGCCCATCGGGTGTCTCGACCGTGAGCGTGGCGCCATCGGCGCCCTGGGTGAGGTCGACCACCTTGTTCTTCCAGCGCAGGTCGATCAGCGGCAGCTCGGCGGCGCGCTGCGCGAGGTAGCCTTCGACGCAGTACTGCTGCAGGTTGATGAAGGCCGGGCGCGCATGGCCGGCCTCGGCGAGCAGGTCGAACTGATAGATCTGCGCGTCGCGGAAAAACACCTTGCCGACGTTCCAGGACACGCCCTTCGCGACCATGCGCTCGCCGCAGCCGAGCCGGTCGAAGATCTCAAGCGTGCGCTTGGCGAAGCAGATCGCGCGCGAGCCGGTCGCTAGCAGGCAGTCGTTGTCCAGCAGCACGACCGCCACCCCGCGCTGCGCCAGGTCGATCGCGAGCGCCAGGCCGACCGGGCCGGCGCCGACGACGACCACCGGATGCCGTGCCGGCGGGTCGGCCGACTGGTCCGAGTGACGCGCGTAGTCGAACACGAGCGACTGAAAGTCGATCGAGCCCGGCTGCGCGGCCAGTTCAGCGAGTTTCATCGCGGCCTCGCGGCGACACGCTCAGGCCTCGAGCGCGTTCCACATCTCGATGTCGCGCTCGGCGGTCCAGATGCGCGGATCGACGTGGCCGGTCGCCTCGTCGTAGGCACGTGTCACGTCGAACGGCATGCAGTGGTCGAAGATGACCCAGTGGCCGTACTTCGGCTTGAGCCTGGCGAAGGTCTCCTTGTAGACCGCGTTCAGGTCTTTGCCTGCGACCACGCCGGCCTGCACGCTGGCGCGCACGTCGGCGACGAAGCCGCCCGTGCTGGCCAGCCCCTCCCGCACGCGGTCCTCGCCCACGAGCGCCGGGCCGCGGCCGGGTACGAGTGCCTTCGGCTTCAGCGCGGCGATGTTCTCCAGCGTCTTCGGCCAGTCGTTGAAATAGGCGTCGCCGGCATAGGGCGTGGCGTCGAACTCGACCAGGTCGCCGCTGAGCAGCGTGCGCTCCTGCGGCAGCCAGACCACCGTGTCGCCCTTGGTGTGGCCGCGGCCGAGCTGCAGCAGCTGCACCTCGAGCTTGCCCATCCACAGGGTCATCTTGCCGGTGAAGGTCATGGTCGGCCAGGTCATGCCGGGCGGCACGGTCTCGACATTGCTGAACAGGCGCGGGAAGCGGCCGATCTCGCTCGCCTTGTCCTGCTCGCCGCGCTCATTGATCAGATCGTAGGTGTCCTGGCTGGCCAGGATCTGCTGCGCCTGATAGGCCGACGCGCCCAGCACGCGCACCGCGTGGTAGTGGGTCAGCACGACGTACTTGACGGGCTTGTCGGTGACCTCGCGGATGCGGCGGATCACGTCCTGCGCCATCGCCGGCGTGGCCTGCGTGTCGGCCACCAGCACCGCGTCGTCGCCGATCACGATGCCGGTGTTCGGGTCGCCTTCGGCGGTGTAGGCCCAGGCGTGCTCGGAGAGCTGCGCGAAGCTGACCTTCTTCTCTTCGAGGTCGGCCTGGCTGGCGAATACTTTGGGCTGGCTCATCGGGGGCATCCTGGAGATTCGTCTAAACAAAAGTCATTTGCTTTTGGCGAATTTGGAGTCTAGTGCATCCGTTAGATGATGTCTAATCGAATTCGTGATAAACCGATTCGAGGGATGGGCCATGGCGAACAGCAAAGGTGAGGGCGCCGACCGCGCGCAGCGCGGCATCCAGAGCATCGAGGTCGGCGGCCAGGTGCTGCTGGCGCTGGCGCATCACGGCCGGCCGATGGCGCTGAAGGACCTGGCGCGCGAGGCCGGCATGGCGCCGGCGAAGGCGCACCCGTACCTGGTCAGCTTCGCGCGCATCGGGATGATCGAGCAGGACCGCCTGAGCGGCGCCTACTTTCTGGGGCCGCTCGCACTACAGCTCGGCCTGATCAGCCTGCAGCAGGCGAACCCGGTGCAGGTGGCCACACCGTTGCTCGGCGAACTCGCGCAGCGCATCGGCCACACCGTCGCGCTGGCGGTCTGGGGCACGCGCGGCGCGACCCTCGTGCGGCTCGAGGAGTCGCCGGCGGCGGTGCACGTCAACATGCGGCACGGCACGGTGTTCTCGCTCGCGAACACCGCCTCGGGCCGGCTGTTCGCCGCGTTCCAGGCGCCGGCGGCGGCGCAGCAGCAACTCGAGGCCGAGCGCAGGCGACGCAAGGCCCGACCCGATGCGCCGATCGCCGGCATGCCGCCGGCGCCGCCGCTGCCGACCTGGAAGGACTTCAAGAAGCAACTGACCGAGGTGCGTGCGCACGGCCTGTCGCGCTCGGTCGGCGAGGTCGTCCCCGGCGTCAACGCGATGGCGGCACCGGCCTTCGATCACAGCGGCGCGCTCGTGCTGGCGCTGACAGCGATCGGCCCGGCCGGCGTGTTCGACACGCGCTGGGAAGGCGCGATCGCGCGCGCGCTGAAAGCGTGTGCCGATCAGGTATCGCAGCGCCTCGGTGCGCCGGCGTCGGTGCGCAAAAAGGGGATCAGATCGGACGCCTGACGCAGTCAGCCTGCGGCCAGCGTCGGCTTGCGCCGCTCCAGCAGTTCGAACAGACCCATGCCGACCAGCATTGCGCCGACGAAGATCAGCGCCTTGGTCTCGCCCATGCCGAGCGCGACCAACGCCGGGCCCGGGCAGAAGCCGGCGATGCCCCAGCCGATGCCGAACATCACGCTTCCCGCGACCAGGCGGCGATCGGTGGGGCGCGCCGCCGGCAGCCTCATCTCGGCGCCGATCAACGAGGTGCTGCGTTTGCCGGCCAGCGCGAACGCCACCGCGCCGACCGCGATCGCCCCGGCCATCACGAAGGCGAGCGATGGATCCCACGCGCCGGCGAGGTCGAGGAAGCCGAGCACCTTCGCCGGGTTGGCCATGCCCGACACGATCAACCCCAACCCGAAGACCAGGCCCGCGAGCAGCGAGGTGAAGACCAGCATGGCGTGCCCCTCAGAAGCCGAACAGGTGACGCGCCACGAACACCGTCGCGAAGCCGGCGCCCATGAAGGCGAGCGTCGCCGCCAGCGAGCGCGGCGACAGCCGCGACAGGCCGCAGACGCCGTGGCCGCTGGTGCAGCCGGCGCCGTAGCGCGTGCCGATGCCGACCAGCAGCCCGGCGGCCATCAGCGCGCCCGACGACGCATCGATCTGCGGGCGCGGCCATGCCGCCAACGCGAGGTAGGCGAGTGGCGCGGCCAGCAGGCCGAGGATGAAGGCGGCGCGCCACGCGATGTCGCCGACGACCGGCTTCAGCAGACCGCCGACGACACCGCTGATGCCGGCGATGCGCCCGTTGAGCAGCGCGAACATCGCCGCGGCGATGCCGATCAAGACGCCGCCGATGAGGGCGGACCAGGGGCTGAAAGCGTTCCAGGCAATGGTCATGAGAGGCACCGGGCGGGGTTGAAGGGCCTCCAGAGTTTAGCGACCGGCGCGCACCAGCGCGGCAAGCTGCGTGCGGCGACAAAGGCACCAACCGACCGATCGCAACCGGATACGCGTACGCGGTCTCGTCCAGGGGCCCGGTCGAGCGCGTCCACGTCCACGTCTTCTGTTCCACCTCGCTCGGCCGCGCGAGGCTAGGTCGCGCTGCTCGCAACGACAAAACCCCCGATTCTTCGCGCGCAGAATCGGGGGCTTGGCAAGGGTGGTGGCGCTTCAGGGATTCGAACCCCGGACCTGCGGATTATGATTCCGTCGCTCTAACCGACTGAGCTAAAGCGCCT
>JANXZN010000106.1 GCA_025355545.1 Rhizobacter sp.
CAACGGGTGTGCGCGAGGCTCTGGTACTCTTTCATTTGGAAGCTCCTTTCCTTGGTCGGATAAGAAGCATCCACGACCGCTCCACACGGTCAAACCTGTGCGAGTCCCCCGGCATAGCCGGGGGCTTGCCTTATGAGTCAGGGGCCGTTACTGGCCGATCTGCAAGGTCTTGAGCAGCAGGCTCTTCGCCGTGTTCATGACCTCGATGTTGTTCTGGTACGAGCGCGAGGCCGAGATCATGTTGACCATCTCCTCGACCGCGTTGACGTTGCTGTAGGTGACGTAGCCGTTGGCGTCGGCACTCGGGTGCTTGGGGTCGAGCACGCGCCGGCCGGGCGTCTGGTCCTCGGTGATGTTGCTGACCGTCACACCCGCGGCGGTCGGGTCGTTCGCGTTGGCGCCGACCAGCTGCGTCTGGAACGTGACCTGGCGTGCCTTGTAGGCCTGGCCGTCGGGGCCGGCGACGGTGTCGGCGTTCGCGAGGTTGCTCGCGACCACGTTCAGGCGCTGGCTCTGCGCGCTCGCGGCCGAACCCGACACATTGAAGATGTTCATCATCGACATGGCGTACTCCCCTATTGGCCGGTGATCGCGGACAAGGTCGTCCTGACCTGCGCGCCGATGAAGCGCAGCGTGGCTTCGTACTTCACGGTGTTGCCGGCGAAGCTGGCGCGCTCGCGGTCCATGTCGACGGTGTTGCGGTCCAGGTTGGTCTGGCTGGGCGCGGCATACAGCAGCGTGCTGAAGGCCGCGCCGCCGGCCGCGCCGCCGGCGATGTGGCCGGGCTGGCTGGCGGCGAGCTGCGCCGCGGGCTGGCCGTTGCCGGTCGCGTCGCGCAGCGCCTGGGCGAAGTTCATTTCGCGCGCCACGTAGCCGGGCGTGTCGGCGTTCGCGATGTTGCTGGCGATAAGGCGCTGGCGCTCCGAGCGCAGGCTCAGCGCCTGGGCCTGGAAGTCGAGCGCGTTGGTGATTCGGTTCAGCATGAGGGCCTCGTCGCGAAGTCGGAATGGGGCGATGTGAGCGGATTGTGGACAGCGCCTTCGCCAACATAAGCGCGAATAGCGCCGGGTTCACCGGTCAATTCTCCGCCATGCGGGGCGGCCCCGTCTCTACAGTGCGGTGATGGACACGCCGCCCGCCCCTTCCCTTGCCACCCGCTCGATCCGCGCCTGGTTGCGTGGCGCGGCGGCATTGGCGGTCGCGCTCGCCGCTGCTGCGGCGCTGGCCCAGGCCGCGCCTCCGGCCGCGAGCAACAGCGGCCTCGACACCGGCCTCGAGCAGCAGGTGCGCCAACTCGCGCTCGACGGCAGCCACGCCGCCTCGCCCGGCACGCCGCGCGTCGAAGTCAGCGTCGGCCAACTCGACCCGCGCCTGCGGCTGGCGCCGTGCACCCAGGTCCAACCCTATATTCCCGACGGCATGCGCCTGTGGGGCAAGAGCCGCATCGGCCTGCGCTGCCTGCAGGGCGCGACCAGGTGGAACGTCTACCTGCCGATCACCGTGAAGGTGTTCGGCAGCGCGCTGATCGCGACCAGCGGCGTCGCGTCGGGCAGCGTGCTGACCGCCGCCGACCTGGTGCCGGCCGAGGTCGATCTGGCCGAGGACAATTCGGGCCCGGTCGTCAGCACCGAGCTCGCGGTCGGCCGCACGCTGGCGCGCGCGCTGAAGCCGGGCCAGAGCCTGCGCCAGTCGCACCTGAAGGCGCGCCAGTGGTTCGCGGCGGGCGAGTCGGTCACGCTGGTCGCCCAGGGCGAGGGCTTCAGCGTGGCCGGCGAAGGCCAGGCGCTGAACCCCGGCATCGAGGGCCAAACGGTGCGGGTGCGTACCGAAAGTGGGCGGGTGCTCACCGGCCAGCCAGTCGGCGAGCGCCGGGTGGAGCTGGCCTTGTGAATACCTCTTCCGCTGCGGCGGAGAAATCTCTAAAGTCGCCCGGGGTCGGGCCGATACACCATGGACATTGATCGGTCCGGGCCCCGCCCTGACCCTTGGAGAGCACCATGAAGATCGGCCATTCCGCAGAAAAACCCGCCCCGCCGGCAGCCCCTGCCGCGGTCGCCGCGACCAACGGCAGCCCGACGGCGGCGGTCGCCATCGGCACCGGCGCGATCCCGGCGCAGGCGGATGCGAGCGCGACGATCGAGTTGTCGAACACCGCGTCGGCGCTGCTGACCGGCGGCACGACGGCCGAGTTCGACGCCGAGAAAGTGGCCCGCATCTCCAAGTCCATCGAGGATCGCAGCTTCAAGATCAACCCCGAGGCGATCGCCGACAAGCTGATCTCGAATGCGCAGGAATTGCTGACCAAAGTCCAGCCCTGACCGATCTCTCACCACGGACCCGCACCCCCATGTCCTCCCCGGTTCCCGACCGCAGCGCGCCGCACGCCGGCCCCGACCTCGAATCCGCCCTGGCCGCCGTCGAACACCGGCTGAGCGCGCTGGGCGTGGCACTGTGCGTGCGCGACACGGTCGGTATCGAGCTGCACGCGACCGAACTGCACCGCGCACTCGCGACCGCCGTCGACAAGTTCGCGCTGGCCGCACGCCGCGGCTCGGTGCCGCCCGAATTGCGTCATCGCTTGGCCAGCACCAGCGGCCAGGTCGCCGCGCAGCGCGAGTCGCTCGCGCGCGCCACCGCAGCCCTGGACCGCGCCATCGACGTGCTGATGCCGCGCGACGGCACGGCGCTGTATTCGACCCTCGGCAACGCCGACCGCGGCAGCCGCGGCGGTTCCGTTCTCGCCTGAGCGCGGGCCGAGCGCGCGGCCGCTCCGCACCCGGCCCGCAACCCCTCGGGGGTCGAGCGGCGTACCCGCGGCGCGGGGGCGCGGTCGTTACCCCGGCGCGACCGGCGCCGGCCACAAGTCCTTCGCCAGGCGCACGCAGGCCTCGACGCCCTGGTAGTAGCCGGGCAGGGTCTGGATCTCGCGGTAGCCCAGGCGGGCATAGAACGCGCGCGCCGCGCCGTTCGCCAGGCGCGCTTCCAGGTACACCTGCCCGATACCGGCCGCCAGTGCCGAGCGCTCCAGCCACGCCAACAGCGCCGAGCCGATGCCACGCCGGGTGGCTTGCGCATGCACCGCGAGCAGCAGCAGGTGAGAATCGTCGTCGTGGTACTTCATGATCCCGAAACCGAGCATCCGGCCGGACCGATGCGCAACCACGACATTCGTCGCCGGATCGCGGACGCTGCGCAGCACGCGCGGCGCGGTCCAGCTCCAGCCCAGGCCCTGCTCGATGCGGTCGCGCGACAGCGCCGCGATGCCGGCTGCGTCGGCGCGGGTCGCCAGGTGCAGGATCGCTTGACCGCTCATCGCCGCAGCGCCTGGCCCGCTCGCGCTACTTCACCGTGACCGGGTAGCTCAGCGTGCGCGCCGTGCCGAGCACATGCGGACGGCGCAGCTCGAAGTTGAGCGCGACGTTGCCGGGCGCCTCGGCGTGGAGGCGCCAGATGCTGCTGCCGTCGGAGGGGTCGTCGGCGACACTGCGCAGCGCGCGCTCGAAGGTCGGACCCGACACCACGCGCAGCACGCCGGGCTTCAGGTCGACCAGCGACCAGTCGGCGCCGCTGCTGCCTGCCACGGCCAGCCGAACGATCAGTTCCTGCGAACGCTCCAGCACGATGGAAGCACCGTTGTCGGTGTCCTTCACGGTGAGCGCGGCCTTGCCGGGGTTCTGGATCACCGGCTGCGGCGGCACCGGCTTGGGCTTGTCGGCGGTCGAGCAGCCGACCAGCAGCGCGAGCGTGATGCCCAGCGCCAGCGTGCGCCGGACGCGCGGGTGGTTCGTCATTCGTTTCGTTTCCATGGATCGCGATCGTCAGTGCGCTGCACGAAGGCAGTCGATGGCATGGTCAAAGGGTATCAAAGTTTGCGGCAGCTGCGCGCTATGCTTGGCGCCCCGCGTTGTATCGTCATGGCTGCCCTGCACATCACCGACATCGAATCGGCCATCAACTGGTGGCGCGAGCGCTCGCCGTCGCCCGACGGCATCACCGCCTGCCCGGAAGTGCGCGCGCTCGGCACCGTCTACGCACTGATGGTGTACTACCACGAGGTCGAGTGCGACGAGGCGACGATGCCGCCGAAGGCGCGCGGCGCCTGGCTCGCCTGGTACGCGAGCACGCCCGACGCGCCCTGCATCGCGATCTGCTCGACCAGCCAGGGCGACGACATCTGCAAGGGCTGCGGCCGCAGCTTCGACGAGGTCCAGCACTGGCCGGTGATGACACCGGCCGAGAAGCGCCGCACCTGGCGCCGCATCACGATGGAAGGCAGCGCCTGGCGCTTCAACAAGTATGCTGAACGGGCGCGCGAGACACCGCCGGCAGCACCGGCCGAAGCCCTCACGCCACCACGCTGAAGCTCACGCCGGCCTCGCGCAGCGACTCGATCGTTGCAAGCCCCGAGCCGGTGGCCGGCGTCACGATGCCCACCTGCGACGTCGCGCGGCGATGGACGAGCGCGCAGCTTGGCGCCGCCGTCGCGCTCAGGCCAGCGGCAAACTCAGCGCGAAGCAGCTGCCGCCACCCTCGCGCGCTTCGCAGCGCACGCTGCCACCGTAGCGCTCGGCGATCTGCTTGACCAGGCTCAGCCCCAACCCGACGCCACCGCCCTGCTCGGCATGACCCGGCAGGCGGAAGAAGGGCTCGAAGATGCGCTCGCGCATCGCCTCCGGCACGCCTGGGCCGCGATCGCAGACGCGCACGACTGCCTGCCCGGCCTGCGACTCGACGAACGCTTCGACCTCGCTGCCCCCGTAGCGGCGCGCGTTCTCGAGCAGGTTGCGCAGCGCGCGGCGCAGCAGCCGCTCCTCGCCGCTGACGGTGGTCGGCGCACCGTCGAGCACGGCGTCGACGCGCGCCGCCTCCTCGGCGGCGACACCGAGCAGTTCGATGCGCTCGTTGCGCTCTGGGGTCGGCGCGGCGTCGAGGCGGCTCGCGAGCAGCACCTCCTCGACCAGCGCGTCGAGCTCGGCGACGTTGGTGTCGATCTCGTGCTTGAGACGTTCGCGTTGCGCCGGCGGCGCGCCTTCGAGCATCGAGACCGCCATCTTCATGCGCGCCAGCGGCGAACGCAGTTCGTGGCTCGCGTTCGCCAGCAGCGACTGGTGCGAGCGCACCAGCGCCTCGACCCGCGCCGCCGCGACATTGAAGCTCGACGCCACCGCCGCGACTTCGTCGTGCCCGGTGACGCGGACGCGATGGTGCAACTGGCCGGCACCGAACTGCTCGACGCCCTGCTTCAAGGCCTCGAGCCGACGCGTCAGCCGCCGCACGACCGGGTACGCGCCGGCGGCAACGGCGACGAACAGCATCACCAGTACCGCCACCAGCCCCACGCCCTGCCAGGCCGGCGGGATAAACGGCAGGAACGGCGGACGCTCATCGACACCGGCCGGCCGCACGCCCGGCGGCGGCCCGCCGATCCCGAGGCGGCCGCCACCATTGCGCAGCAAGCCCGGCCGCATGATCCACAGCGTGCGGCCGTCGTCCAGGCGCACCGCGAGACCGCGCACCGCGCCCTCGGCCTGGCGGCGCGTGAACGATTCGGATTCGGCGATGCGCACGCCGCCGGCGCTGTCGAGCGCGAGCGGCAGGCGCAGGCGCTGCGACCAGTCGAGCAGCGCGGCCGCCTGGTCTGCGGGCGGCGTCTGGTGACCCGGCAACGAGCGCTCGATCAGCTCGGCCCACGCTCCCATGCGCTCGGTGAGCACGGCCTCGGCACGGCCGCGCTCCTGCTCCATGTGGCGCTGATAAATCCAGCCCGACGCCGCAGCGAACAGCAGCAGTACCACCACCACGGTGGCGTAGATGCGCAAATACAGGTTCTTCATGCGCGCATCATGACGGCACCCGGATCGCGGCGTACCGCGATCGACCCGCCGGGCAGACCGGGCCTCGCCTGGGACATTCGTGCGCGACGGCCCGGGAGCGACACAGCGCCACCGCTACCCGTGCGTCGCGTCGGCGTCCTGCTTGCGCGCGAACACGTAGCCGGCACCGCGCACGGTAAGCACGCGGCGCGGCAGCTTCGGGTCGTCTTCGATGACCGCGCGAATGCGCGAGATGTGCACGTCGATCGAGCGGTCGAAGGCTTCGAGCGGATGACCTTTGAGCGAATCCATGATCTGGTCGCGCGACAGCACGCGCCCCGGGCTTTGCGCGAGCACGACCAGCAGGTCGAACTGGTGGCCGGTCAGATCGCAGATGGTGCCGTCCAGGCGCGCGACGCGGGCGCCGAGGTCGACCTCGAGGCGCCCGAAGCGCAGCACGTCGTCGCCGGCGGGCTGCGGTGCGGAGCGGCGCAGCAAGGCCTTGACGCGCGCCAGCAGCTCGCGCGGCTCGAAGGGCTTGGGCAGGTAGTCGTCGGCGCCGAGCTCGAGCCCGACGATGCGGTCCATCGGCTCGCCGCGCGCCGTCAACATCAGCAAGGGCAGGTGGCGATGGCGGCCCTCGGCGCGCAATTCGCGGCACAAGTCGAGGCCGTCGCCGTCGGGCAGCATCAGGTCGAGAACGAGCGCGTCGAATTGTTCGCCCGCGAGGCGCGCGCGACCACCCGCGAGCGAGCCGGCGGTTTCGACGTCGAAGCCGGAGTTGCGCAGGTAGTCGCCCACCATGGAAGACAGCCGGGCGTCGTCGTCGATCAGCAGCAGGCGAGCGGTCATTGCGTGGGTGGCATTGGACGGGTGCGATGTGGACAGCACCGCGCCAGGAAGCGCCGGCGCGGCCACACCGTTGTCGGGGGTGAGCATAGCCTTTGCGCCGCTCATTTTTGGGCAGGCGGGTGCTGCCCGCGCTCGGCGCGTTCCTGCTCCATGCGCTGCAGGCGGTCTTTCATCACCGCCTGGCGCTCAGTCATGCGCTCGCCGATCTTCGCCCGCTGTTCGGGTGTCAAGACCTTCGCAATATCGAGCATCGCCTGCAGCTTGCGCTTGCTGGCCTGCTCGTGCTGCGCGCTCATCTGCTGGCGCAGGGTCTCGGCGGCGGCCGCGTCGACGCTCGGCGCGGTGAAGATCTGCATCCCCTTCTCGCGCATCCGGCGCGTGGCTTCATGCTGCGCCTTCAGGTCGGCGGCCGCGGCCATCGCGATCTGCTTGACCTGGCTGCGCTGCGCGGCGCTGGCGTTCAGGCCGTCGAGCATCTGGTCGACCGCGCGCCCGATCTGCCCCGGTGGGCCGTCGAACATTGTCATGGCGCCGTGCGCGCCCCCGCCCATCCCCGGCCCGTGGTGGCCTTGCGCGTGGGCGGAGACCGTCGCCGCCACTGCAGCGACGACGAACACACTGACGGCCATCAGCCGCATCACGAGCATCGGACCTTGCCGCTGCGGTTGCGCCGCCTGCACTTCACGCATTGATTTCTCCAGTGGGTCGGGTTGCTTGCCCAGCACGCCATGCTCGGGCGCCGCGGTGAAGACGGATTGGCTGCGGCGTAAAGAACTGTGAACCCTGCCGCAGCGCGCGAAAGGGGTGGCAGGGCGTGGCCGGCGCGCTTGATGGCAAACTCGGCGCGTCCGGCGCTTGCCGGCAGAATCGGTCGGCGGCCCCCCGCTCAGGGGTTGGCGGGCCGCCCCAGTTATGCGACAACCACGCCCGAACCACCCGGTGAACCGAGCCCGGCCGGGTTACCCCAGGGACCACAGATGACGAAAACCGCCGCAGCAATCCTGGCCGCATGCCTTCTGGTCGCCGGGTGCGCCAGCGATCAGCCTGCTCCGCGCGAGCGGATCGTGCGCTCCATCCCGCCGCGCAATCACGAGTCGGCCGTCACGAACTACTTCGACGCGACCGCGAAGACCATCGACCCGAATCGCGAACTCGTGATCGGCACGCCGCAGCGCGGCGCCTGCCCGATGGGCGGCAGCAGAGGCGGCTATGTCGGCTGGGTCGTGCCGGTGGAGTACAAGACCCGCACCAAGGACAGCACCACGGTCACGGTCACGCGCTATTTCTTCTGGTTCAGCGACGAAGTCATTCGCGGCGTGACCCGGCGGATGGAAGTCTGCCCCTGAGTCGGGGTCGATCGGCCCGGCGCGCCGGCGGTGCGGCGCTGCACGGGCTAGGTCAATCCTCCTACAGCACCGTAACGTCTTGTCTTATTTGCGCGGACACGTGCGCTGCCAATACTTCGGACATCCCGCAGGAGATGACCGGTGTACGCAGAGAACCTCAACCTTTGGCTCGTCCGTCTTGGCGATCTGCTGGGCCAACTCAGGCCGCGGCTTGCGGTAGCCACCACCGCGAACGCGGTGCTCGAAGCAATCCAAAGGCAGGACTTCGACGACACGCGCGCGTTCGCGCACGACGTGCAGCCGCCGCAGGCGGTCATGCTGGCGATCGATGACTGACCCGTCGACACCGCCAGGCAGCGGCGCCCGACGCGCAAGCGAGCCTCTGTGGACGGCGCCTTCGTGAGGTAGGCATGCAGGACCAGTGGATCGCCATCTTTGTCGCGCGCCTGGCGGCGCACTCGCTTCTGAGCCTGGACGAAGCGATCGAGGTCGCGGCGCGCGTGTATGGTCGGGCTTCGCGCCTCTCGCCAGAGTCCGCCGCGGACTACGTGTTGGAGTCCGGCCTGATCCGCAGGCTCGACCGACTGGGGCGGGACACGCCGGGCGCGGTGCAGGCCGAAGCGGCAGACGCTGGCCGCGATCCAGCCGACCGGCACCGGCGCCGAAGCGATGAGCCCGGGCCGCGCTGAGGCGGTGGCCGGCTCGGTGCTGGTCTATTTGGCGGCCGGCTTCTTCGGCGCCTTGGGATCGGCCGCAAACAGTTCGTCGAACAGTTCGCCGGGGATCGTCGTGTCGTCCTCGTCGATGTCGGTGCCGCTGAGCAGATCGAACGACGACATGACGTAGCCACCGGACGTCACCTCGGGGAGCTGAGAGGTCGGCGATGCATCGTTCACGGCGCCGGGATCCACCCACTCGCCCTTGGGCGCGCGCTCACTGATTCGCCAGACAAGCCTTTTGCGGGGCGGTGGCGCGGGTCCCTTGAATCTGGTTGCCAATTGAAAACTTCCTGCGAGCGTCGCTTCAGCACGCGATGGCAGTTCGCCTAGTCTGCCTCGGCGCGGCGGCGCTCGCATCCGCGACGTTCGAGCAGGTCGGGGCGATTTGCAAACTCGACCAGATCACGATCGGCCGCGCGAACCTCGGCCCCGCACATCACCAGCAACGCGACCAGTTCCGCGGACAGCGCCTCGTCTTCAACCGCCGCTGGATTTCGCCGCTCATCCTGTGCCTTCATAGGAACTCCAAGCCTTTGCCTCCAAAACCGGAATTGTGACCAGGCGACCCACTCAAGGTGTTTGAATTTGTAGGCCGCAAGGATCTGGTGCGCGCGCGTCGTCAGAGGCACGGGCCATTGGCCTGAAACGCCGGTGGCCGGCGCCGTCCTACAGCAACTCGTCTGGCCTGCCGGCTTCCAGCAGGTTCCACGAAGGCATCATGCTGTTACCCGGTTGACTGGCCATCAACGCTCTAGACTCATAGTCAGCAGCATGCGCATTCAGAACGCGAACCGGCGCGCCAACCAGTCGGAGCAGGCTCTCGACCCCCGCTCTCACGCGGCGCGGGCGCCCGCATGAGGCCGGATCGCGACAGCGCCGGCGACACGCTGGACGTGGCGCTGGCGCGTGCCTATCGCGCCATCGAGGACGGTCACCCCCAGGAGGCGCGCGAGATAGCCCAGTCGGCGCTGATTGCAGCGAAGGCAGGTGTGGATCAGTTCAGCGAAGCGCGCGCGCTGGCTTGCCTCGCTCACTGTGATTACCTGGGGTCGCGCCTCAGGCGCGCGAGCGATACCAGTCGGCGCGCGGCGCTGCTCTTCGAGCGATTGGGGTATGCCGTCGGCGAAGCGGCGGCGCTGACCACCCTCGCGCACGTGTCGATGCTGCTGGGCCGAAACGATGAGGCGGTCGAGGCGGCGTTGCTGTGCGTGCGCCTGTGCGATCTTGGCGCTCCAAACGCCCAGGCAGTGTTGGCACACAACTGCCTCGGCATCGCGTACGGCTGGAGCGGGAATTTCGAGCGTGCCGATGCGTCGCTCGAAATGTCCATCTGGGTGGCGCGCCATTGCTCACCGAATGTGAGCTGCTATCAACCGAAGCTCAACCAGTGCTGGGTCGAGGCGGCGCGCCTGGCGGACGAGCGCTATCGGACAGGGTCGATGACGACGCTCGAGAAACTGGCCCAGCTCCTGGCGGAATGCCAGCGTCTGGAAGTTGCTGGCAACGGTGTGACCATCCTGCCCGGATTGCAACCGGTGAGTCACACGGTGTCGCTCGTGTTGTCCAGCATGCTGGCGGCTTGGCGGGGAGACACCCGCACGGCACTCACGATGTCGGAACGCTCCATGCGTTCCTTGAGCGGCACCGTGACCTGGCTCGATGCCGTGGTTTGCTGGGGCGCCGCCGAACGGGCTCGGGCCGAGAAGGACTGGGTTGCGGTGGAAGCCGCGCTGGTGGAAATGAAGGAACTGGCGCTCGCGGTCGAACACGAGCAACTCGTGTCCCTCGCCCAGCTTCAGATCGCCGAGGTCTTCGAACTGCAGGGGAAGATCGACGCCGCGCTATGCGCGCACCGTTTGCTGCGCGTGCGGGAGCGTCGCATGGTTGCCGAAAGCCTTCGCGCCCGGGAGGCGGCTGTTTCCCTCAAGCTGGACGCACGCCAAAGCGAACGTCACCTGCACCAGGCCGTCGAAGAGTCGAAGCAGTTCGAGCGACTGTCGCTGCAAGACCCGCTGACCGGGATCGCCAACAGGCGCCGGTTCGAGCAGCTGTTTGCGGAGGAAATTCAGGACTTCGACGCGACCAAGCCCTTCGCGGTTGCGATGATCGACGTGGACAGGTTCAAGCTGATCAACGACACGTATTCCCATGTGGTCGGAGACCGTGTACTGAAAACGATCGCAGCGCTGACCCTGGCCCTGGTTCGCGAGCAGGACCTGCTGGCGCGTTGGGCCGGCGATGAATTCGTGATCTTGTTCAGCGACTCGTCGGAAGGCATCGCCGAGAAGGTCTGTCAGCGAGTTCGAGCGGCTATCGCGACATTCGAATGGAACTCCGTTGCCACCGGCCTTCAGGTGTCGGTGAGTATCGGCCTGAGCCAGGCACGGACCGGCGATACCGCCGAGTCATTGCTTCTGCGCAGCGACGAGTCGATGTATGAAACCAAGCCGACGAGATTGGCGCCTGAGTAAGTCCACCCGCCTGCCGGGCCGGCGCGGAAGCCGCTCATGCGGCTATTTCTTCGTGCCTGACAGGCTTGATCTTGCTGAGCGTCGATCGAGCGTTCTTTTGCGTCTGCCACAAGTCGTATGCCGCTTGCATGCCAAGCCACACGCGCGCGCTGCCGCCGTGGTCGACACCAAGCCAGCGCTGCAGTCGCAGCGCCATCTCCGGGGAGACGCCCGCCCGGCCATTCAACAAGCGCGACAAGGCCACGCGCGTCACGCCAAGGGAGCTGGCAGCGTCGGTCACCGTCAGCCCGAGGGCCGGCAGTACGTCGTCGCGCAGCGTCTCGCCGGGATACGGGGGGTTGTGCATGTGGTTCATGGATTTGTCCTGTGTCGAACGTCAAGTTCAGTGGTAGTCGCAGTAGTCGACCAGCCCGGCATCGCCTGCGACGAAGCGGAAAGTCAGCCGCCAGTTGCCGTTCACCCACACCGCCCAGTAGCCTGCCAGGTCGCCTTTCAGCGCATGCAGCTTCCAGCCCGGAACGTTCACGTCCTGTGCGCTACCGGCTTGGTCGAGCTGCGCGCGCACCGAGAGAAGGTTTAGCCGCGAGGGGATGCGCTTTCGAGCCATGAATGTTCTCCAGTCCGCCAGCCAGTCCCCCAGTAAACGCTGCATCGCGCGCACTTGGAAGGAACTGAGCTGCACTGCGTTGCAGTGTTGGAACTGAAGAATGAGTGAGAGTTGTCAAATCAACTACTTACCGCTACTTGTCCTGCACTGCGTTGCATTGCACTGCACTGTGAGCACAGAATTTAGTGG
This sequence comes from Rhizobacter sp., assembly GCA_025355545.1. Classification (GTDB taxonomy): domain Bacteria; phylum Pseudomonadota; class Gammaproteobacteria; order Burkholderiales; family Burkholderiaceae_C; genus LMDS01. The sequence goes on from JANXZN010000106.1 coordinate 11,998, forward strand.
GAGGGAGGCCTGCGAACCTCGTTGCCGGACGCGGCTCTCAAGGCGAATTGGAGATTTCGTACCCCCAAAGGAATCTCGAAAGCCTTGGGCTGCCATGAGACTTGATCTTCTGCGGTCGACCCTATGTTGTCGGTCGCGCCTTCGCGGAACGTCGGAAATGCAGCGCGACCTGCCGTTCGATCTGCGACCGCCAACTCACGTTGCCGGCCATCAGCCGTCACCCGCTGCCGATCAGACCGGTCGTTCGCCCACAGCCCTGTTCCCCTCAATCGCCACCCACCGCACGACCGGCACCCGGCGCATCAGGCCGCCGCCACTCTCGCCGCGCTGGGCGACGAGGGTCACCGCCTGGCCCGCGGCCACCATGCCGTGGTCTGGGCGGCAGAAGGATTCCAAAATTGCCATGCGAAGTTCGACCTCACAGAATCGCGCAGGAGCGACTTTCCGGCGCGCGTCAAGGTAGTTGTCGCCTCTTTCATGCAGCCAGCGGCTGTATTTCTGAAGCTCCCGCATGCGTTTGAACGATCGAGTCGCGTTCGGGGTTGAGGGTCACTGGGCCGATGGGCGACCAGTTGCGTGTGGCGCCCGACCAGCGGGCCGGGTTGAGTGCGCGGGCACGCATGTACAACTCGTGCCGAGCGGCCAGGATCGTGCGGTCTTCACCG
>JANXZN010000111.1 GCA_025355545.1 Rhizobacter sp.
GGCCCAGCTCCTGCGCGCGCTTGATCTCGCCGTCCCAGTACGCGCCCTTGACCAGGCGCACCATGAAGCGCAGGCGGTTCGTGTGCGCGATGCGTGCGACTTCGTCGACGATCTGCAGCGCGCGCGTCTGGTAGGCCTGCAGCGCGAGGCCGAAGCCGCGCCACTGCGGGAACTCGCGCGCGATGCGTTGCGCGAGCGCTTCCAGCACATCGAGCGAGAGTTCGAGGCGGTCGCTTTCCTCGGCGTCGATCGTCAGGCTCAGGTTGGCGTTCGCGGCCGGTTCGATCAGCTGCCAGACGCGCGGCAGCAGTTCGGCGAACACGCGCTCGCGCTGGGCGTCCTCGTAGCGCGAGAACAGCGCGCTGAGCTTGATCGAGATGCCGTCGGCGGACTCGGGCGCGTCAGCGACGCCGCCCTGCGCGATCGCCTCGATCGCGTTCCGGTACGAGGCGAGGTAGCGCTGGGCATCGGCCTCGGTGCGTGCGCCTTCACCGAGCATGTCGTAGCTGAAGCGCAGGCCGCGCTGCTGCCTGCGCGCGCCGGCGGCCTCGGCCATCGCCTCCCGGATCGAGCGGCCGAGCACGAACTGGCGGCCGAGCAGCTGGATCGCGCGCACCGTCGCGGCGACGACGGCTTGCGCGCCCAGGCGCTTGAGGATGCCGCTCTCGGCGCCGTTCTCGGGCAGCAATTTCTTCGACAGCGCGATCGCGCTGGCCGACAGGTTCGCGAGCATCTTGTGCGGGCCGCCGGAGGCCGAATCGAACTCGGCCTTGCCGAGTTGGTCGGCGGTGAGCGCGATCGCGGTTTCGGCGTCCGGCACGCGCAGCAGCGCCTCGGCCAGGCGCATCAGCGCCAGACCCTCGGCGCTGGAGATCGGGTACTCGCGCAGCAGCGATTCCATCGCCCAGAACGGTGCCGGCTTGTCGCGCACGGCCTGGACCCAGGGCCGCGCGGTGTGCACCGCGGCGGGCCAGTCGACCGCGCCGGAGAGCGAGCGCAGCAGCGTCGCCAGCACCTCGAATTCGTCGCGGTACGGTTCGGGCAGGCGGGCGGAAGCGGGCGCGGCGGCGAACATGGATGACCCCTGATGTTGGATAAGTGGCTAGGTTATTTACCTGACACCTGCATTACTCACCGAAACATGCGCACTTCACCGAGAATAATTCCGCATGGGCACCGACGAGTCGACCCCGTCTGTTCTCGACCGAATCGACGCGCGCATTCTGCGCGTGCTGCAGGCCGACCGCCGGATCTCGAACCTGAAGCTGGCGGAGGAAGCGCACCTTTCGCCGACCGCGGTGCTCGAGCGCGTCAAGCGGCTGACGCGCGACGGCTTCATCCTGGGCTACGAGGCCCGACTCAACCCCGCCAAGCTCGGCGCCGGGCTGCTGGTGTTCGTTGAGCGCCCCAAGGACGCCGCCTCGCGGCGCCCGTCCGCCGCGGGGATCAAGGAAAGTGGCGGAGCCACATTTCCTTGTGAGGTCGTGCTGGACCGGACCGAAGATGCTGGTGCACCGCCGGGCTCGCCGGCAAGGGCTGGCGGCGGCACTGATGCGGGCCGCCGAGCAGGTGGCGGTGCAGGCGGGCAAGACGCTGCTGGTGCTCGACACGGTCACCGGCGGCGACGCCGAGCGCCTCTATGAACGCCTGGGTTGGCAGCGCTGCGGCGTGATCCCGGGCTACGCCCTGTGGCCGCGCGGCGGCCTGTGCGTGACGACCGTGTTCTTCAAGCCACTGACGGTTTGAGCGAGTCGGCCGTGGGCCGCGCGCCGAAGATTGCACTGCCGATGCGCACGATCGTCGCGCCCTCGGCGATCGCCGCCTCCAGGTCGGCGCTCATGCCCATCGACAAGGTGTCGAGCGCCAGGCCCTGGGCCTGAAGCGAGCCCAGCAACTCGCGTAGCGCGCGGTGCGGCGCGCGCTGCGCCTCGAAGCCGGCGGCCGGTTCGGGGATCGCCATCAAGCCGCGCAGCGCGAGCCGCGGCAACGCGGCCACCGCGCGCGCGACCTCGGGCACGTCACCGGGCCGCAGCCCGCTCTTGCTCGGCTCTGAACTGGTGTTGACCTGCAGGCAGACCTGCAGCGGCGCCAGGTGGGCGGGCCGCTGCGCGCTCAGGCGCTGCGCGATCTTCAGCCGGTCGACCGAATGGACCCAGTCGAACTGCTCGGCCACCACGCGGGTCTTGTTCGACTGCAACGGGCCGATCAGGTGCCATTCGAGCTGCGCGCGCAGATCGGCGAGCGCGGCGATCTTGTCGACGCCTTCCTGGACGTAGTTCTCGCCAAAGCGGTGCTCGCCCGCCGCGACCGCTTCGCGCACCGACGCGGCGCCGAAAGTCTTGCTCACGACCAGCAGCGTGACGCTTCGCACGGGGCGTGTGGCCTGTGCGCACGCGCGGGCCACGCGCTCGTGCACTTGTTGTAAGTTGTCTGCGATCATCGCGATAATGCGTCGAGTATCCCGCAGGCCCGGGGGCGAGCCTCCCCTGCCGTCCGGTTCATTCGCGCCCGGCGTCAACCTACCTCTGGACCCATGGACATCACCCAACTGCTGGCGTTTTCGGTCAAGAACAAGGCGTCGGACCTGCACCTCTCGGCCGGCCTGCCACCGATGATCCGGGTGCACGGCGATGTGCGGCGCATCAACGTCGACCCGCTGGACCACAAGCAGGTCCACGCGATGGTGTACGACATCATGAACGACTCGCAGCGCAAGGCCTACGAAGAGACGCTGGAGTGCGACTTTTCGTTCGAGATCCAGGGCCTGGCGCGCTTTCGCGTCAACGCGTTCAATCAGAACCGTGGTGCGGGCGCGGTGTTCCGAACGATTCCGTCGAAGATCCTGACCCTGGAGCAGCTGAACGCGCCGAAGGTCTTTGCCGAGCTGTCGCTGAAGCCGCGCGGGCTGGTGTTGTGCACCGGCCCGACCGGCTCGGGCAAATCGACCACGCTGGCGGCGATGGTCAACCACCTGAACGAGAACGAGTTCGGCCACGTGCTGACGGTCGAGGACCCGATCGAGTTCGTGCACGAATCGAAGAAGTGCCTGATCAACCAGCGCGAGGTCGGCCCGCACACGCTGAGCTTCGCGAATGCGCTGCGCTCGGCGCTGCGCGAGGACCCGGACGCGATCCTGGTGGGCGAAATGCGCGACCTGGAGACGATCCGCCTGGCGCTGACCGCCGCCGAAACCGGCCACCTGGTGTTCGGCACGCTGCACACCTCGAGTGCGGCCAAGACCGTCGACCGGATCGTCGACGTGTTCCCCGCGGCCGAGAAGGAAATGGTGCGCGCGATGCTGTCGGAATCGCTGATCGGCGTGATCTCGCAGACGTTGTGCAAGGTGAAGGACGGTTCGGGCCGCGTTGCGGCGCACGAGATCATGCTGGGCACCGCGGCGATCCGCAACCTGATCCGCGAGGCCAAGATCGCGCAGATGTACTCGTCGATCCAGACCGGCAATTCGATGGGCATGCAGACGCTCGACCAGAACCTCGCCGACCTGGTGCGGCGCAACGTCGTGTCGCCGGCCGAGGCGCGCGGCAAGGCCAAGTTCCCCGAGAACTTCCCCGGCTGAACCGGTGAACGAATCGGCTTTTTGAGGGAGTGAGCATGGAACACGACCAGGCATCGAAATTCGTCAACGACCTGCTGCGCCTGATGGTGTTGCGCAACGGCTCCGACCTGTTTGTCACCGCCGACTTCCCGCCGGCGATCAAGGTCGACGGCAAGGTCACGAAGGTCTCGCCGCAGCCGCTGACGAGTCAGCACACGCTGGCGCTGACGCGCTCGATGATGAACGACAAGCAGGCCGCGGAGTTCGAGCGCACCAAGGAATGCAATTTCGCGGTCGCCCCACACGGGATCGGGCGCTTTCGCGTCAACGCCTTTGTGCAACAGGGCAGCGTCGGCATGGTGATGCGCACGATCCCGCAGGTCATCCCGACGATCGACAGCATGAGCCTGCCGCAGGTGCTGAAGGACATCGCGGTGTCCAAGCGCGGGCTGGTGATTTTCGTCGGCGCCACCGGCTCGGGCAAGAGCACCTCGCTGGCGGCGATGGTCGACTACCGCAACGAGAACTCCTTCGGTCACATCATCACGGTCGAGGATCCGATCGAGTTCGTGCACGCGCACAAGAACTGCATCATCACGCAGCGCGAGGTCGGCATCGACACCGACGGCTGGGAGGCGGCGCTGAAGAACACGCTGCGCCAGGCGCCCGACGTGATCCTGATGGGCGAGATCCGGGACCGCGAAACCATGGAGCATGCGGTCGCGTTCGCCGAGACCGGCCACTTGTGCCTGGCGACCCTGCACGCGAACAGCGCCAACCAGGCGCTGGACCGGATCATCAACTTCTTCCCCGAAGAGCGGCGCTCGCAGTTGTTGATGGATCTGTCGCTGAACCTGAAGTCGCTCATTTCGCAGCGCCTGATGCCGCGCCAGGAAGGGCGCGGCCGCGTCGCGGCGGTCGAGGTGATGCTGAACTCGCCGCTGATCTCGGACCTGATCTTCAAGGGCGAGGTCGCCGAGATCAAGGAGATCATGAAGCGCTCGCGCGAACTCGGCATGCAGACCTTCGACCAGGCGCTGTTCGACCTCTACGAAGGCCAGGCGATCACGATCGAAGACGCGCTGCGCAATGCCGACTCGGTCAACGACCTGCGGCTGCAGATCAA
>JANXZN010000122.1 GCA_025355545.1 Rhizobacter sp.
CGAGCACGTTCTTCGGCGCGCCCTGCCCGGCCATCGCCGGGTGCACCAGCGCCTCGTGGTAGCGGTACTCGTCGCGCGAATGGAACTGCAGGTTGCCGTTCAGGAACAGCCGCACGCCCTGGCCGCTGGCGGTGACGACGACTCTCTGGTACGGCGTCGACTCGCTGAACAGCACGTGGTCGGCATAGAAGCGGTCCTCGGCCCAGGTCGTGACGTGATCGGCGGCCGCGAACGCGGCGACCAGCGCCGCGACCGTCAGCGCGCAGGCCAGCGCGTGCGATGCGAAGCGCCGCAGCTCGCCGCGGAACAGCAGCAGCGCCCAGACCGCGACCGCCGCGTTCATCAGCCCGAACAAGGCGCCGGTGCGGATCAGCCCCAGCTGCGGCACCAGCAGCAGCGGGAATGCGACCGCGACCGCGAGCGCGCCGAGGTAGTCGAAGGTCAACACCTGCGACACCAGGTTCTTGAAGCCGCCGTGCGGCTGGCGCTTCAGGATGCGCATCACCAGCGGGATCTCCAGCCCGACGAGCATGCCGACCGCCAGCACCATCGCGTACAGCGCGAAGCGGAACGACGGGCTCGCGAGCGACTGCAGCGCGAACAGCGCCAGGGGCATCAGCCCGCCGACCAGCCCGACCAGCAACTCGATGCGCAGGAAGTGCGCGACCAGCTGGCGCTCGAAGAAGCGCGACAGGTACGAGCCCAGCCCCATCGCGAACAGGTAGGTGCCGATCACGGTCGAGAACTGCAGCACCGAGTCGCCGAGCAGATAGCTCGCGAGCGTGCCGGCGGCGAGCTCGTAGACGAGGCCGCAGGCGGCGACGACGAAGACCGAGGCGAGCAGTGCGACCTCGACCGGCCGCACCGGCGTTTCGCGTGCGCCGAAGTCGGCGGCGTCCGCCATCAGATCACCAGCGGATTGCGCACGGTCAGCGTGGGGAAGCGGTTGAAATCGCGGTCGGCGGTCCAGAACTCATCCACGCCGTGCTCGATGCAGATGGCGGCAATGCGCGCGTCGTGCACCTGCCCGCCGATCACCCGGCCGGGCACCAGCAGCGCATGCAGCGTCGACCAGTGGTTTGCGCCCTCGTGCAACAACACCAGCGACGGCGAAGCGAACCAGCGCGTCAGTTGCAGACTCGCCTGCGCGGTCGACGACGCCGGCTGGAACGCCCGGGCATTCGTCACGACACCATAGAACTCGTGCACGCAGGGCCACGGGATCGCCCAGCTGGCACGCGCCGCCGCCAGTGCAGCGATCGCTCGACGGGCCTGATCGTGAAACGTCGACTCGGCGCGGTGGGCGTAGACGAGCAGGTTCGTGTCGACGGCGATCACCCGCCGCGCCCCTCGTACATCAACGCCCGTTTCTCTTCCCACGAGAGATTCTCATAGGCGGACGGTGCCCCCGGCGTACCGACCGACGCATCGCGCAACCTGAACGGCCTGGCCTTGGCGCTTCGCTCGGCCACCACCTTGCGCAAGCCTTGCTCGACGAGCGAGCGCAGGGTCTCTCCGTCGCGCGCGGCGATCTTCCGAACCTCGGCGAGCAGGGGATCCTGGATGTCCAGCGTCGTCTTCACGGGCAGCTCCGATATGGGCACCCATATCGTAGCACCCGGCAGCCCACATCAGCCATGCACCGCGGCCGCGACGATCATCCCGATCGCGATGCACATCGCGCCGACGACGATCGCCAGCGCGACGTTCTGCTTCTCGACGATCTCGTCCCACAAGTGGTACGGCGTGAGCTTGTCGACGATCACGAAGCAGATCCAGAAGATCGCCACGCCGATCAGCGCAAACATGATCGAGCCGACGATGACGCCGGGTTTCATCCACTCAATTTCCATCATCTCGAACCTCCTGTCGAACCGTTGAACATGCGAACCGCAGCGCGCGTCATTTGTGCCCGCCGCCGCTCGAGAACCCGCCGAAGGCGCCGCCGGCGTCGCCGTAGTAGCCGCCGCCGCTGCGGCTGCTGTTCAGGCAATTCTGGTACTCGCCGGAGGCGGCACCGAAGGTGTTGCGCACATCGTTGCAGTCGCGCGAGCCACCGCCGCTGCCGCTGCCGCTGCCGCAGCGGAACAACATCAGCACGACGATCACGACGAAGGCCCAGAAGAAGATCTTCGCCAGCAACGAGGCGCCGCCGAGCGCGGTCGGCAGCGCGTCGCGCTGCAAGGCCGCGCTCTGGTCGGGCGCGAGCCGGAAGGCCTTCAGCACGGTGTCGGCCGCGAGCGTCTCGCCGGCGGACCAGACCACTTCCTGGGTGTCGCCGGAACCGGTCTGCTCGCGGTTCAGGCGCCTGGCCGAGGCCGCGCCGCTGCCCTGGTAGTCGGTGTTGAGCGTGCGCTGGTTCTGCGTGACCTGCCAGTAGAACTCGCCCAGCACGTAGGTCACCATGCCGGTGTAGTCGTAGAGCTTGCGGTAGGTCGCGTCCTGGTATCTCACGACCGGGCCGCTGCCCGAGGGCACGCCGGTGACAGGCGCGGTCCAGCTCCAGCCGTCCTGCGCATCGACGATGAACGCGAAGCCGACGCTGCGGTGGTACAGCAGGTACTCGCGCCAGAAACTGCGCTCGTCCTCGTCGCTCGCCGGCAGCTCGCAGCGCTCGGCATAACCGACGACCTGCCAGGGCAGCGCCTGCTTTGCGCCGAGCGCGAGCATGCCGACGCTGCCCAGCGGGATCAGCGGCTCGCTGCCATTGGCCTGGGCGTAGTGCGCCAGTTCGCCGCCGACGCCTTCGGACACGTCGACGACCGCATGGCACTGGTGGCAGACGATGGACTGCGTGGTCGCGAGCTTGACCTCGAGCGCGGCGCCGCAGTTCGGGCATTCGACGCTGCGGCCCTTCAAGGTCTTCTCGGCGGAGTCGGCGAGGCCGGTCATCGCGAGTTCGCCGAGCGCGACCGAGCGGCCGATGGACCAGCGCGGCGCGGCGGGGTCGCCGTAGTCCAGCGTGCCGACCTCGCCGCGCGTGCTGCGCAAATCCGAGACGACGAAGCCCTGCTGCAGGGCCGGCGGGGACGGCAGCTCGCCCTGCGCCGCGATCAGGCTCGCGGTCGTGACCGACGCGACCGTCCAGGCCTGCCCGTCCAGCACCACCGGCGCACCGGCGCGCAGGCTCGCGGCGCTCGGCGCGACGCCTTCCAGCGGTGCATCGAACGCGATCACGTAACGGCCGTTGTCCTCGCTCAGCCAGCCCGACTTGGCGCTGTCGAACAGCGCATGCCATTCGTTCCAGGTGCCCTCCTGGTACCGGTACTGCAGCCGGCCGACCAGCGTGAAGGCCGCGCCCTGGTACTTGCCGGCGGCGCCGAGCTGCAGCGGCGAATGGTCGTCGAACAGATCGGCGCTCGCGCCGATCTTGCGCAGCGCCTCGCCCTCGCGCACGACCGTGCTCTTGCAGAAGCTGCAGACGGCGAATGCCGACGCCGCCGATCGGAACTCGACCGGCGCGCCGCAGTTCGGGCACGCGGCGCGGTAGGCGCGCTGCGGTGTCGGTTCGGTGGCCAAGGCGGGCCCGAACCTACACCAGCTTCTTCAGCAGCTCCGCCTTCTTTGCATCGAACTCGTCCTGGGTCAGGATGCCTTTGGTCTTGAGTTCGCCGAGTTTCTCGAGCGTGGCCATCACGTCCTCGGGCCTGACGCCCGCGGCGGCCGCGCTCGCCGCCGCCGCCGCCGCCGCAGCAGCAGCAGCGCCCTGGCCCTGCAGACCCTGGCTCAATTGCTGCGCCATCACCTGGCCCAGCGCGACACCGGCGCCCAGCCCCATCGCATCGCCGACGACACCGCCGCCCTGGCCCGCGTTCTCGGCGAACTTCGGGATCGCCTGCGCGGTCTGGTACTGCATGAACTTGCCCATGTCGCCGCCGACCATGCCCATGCCGATGCGCTGATCGAGGATCTTCTGCAGCTCCTCGGGCAGCGAGACGTTCTGCATCGTCACGCCCTCGAGCTTCAGCCCGAACCCGGCGAAAGCCGGCGCGGTCGCCTCCAGCAGCGCCTTCGCGAACTCGACCTGGTTCGCCGCGAGGTCGAGGAACGCGACGCCGCTGCTGGCCACCGCGTCGGAGATGTGCTGCAGCATCAGCGCGCGCAGCTGGCCGTCGAGCTCGGCCACGGTGTAGGTGTCGCGCGTGCCGGAGATCTCGGTGTGGAACAGTTTCGGGTCCGCGATGCGATAGCTGTAGTTGCCGAACGCGCGCAGCCGCACCGCGCCGAAGTCCTTGTCGCGGATCGTCACCGGCTGGGTCGTGCCCCAGCGCTGGTCGACCTGCTGGCGCGTGCTGAAGAAATAGACGTCGCTCTTGAACGGGCTCTTGAACAGCTTGTCCCAGTTCTTCAGGTACGTGAGGATCGGCAAGGTCGCGGTCGTCAGCGTGTAGCGGCCGGGGCCGAACACGTCGGCGATCTTGCCTTCGTTGACGAACACCGCCATCTGCGATTCGCGCACCGTCAGCGAGCCGCCGTTCTGGATTTCGCGGTCCTCCATCGGGTAACGCCAGGCGAGCGTACCGTCGCCGGGCTCCATCCACTCGATGATGTCGATGAACTGTTTCTTGATGAAATCCATCAGCGCCATGGCGTCACGCTCCCGATGAGTAACCCCGGGGAATCCGGGTGCGGCGAATAATACGTCGGAGTCCCCGATTTCAACCCCCACCGAAGGGTGTGTGCCATGAACGATGCCTTGCGTTCGCCGAGCCTGCAGATTGCGGTGATCGGCGCCGGCCCCGTCGGCCTGGCGCTGGCGCTGCAGGCGGCGCGCGCGCTGCCCGACGCGCAGGTCACGCTGTTCGATGCGCGCGCCGCCGACAAGGACGTCTCCGGCGACCCGCGCACGCTCGCGCTGTCGCTCGGCAGCGTGCAATTGCTCGAGCGCCTGGGTGCGTGGCGCGCCGATCTCGCGCAGCCGATCCTCGAGGTGCACGTCTCGCAGCAGCCGCCGTCGACCTTGCCGCTGCTCGGCGACTTGTTTGGCGAGCCCTGCTTGCGCATCCGCGCCGTCGACGAGGCCGTGCCGCTGCTCGGCGCGGTGCTGAGCTATGGCAGCATCGTCGCGCCCCTGCAGCAGGTCTGGGTGGCGGCCGAAGCGGCCGAACCGGAACGCCTGCACAGCCGCTTCGGCCAGCCGGTCGCGGCCCTGAAGAACCTGGGCGATGCGGTCGAGGTCGATGCCGGCATCGCCGAGCGCTTCGACCTCGCGATCGTCGCCGAGGGCGGCGTGTTCGCCGAGCAGGCGCGCAAGGCCCTCGATCTGAAGGATCGTTCACCGATCCGGCACGACTACCAGCAGACCGCCTGGGTCGGCAAGGTCGGGTTCGAGTCGGGCGCCGGACCGCGCGCCAGGGGCGTCGCGTTCGAACGCTTCACGCGCCACGGCCCGGCCGCGCTGCTGCCGTTGAAGGACTGCAGCGCCGGCCTGGTCTGGTGCGTGCCCAGCGGCGAGGACCCGGTGCGCGACCTGACCGACTTACAGCGCGTGACGGTGCTGAACAGCATCTTCCACCCGGCGACCGGGCGCATCGCGTCGATCACGCCGCTGAAGAACTTCGCGCTCGGGCTGAACGCCGAGCGCACGCTGACCGACGGCCGCACGGTGCGCATCGGCAACGCGGCGCAGACCCTGCACCCGGTCGCCGGCCAGGGCCTGAACCTGGGGCTGCGCGACGCGTTCGAGCTCGTGCATGCGCTCGCGCGCAATCGCGATGTCGATGCGGTGCTGCGGCGGCTCGAATGGCAGCGCGGCCCGGACCGCTGGGCGATGATCGCCGCGACCGATTTCCTCGCGCGCAGCTTCACGTGGAAGCTGCCCGGCGCGGGCGCGGCGCGCGGTCTCGGCCTCGCGGCGCTGCAGGCGCTCGGGCCGCTGAAGTCGGCGCTGGCGCGCCAGAT
>JANXZN010000142.1 GCA_025355545.1 Rhizobacter sp.
CGGCCCGCATTCGCGCCGCCCCGCCTACGACAGCACCGCGCAGGCGGCCGGCGGCTTGTGGTCGATGAACGGCAACGCCGGCGAGCCGCCGATGCGCGTGGGCAGCATCATCGGCGACCTGGCCGCGTCGTTCTACGCCACGATCGGCACCCTGGCCGCGCTGCGCGAAGTCGAGCGCAGCGGCCTGGGCCAGATGGTCGATATCTCGCAGCAGGACTCGGTGGTCACCCTGACCGAAAGCGCGATCGTCAACTACACCGTCGGCGGCGTGGTGGCCACGCCCCTGGGCAATGAGCATCCGTTCGCGCGCCCCTACGGCCAGTACGCGTGCAAGGATGGTCATGTGTTCTTCGGCTCCTACAGCGACAAGCTGTGGCGCGAGTCCTGCGTGATCTTCGGCGAACCCGAGCTCGCCGATGACCCCGAGATCGACACCATGGTGAAGCGTTTCGACGATGCCACCTACCAGCGCCGCCTGAAGCCCGTCATCGAACGCTGGTTCTCGTCGCGCACCAAGGCGGAGCTCGAGGCGATGGCGGGGGACCGCATTGCGTTGACGCCGATCAAGACCATCGACGAAGTGGTGGCCGACCCGCATTTGCGCGCCCGGGAGATGTTCGTGCCGGTTCAGCTGGAGGGCGCCACCGTTGAAGTGTTCGGCTCACCGATCAAGCTGTCGGGCACACCCACGCTGTCGGTCGGCGCGGCGCCGGCGCTCGGTCAGCACAACCGTGAGGTCTACATCGATTGGCTGGGGATGTCGCCGGAGCGCTTCAACCTGCTGGTGAGCACCGGTGTGGTTTGACGCGCGCTGAAGGCAGGCGTGGTGCTTCGCCGGATGCTCGACAAAGAACTTCAAGGACATTCTGCGGCTAACCCAAGTTAGTGACCAACCAATCAGGATCAGGTCTGGCTTTGCTCCCCGGTGACTTGCTGGCGGCAGGTTACCTGGCGCTTCGTCGGCTCCGTTGTTGAAGTCGAAACGTGTGGCGTCGGCCTGCGGCCTAGAATTGCATCCGCCGATCATCGCAAGCCCAGACGCCTACAGCCATGCTCGAATCGAAATTCGGCACGACCCGACCGGACACGCCAGGGAAGGCAGTGAGTTCGCCGGAAAGAGTCGCCTCGAGCATCACGAAAGGCGTGTTGCGGCGCGACTATGTGGTCGGCCAACGCCTGATCGAGTCCGACTTGACGCAGCAACTCGGAGTCAGCCGCAGCACCGTGCGCGAAGCGCTGAAAATCCTCGCAGCCAATGGCGTTGTCGAGCTGGTGCCGCATCGCGGTGCGGTCATCCGCGGGCTGTCGCTGACCGATGCCGAGAAACTTCTGGCGCTGCTCGAGGTGCTGACTGGCCTGGCGGCGCGCCTGGCCGCCAACAACTTCGATCGCGGGCAGAACCGCAAGCTCTTCATGGCTGCGTCCAAGCCGCTGATCGATGCGCGATCGACGAACGAGCTCGACCGCATCCTCGACGAGCGTGCGCGCTACTACCAGACGATGCTCGATATCGCCGACAACAGCGAGCTGCGCCGCGCGATGCCGATGCCGCGCGCACACCTGTTCCGAACACAGTTCTACGGATTCCTGTCCAAGGTCGACCTGCGCGCGATGGTCACCGAATACCGAAACATCACGAAGGCGATCCTCGCAGGCTCGGGCGCGAAGGCGGAACTGTATGCGCGCCGGCATCTCCAGCGCACCGCCGAGCGCACGCTGCCGCATCTGCGCTGAGCGCACCGCGCACCCGGCGGCAGCGCCTGACGCTCGTGCCCTTAGCGGTATTTTGCGAGCTTGAGCTTGCCGATCTGGTCGGGTTCGTCCGCGAGGCCGGCGCAGCCGCATCGGGAGATTCCTACGGCAGTTTGTCAGTCAATATGAACCTAAAAACGTGAGTTACCCGGTCGGCGTAGGACCGACCAGCGCCGGTAAAGGCGGCCCGGCGCAAAACCCCCTACTTCACCCGGAACACGATTTCCTTTATCCGCCCCAGCATCGGCGCCACCACCGGCACCGTCAGCATCGTGCTGGCGACCGCCTTCAGCACCAGCGCGGTGAAGGTCTCGGGGGTGATTTGTTTGTCGAGCAGCACGTTGGCGAAGATGAACATGATCAGCGCCTTGGTCTGCAGCAGCCAGCCGATCAGCGCGCCTTCGCCCGGCTGCCGCTTGAGAAGCTTGCCGGCGACATGCGTGCCGATCAGCTTGCCCGCCACCGACGCCACCAGCAGCACCGCCGCCACGACGAACACCGCCGCACTCCCCATCTGCCAGTTGGTGCGCAGGCCGGTGCTCAGGAAGAACACCGGCATCACGAACAGCAGCACGTGGCCGCGCATCGCGTCCATCTGCTTCTGGTCGAACCAGGCGGAGTCGGTGCTGGCACCGGCCAGGAACGCGCCGACCATGTAGTGCAGGCCGGCCCAGTCGGCGCCGAAGCCGCAGGCGGCGAGCCAGACAAGGACATCATCCAGAAGCTCATGGCCTATAGCGGCGGCCTGACTGGCCGGATCACGACTCTGTTGGCTTAAGCGGCGGAACTGGCAATCCGCCAGAAGACCGAGTGCATCGGCTTGGCGCTGCTAGATCAAGCCGCCTCGGCCGGGATCTTCAGAATCCCAATGGAGGAAGAAACCGATGACGCGGTGGCGTGAAACCAGCAAGCCCGACGGGTTGGTGACACGATGAAAGGGTCACACTGGTGCCAAATGAAAGATCAAAAGTTACAGGTTGAAGGGGAACCGAAACCTTGCACACGCCGCGCACATTGGAGCGCTGCAAACCGCGGTTGCGCAGATGCGCGTTGGTGCACTCGATGCTGGCCGCTCGCTCCTTGTAGATCAGCTTTGCCGCATCGGTACCCACGCGCTCGCGCTACTGGCTCAGCGCTTGGCTGTCGCCGGGCAGGGGTGCATACCGGTCACGCTGCTTGTCTTTGGGCGCGACCACCGGCGCGAATACTTTGGTGGCTTGCGCTTCAAGCTGTTCGATATGCCCGTGCTTGGCAAAGCCCCCATCGGCCAGCCACTCATCTGGTACCCGACCGTAGCGGGCTCGCGGTGCGGGTCCGCGCTTCTGTGAGTCGTGCGGTTGCCGCTCAACTTCCGCTCTGCGGAAAGTCTGCGCCGAGCGTGGTCGCTTCCCACGCATCGAAGTCGTTGCGCATGAAGTCGAGGGTAAACGTTCCGGCATCCCATCTTTCGCAACGCCGACGAAGCTGAGAACCTTGCTTCCGTGATGACAAGGGACGAAGCGAGGTGAGCATGGAACGGGAGAAGATGGAGCGCTGTCTGGAACAAGTGGCGGCGTATC
>JANXZN010000227.1 GCA_025355545.1 Rhizobacter sp.
CATCGTGTCCACGGCCCGCGCCACCTGCGTGCGCGCCTTGATCTTGGCTTCACCCATGCGGTGAGTGTGCCCGACCGGCCCCAGCCCGCGCGAGTGCTGGCGCTACGCTTGGTTCGCTATGACCTACTGCCGTCTCTAGGATAACTGCTGCTCCCGTCGGTGACGCGGCGACGCGGCGGCCCCGGGGCGCCCGGATTGCGCTGGGCTTGCGCGCGGGCCAGCTGCCGTGTGGCAGTGCCCGCATCTCGGGCGGATGTATGTCATGCATGTCATGCGAGGCCGGTCGATCGGCTCGCGCGCGCCCCGGCCTCAGTTCCCGAAGCGCTGGGTGTCGTGCCCCGGCGACGCGTCGGCGCTCCTCAGGCGACCGACGATGCCCGACTCCTCGGCCGGAGAAAAGGAGTACGGGTAGAGCGAGCGCTCGAGCATCGAATACTGCGGCTTGCCGCCGTACTTGGCGATCTGCGCACGCACATGCGCGAAGTCGAGCGACATCAAGACTGCCGGTGCGTTCACGCGCAGGTTCAGGCGCGGCCCGCCGATCGCGCGAAAGCCGAGCATGCGCCGGTAGTAGCGCACGTGCCGCGGGTTGACCTCGATCAGCAGGTTGTCGTAGCTCATCAGCAGATGGCCGTAGATGTAGGAGACGTGGAACAGCGCCGCGAGCACGCGCTTGGAGCGCTCCAAGCTGTCCACCGCCAGCTTGGTGAATTCGCAGACCCGGCGGCCGGCGCGGCGCAGCCCGTCGACCTCGCCCGCGAACAGGTCGTCGACATGCAGCCCGGACGGCGAATCGAAGCCGATCGTGATCGTGCCGATCACCTCGTCGTGCTCGCTCGCGACCAGCGTGATGCGGCTCGGATCGCGCTCGGCCGGCAGCGGGCTGCTCCGGTAGCCGCGCGTGGCGTACATGCGGTTGATCAGCACGCTGGCCGAGCCGCGCCGGCCGGACGAGTCGGCGCTGCGGATCTTGACCATGCGGCCGACCTGTTCCTCGGGGGCGGGGGTTTCGGGCTCGGGCTGAACGTGCAGCATCGAGTGCAGGGGGCGGTGCTCTTCGAAGGGCACTCCGATGATCGTGTCGAACTCCAACGTGATTCCTCAAACTCATTCCAGGGTTGTCTGTGGGCGATGCTCGCATGCGCAGGCGGGGCGAAGAAAGCATTGGTAACGGCGGCGCCGATCGCCGCGGCTCGCTGCAGGGGCCACCGCGATCGCGCCGAGTTGCTCGACCAGCCGGGCCTGCGTCGGGTGCGTCGGTGCGCCTTTGAGTGCCTAGCGAGCCGGGGCCGCTGCCGGCGCGCGGCGCTCGATCGCGAAGAACAGCGCGCCGGCCAGCGCCAGTGGCGCGAGGTAGTAAAGTGCAACCGGGCGTTGCGGGCTTGCCAGGAGTTCCAGGGCGATGTGCTGCTGATCGAGTCGGAGTTCGACCACATCATCCCGCCCACGGTGCTCGCCAGTTATCGCGAGGCCTGCAAGCACGCCCGCTCGCTGACCTACCGCAGCGTGCAGGGGGCCGTCACGGGCTCACGCAGGACGCCGATCAGCGCGCCCGCACCGCGCTGCTGGTCGCCTGGCTCGCCGAGAGGGTGTTCGGCGCGCGTTCCGCCAACGCCGCGGTGCGCGCCGTCCCGCCGGCGCACGACGCCGCCCGGCCGGAGGCGCCGCCCGAGGTCGGCTGACGCTGGCCCGCACGCGCGACCGACGCGCTCCCTACAATGGGTTTTCGTCCCTCGGAGCCCGCGATGATCGTCGAGCGCATCTGGACCGGCAACGCCTACCGCAACTACAACTACCTGATCGCCTGCCCCGACAGCGGCGAGGCGCTCGCGATCGATCCGCTGGACCACCAGAAGTGTCTGGCCGCGGCCAGGGCCAAGGGCTGGCAGATCACGCAGATCCTCAACACCCACGAGCACCACGACCACACCGGCGGCAACGCGGCAGTGGTCGCCGCGACCGGGGCCAAGGTGATCGCGCACCACCGCGCCGGCGCGCGCATCGCCGGCGTGGACCGCGGCGTCAAGGCCGGCGACGTGATCAAGGTCGGCAAGACCGTCGAGCTCGAATGCATGGACACGCCCGGCCACACGATGTGCCACATCTGCCTGCGCTCGCACACCGAGCGGCCGGCGCTGTTCTCGGGTGACACGCTGTTCAACGCCGGCGCGGGCAACTGCCACAACGGCGGCAATGTCGAAGACCTGTACACCAGCTTCGCGGACCAGCTCGCGAAGCTGCCCGACGACACGCGGGTGTACGCGGGCCACGACTACATCGAGAACAACCTGAAGTTCACGCTCGCCCGCGAGCCCGACAACGCGGCGGCCCGCGCGCTGCTGCCCGAGGTGACGGGGCACGACCCGGCGACGATGCGCGTGACGACCCTGCGCGAGGAGAAGCAGTTCAACGCTTTCATGCGCCTGACGAGCCCGAGCGTCATCGCGGCGCTGCGCGAGCGCTACCCCGATCTGCCCGAAGCCCCCGATCCGAAGACGGTGTTCGTCAAGCTGCGCGAATTGCGCAATCAGTGGTGAGTTGAACCGCACGCACGAAGGAGACCGGCCCCATGTCACGCCGCAGCCTGCAGGTCGACGACCTGCTGTACCAGTACCTAATGGACCAGTCGATCCGCGAGCACCCGGCGCAGGCCGCGCTGCGCGCCGCCACCGCGGCGCACCCCCACGCCGGCATGCAGATCTCGCCCGAGCAGGGTCAGTTCATGGCCTTGCTGGTCAGGCTGCTGGGCGTGCGCCGGGCCATCGAGATCGGCGTGTTCACCGGCTACAGCGCGTTGACCGTGGCGCTCGCCATGCCCGACGAGGGGCGCCTGCTCGCCTGCGACATCAGCGACGAGTACACGCGTGTCGGCCGACCGTACTGGGCCGACGCGGGCGTCGCGCACAAGATCGATCTGCGGCTGGCGCCGGCGCTCGAGACGCTCGACGCGCAACTCGCCGGCGGTGCCGCGGGGCACTACGATTTCGCGTTCATCGACGCCGACAAGTCGGGCTACGACGCCTACTACGAACGTTGCCTGCAGCTGCTGCGCACGGGCGGCCTGATCGCGATCGACAACACGCTGTGGAGCGGCGCGGTGGCGCGGCCGGCGAAGGACGCCGACACCGCGGCGCTGCAGCAGCTCAACACCAAGCTGCACGGCGATCAGCGCATCGACCTGTCGCTGCTGCCCATCGGCGACGGGTTGACGCTGGCGCGCAAGCGCTGAGTCGAGGGCCGCGCTCGTCGGACGATCGCCCAGGCCATGCGCGTGCCCGCGGCACGACCGATCAGCAGTGTCGGGATTCCGAAACCCAGCACGGTGGCGTCCGCGTACTTCACGGCGTCCTTCGACAGCTTGGCGAGTTGAGAGAACGCGCTGCCTGCCATCGTCACGATCGCAATGCCGACGCCGGTGCCCGAGCCCGAGCTTGAGCGCATCGCGGCGGGATGCGCGTGAGGGCTTGTCTTGATTCATGAGTGAGTCACCTCGTGAATGGCGTTGCGGGAAAAAGGAAAGCCCCGGACGCGCCGGTCGCGACCGCGCCCTGGCGCTCAGGCAACGATCAAGGTCTCGCTCATCTCTTCATGGCCCGAGCCGCAGAAGACATCGCGCAGGAACGTGAAGGTCCCCGCCTTGTCCGGCGTCAGTTCCAGCGACGTCACCTTGCCGGGCATGATGTCGGCGCGCAGCTTGAAGTCGGCCAGGTTGAACCCCATCGGCACCTCCGGCGCCGTGAATCGCAGGGTCAAGGTCTCGCCCTGCTTCACGTGGATCACGCCCGGCACGAACTCGAACTTCTTCGCGATGACCTTGATGACCCGCGGCTTCGGCGTGGCCGATGCGATGACGCATGTTTTTCAACATACCCCGGTGTCCCAAGTCCAAGGTCGTGCTGCTGATTGAGAGGCGACCGTCTCCCCGCGTAGCTCGCTGCGAAGTCGAGCAAGACTGGCGGCCCTGGCCGACAAGAGTTTCGGCCGCGAGCCACTGGTCGAGATGCAGAAGGCCGTGACGCGGCGGACAGCGACTTGTTCGACCTACTCGCCTACGTCGCGTTTGCGTCTCACCCGCTGATCCGCGAAGCACGGGCCGGAATCGCCAAGGCGGCGACCGCGACGCGGTTCACCGACAAGCAGCAGGCGTTCGTCGAGTTCGTTTTGGCGCAGTACGTCCACCTGGGGGTGGACGTACTGGAAGCTTTCACCCACGCTCAGACTCAAGTACAACAACGCACTGGCCGACGCATTCGTGGAACTCGGCTTTATACCTGTACCTGATCCTGGACCTGTACAGCCGCAAGATCGTGGGCTGGGAGGTGCACGACACAGACGACTCTGACCATGCCGCACATCTGGTGCGTCGCACGGCGCTGTTCCGCATCGCCAAGTACCGACCCGAGTTCCCGGCCAAGGGCTTCGCCGATCTCGAGCAGGCGCGCACCTGGGCGGCTGGCTTCGTGCGTTGGTACAACCACGACCATCGACACAGCGGCATTCGATATGTCAGCCCGGCTCAGCGCCATGCTGGTGAAGACCGCACGATCCTGGCCGCTCGGCACGAGCTGTACACGCGCGCTCGCGCTCTCAACCCAGCTCGCTGGTCCGGCGCCGGACGCGCGCGCGCTGAACCAGCCTCACGCTGTTGAGCTTGGAACGAACCAGCTTCGTCAACTCGCCTCGTTCTTCGCTCGTCAGAACAATCTCGGGGGCAACTCGCACTCGCTCTCTCCACGCTGGTTCACAGTAGACCATTGGAGATGCGGGAACATATTAAGGTCCTTCAAGAGTGATTCACTACACTAGCGCGTGGCCAAACGGGCGTCCGGAAGCTGACGGTCGAACATGTCGATGGACACCGCATGGAAAGGCCTGTGCTGTCGGATGACACTTCGGGCGCAACCCGCGGATTTGGCTCGAGACACTGTTCAATCATTCTCGGATGCACGACGCCGCCCATTGGCCCGAGCGTCCCATCGAATTCGTCACCGCCAGCCGTCAGCGCAAGAAAGGTTGAACGCATGGTCAACAGCACTCAGTTCCGCAATGCGTCAAGCAACACCTTGCTGTCCCCTAGGTCAAGCGTTTCGAAACCCTCGGTGAAGGCGCCGTAGATTGGAGCGAGCAGGTCGGCAGCCTGCCGTCGTTCGCCGCGCCCGGCCCACAGCGACGCCAAGTCGCGCGCCGCGCGAAGTTGCAGCGTGAGTGAGTCCTGCTCGTGGGCGACGGCGAGGGCGCGGCGCAGATCGGCTTCGGCGGCGGCGTGTTGGCTCGCATCGGCGGTCAGCAGCAGACCGGCGCGCATGCGGTGGAGTTCGGCTGCGAACGCCACATCGTGACCGTACGCAAGCAATTCAAAGGCCCGGGTGATGTGCGCCCACGCGTCGTCGTGGCGCCCATCGCGCGCACAAGCTTGCGCGGCAAGGCCCTGATGGAAAGGTTCGAAGCGGCCGACTCCAATCCGCTGTGCCTCGCGCAGGCCGGCTTCGATCTCGTCGATGCCCGGTGCCGTGCCTTGCTGTGAGAGCGCCCAGCCGAGATGAATCTGCGCAAAGGCGCGCCACAACGCCAACGACTTTTCTTCGGCAAAGCGCAAGCCTTCGCGCGCGGCGGCTTCGACCTTGTTGGGCCGGCGGAGCCAGATGTCGAGCAGCGTCGAGCTGGCCCACGAGGCCAGACCGATGGTGTTGGCGTGGCCGGTCTCGCGCGCCCAGCGCAGGCTCGTCTCGCCCGCGCGGGCCGCCTGGTCGGGCCGTCCCAGATGCCAAAGACTCCAGGCCTGAAAGTTCGCGGCGGCCACCCGCGCATCGTGGCCAAAGCGAAGCGCCAGGTCGCGATGCGCGAGCGGGTCGTAGGCGTCGAGCGCCTGGTTCGAAAGCGCAAGCGATTCCTTGAAGCGGCTTTCGTGAAAGCGCTCCAGCCCGAGCATGCGCAACCCGACGAGCGCTGGCCCGGTCTCGGGCCGCGCAGCCGCGAGCACGGCAAAGCGCTCGGCAAGCTCGCCCGCAGGCCGGCCGTCGGTGTGCCGTCCGACCCACTTGCCGTACAACGCGGGCAGCTGCAACGACACGTCGCCGATCGCGTCGGCCAGCGACAGCGCGCGCTCGAACGCGCGCACTGTCGCCGGCGCCGAGTAGCTCTGGTTCGCGATCAATGCCTGCCCGAGTTGCAGGTGCAGCGCCTGCTCGCGGCGCATCCACTGGGCGGCGCCGCCCAGCGCGCGGCAGAGGCGAATGCCGTTCTCGAGGCTCGCGATGGCCTCCTTGAACGCCGGCCGGGCCAGCGCCCGCAGGCCGGCCTGCTCCCAGTGGCCGAGCGCCCGCTCGGTGAGGCCTGCGGCCTCGGCATGCTGCGCCCTGAGCTCCGGCGCCGCGTCGTCCCGACGCTCCAGCACATCGAGCAAGCGGGCATGCAACGCGACCCGCCTGGCCTTGAGCAGGCTCTCGTACGCGGCATCGCGCACCAGCGCGTGCTTGAACAGGTACGTGGCCTCGGGCGGCGTGCCGCGGCGAAAGATCAACTCGGCGTCGACGAGTTGCCGCATCGCCTCGGCGAGTTCGTGCTCCGGCCGGTCGACCAGCGCGGCGAGGGTGCGGTGGTCGAAGCTGCGGCCGATGACGGCTGCCGTCTGCGCCACTTCTTTCACCGGCTGAAGGCGATCGAGCCGGGCCATCAGCGAGTCGTGCAGCGTCTCGGGAATAGCGAGTGCATTCAGCGGGCCGTCGAGGTGGTAGGCGTCTTCGCCCTCGTGCAACAGACCCGATTCGATGACCGCCTTCGTGATCTCTTCGACGAACAACGGCACGCCGTCGGTCTTGGCCGCGATCTCGTCGAGCAAGGCCTCGGGCAGGCGCTTGCCGCGGGTGATGCGCGAGACGATCGCCTGGGTTGCCGCGCGGCCGAGGCGGTTCAGCGCCAGCCGGGTCACGACCGGGTGGCTGCCGAATGTTGCGACGAACGTCGGGCGCGACGTGATCAGCGCGAGCACGCGTGCGCCACGCAGGCGATCGAGTGCGAGCTCGATCAGCTCCAGCGTCGTCGGGTCGATCCAGTGCGCGTCTTCGATCACCCACAGCACGGGCTTGTGGCCGGCCAGGCCGACGAGCTGATCGATGAGGGCCTCGAGGGTGCGGCTGCGGCGCTGTTGCGGCGTCAGCGTGCTGGCGCCGTAGCGCGAGGTCGCGTCGATGCCCAGCAGCGTGGCCAGCAGCGGTGCGGCTGATGTGCCGTCGTCGGTGTCGGTGGCCAGCAGCGCCTCGAGGCGCTCGAGGCGCTCGAGGCGGTGCTGCGTGCTGTCGCCTTCGGTGAAGCCCGCCGCATGCGAGAGCTGCTGGATCACCGGGTAGAGGGCCGAGTCGGCGTGGTAGGGCGAACACTGGTCTCGCAACAGGTAGTGCGGCGCGCGGCGCACCGCGTCGATCACGGCTTCGGTGATGCGCGACTTGCCGATGCCCGCCTCGCCACTGAGCAACACCACCTGGCCCTCGCCGTCCCCGGCCTGGCGCCAGCGCTCGACCAGCAGGGCGAGCTCCTGGTCGCGGCCGACGAGGGCCGTCACCTCGCCCGCGTGCCGCGCCACGAAGCGGCTCTCGATCGCGCATTCGCCGAGCACGGCGAACGCGGGCGCCGGCTCCGCCATGCCCTTGAAGCGCTGCGGGCCGAGATCGCGCAGCACGAACAGATCGCCGGCGAGGTGGCGGGTCGAATCGGCAATCACCACCATGCCGGGCTCGGCCACGGCTTGCAGCCGCGCCGCGAAATTGGGCGTCTCGCCGACGACGGCGTGCCGCTGCCCCGAGCCCTCGCCGATCAGGTCGCCGACGACGACCATGCCGGTGGCGATGCCGATGCGGGTCTGCAGGTTCTGCGCCGCAGGTGCGGTGGTCGCCTTGAGTCGCGAGGCTGCGGCCGTGACGGCCAGGCCCGAGCGCACCGCACGTTCGGCGTCGTCTTCATGGGCCCGAGGCCAGCCGAAATAGGCGAGCACACCGTCGCCGAGGAACTGTGCGATGTGGCCCTCGAAGCGCGAGATCTCACCGGCCACCGTGTTCTGATATGCACGGATCAACTCGCCCATGTCCTCCGGGTCGAGTTGGGCGGAGAGCGCCGTCGAGCCGACCAGGTCGACAAACATCACGGTGAGATGGCGGCGCTCGGTGGTGGTGTTCGTGGCGTGCGCAACGCTCGCGGCGACATCGACCGGCGTGGCCGAAGGGGCCGTGGGTGCCGTATTGAGGGCTTCGATCGCGGCCAGCAGCTTCTTGCGGTGGCCGAACGATGCGACGCCCAACTCCTTGAGATCGTCGGCTGTCAGGCGGTGCAGGAGTGTGGCGTCGACATCGTTGGAGCGGAACAAGTCGGCGTACTGGCTCAATCCGATTCCGTCCAGCCAGGTGTCGATGTCCAAGGTAATCCTTCTGGCTGTTGCGGCCGCACCGGATGTGATGTCTGAGTAGCGCGGGGACTGATCTCGACAATGTTCTCGAAGCAACCTGTCCAGACTCATTTGTGCCGCCCGATGATGCACGCAAGTGGGCTCGGTAGGAACCCTTGTCAGGAGACCAAAGCTGAAGTCGTCTGGTTTGTGGGCGCGTGGGCGCGGGCGCAATACCTCTCTCCTGCCCGGCTTCGTCCGCGAGGTCAGGCTGAGAACATCGTCGATCTTGATGACCTCTTATGGCCGCCGAGTTCGATGCTGCGGCCTTCACTCAGCGACTCCAAGCTGCCCTCGAGGCTCAAGAGGGGAGTGCGCGGATTTGCCCAGCCGATCGAGACGAAAGAACCTCCATGGACCCTGCGTACCAGAGATCACTCTCCCGTATCCTGCCATGGCAGGGCAAACTTCCATTGACGAACGACGAGGCCACGGCATGAATCAGCGCAAGGCAGCCATCGTGACCGGCTCGGCGACGGGTGTGGGGGCGGCAACCGCGCTGGGGCTGGCTCGTCGCGGCTATGACGTGCTCATCAATTATTTGAAGAGCGAGCAAGAGGCGAAGGAGACCGAGGAGGCCTGCCGTCGTGCGGGCGCCGACACGCTTCTGGTGAAGGGCGATGTCGCCGATGACGGCGCCTGCCGCGCCATGGTCGACGCAGCGGTTGCGCGCTGGAAGCGGCTCGACGGGCTGGTCAACAACGCGGGCATCAACACCTTCGTCGGCGCCTCGAACTGGGATGCGCTCGATGCCCAGACATTTCAGAACGTCATGGGCGTGAACGTCATCGGCGCATTCCAAATGGTCCGGGCTTGCGTCGTTCACCTGAAGGCACACCAGGGGGCCATCGTCAACGTGTCCTCCATCGCCGGCGCGCTGGGCATCGGCTCCTCGGTGCCTTACATCGCATCCAAGGGTGCAGTCAACGCGCTGACCCTGCATCTCGCGCGAGCGCTCGCGCCGGACATCCGCGTCAACGCGGTGTGCCCCGGCCTGATAACGATGCGGTGGTTCGTGCGAGGCGCCGGGCAGGAAGGCTATGAAAAACTCAAAGCGGCGTACGAACGCTCGACGCCGCTGAAGCGCGCATGCACGGCGGAGGATGTCGCGGACGCTGTGATCTGGCTGCTGGACGCGGCGCGTACGGTGACGGGTGAACTGGTCCTGCTCGACTCAGGCATGCACCTTGGCGCGTCGCCCGTTATCGTTGCCACGCCAGACTGAGAGAGTGAGAGTTTTTCTCCGACCGATCGAACTGGCACGCGACTGGCTTGGTACTTGGCATGACGACACCAACTGACGGCGAGAGCGAGCCGACGAATGTGGGCCTGTTCGAGGACTTGGCCGAGCCAAGCGTTGCGCAGTTGCATGATGCGCAAGCGCATGCGGCGAGCAAGCGCAGCCAGGGCGCGCCGCGCGTGCTCGAGGCCAACCGCGCGCAAGTCGAGCTGCGCGCCTCGGATCTCGAATCGCTGCTGGCCGAAGAGCACCGCGCGCGGCTCGTGTGGGGCTACGTCGAACGTCAAGACCTGGGCGCACTGTTCGATGCCATCAAGGCACGCGGCGCGGCCCCCGGACGCCGGGCGATCGACCCGCGCATTTTGTTCGCGCTGTGGCTGTACGCCGTGCTCGACGGCGTGGGCAGCGGTCGCGAAGTCGCGCGGCTGAGCCGCGAGCACGACGCCTACCGCTGGATCTGCGGTGGCGTGCCGGTCAACTACCACGCGTTGAACGACTTCCGCAGCGGCGGGGGCATCGGCAACGACAAGGCGCTGGACGAAGTGCTCAGCGACAACGTGGCCGCGCTGGCGGCGGTTGGGGCGATCACGCTTGAGCGCGTGGCACAGGACGGCATGCGCGTGCGTGCCGACATCGGCGAAAAAGAGCACGTCGTCGTTTCCCTCGTCGATGCAGCGCAGCAACGAGAAGAGAACTTCAAAGGCTTTCGCTGTGGCATGACCGGGCTCGGCGTGGGCCTCGACGATGCACCTGGCCACGAGACGATCAAACTCGGCGATGAAAGCGTCGGTCCCGCGGGACTGCTCGCTGCAGTTGCGCGAATTGACATTGAAGGGTTCGTAGAACTGGCCACGCATGCCTTCCGCGTGAAACCGTTGAACCTCTTCAAGCAGGGTGACGGTGACAGGCTTCGATTCCGAACCGGTCTGCAGCTCAACCAGCCCGCCCAGAAGCAACGGCAAGGCTGCGGCCGGCACCCTCTCGGCGGCCCGCTGAGCGACGATCAGCAACTCGCCACGCCTCAGTTGAGCGAGCGCGCTGCGCAGTGTGGTCAAGTCCATCGAGTGGGCCTTCCTCAACGAAAGCGCCTCTCATGTCTTGGGAAGCATCTGGCCTCCGGCCATGGGGTTGGCGGACTGCCGATGCGGTATCGGCGCTGCAGCCCTGCATCGCAACGTGTCGGTGACGAGCTGTGCAGCCTGCAAATGTCAGCCGCCCGCCGCAGCCAGGTACGCGGCTCTGGCCGCCTGCATCATGGAGGGATGCAGCGTCCCAAGCATTGGATTTTGGCCATGCATGGCTCTCGGCGGCACCTTGAAGGACGCGTCCGTCCACGGCAGTTCGACGATTTGCTTGAAGTTGAACTTCGTGTCGAACGACAAGCCTGCCAGCGCGAACGCCGCCGGGTTCTGGGCCTTTCGGATGGCGAATTCACCAGGCAGAAGCCTGTCCAGCCGCTGCGAGGTGCCGTAGACCACCGCGACGACCGCACCGTCATCCCTGATGGTGACCTGCGCGACCAGTGCCGGCCTCGGCTTGGGCCCCGGATCAACGTCAGGCAGTTCCGGAAAATGGCTCCACAGGATGTCGCCGACGACCGGTGGTTTCCAGGGGCTCGCCATCAAAACAGACTCTTGACGTCCAGCACCTTGCCCTTCGGCAAAGTCTTCTTGGCCACACGCCGAAGGCTGGCCAGTTCACGGGCGGTGAGCGGGCCCGCGTCCTGCTCGTAAGCCGGAAGCATCTCTTCTGCCAGCTTCGACAGCGCCATGTGCACCACCGCCGTCTCGGTGGTGCCCAGTTCGGCGGCTAGCGCCTTGACGGTGTCGCGTGTGACGCCGAAACGGGTGTCCTTGGCGCGGAACTTCAACAGCATGGAATCCTGGATCGTGCTCATGAGGAGACTCCTGAATATATATCGAATATATATACAGGCTCCGATGCCAGCAAGGTATCGCCGCTCGTTCGCGGCAGCCTGGCGAGCCTCGACGACCGCCACCGCACTGCGGCGCCGCGCTGGCTGGGGACCTTGTCGCTGGGCCTGCCGTTCATGGCGGCATTCCTCAACCCGGGCGGCTGGGGTGAAGAATTCGCGTGGTACCTGGACAACTACACCCACATGGCCGGGATGTGGCTCGTGGGCGAAGACATGCCGCGCGAGACCAATCGCGTGTCGCTGAACAACAGCATGAAGGACAAATGGGGCAACCGAGATCCTCAGGCGTCGATCGCGCTCGACAAGGTGCTGACCATCGCCTACAGCCCGACCACGCCGAAGCTCGGTGCGCCGAAGCGACCACGCTCATGCTCGCATCGGACTATTGAGGGAGACTGTCGCACCATGAT
This sequence comes from Rhizobacter sp., assembly GCA_025355545.1. GTDB lineage: Bacteria > Pseudomonadota > Gammaproteobacteria > Burkholderiales > Burkholderiaceae_C > LMDS01. The sequence goes on from JANXZN010000227.1 coordinate 12,021, forward strand.
TCCGCCCGTCAAACCATCGCACGCTGAAGCAATCGCGAAGTCGGTCGAGAAGGTCGCAGACAGCAAGGGCCTTGCTGCGATCGGTGAAGGCCTCGGATGGGGGATCGTTGCACTTGCCATTGCTGCGGCGATCGTCGGCGTAGCAAGGTGGGACGGCCATGTCACCCATCCCGGCAAGTGTTTCGAGCTGCAGGACATCAAAGGCAGAACCTACAAGGTGAACACTTGCACCGGCGATGTCTTAGAACTGAATCCTGTGTCGATCGCTCCTGCTCCGCCAGCGTCCGCCGCGCCGAAATAGCGGGTGATGAGACTGTCACCAGAAATAACAACAGCGGCGAAAACAGAGGCGGGCTAGAAGCCTGAAATCGGCCGCTAGCCCGCATGATTAGTGGTGGGAGGAGGAGGATCGAATTCGCCTCGGTAGGCGAGGACCAACCTCGGTTCTTTCCATTCTGCCTGTGCAGGTTCCTGCAAAAGTTCCTGCACCATACAGACGGCGGGCGACGGTGTCGTCAGTCAGCGCGGTCCAGCTTGTCGAGGACGCTCAGTGCGCGCTTGGGATTGCCGTGAGTTGCTCGCGTCTCGAAGCGCACCCTGGCATCGTAATTGGCGAGCGCCACCGTGGCGAGTTCGTCCATCAGCTTGTTGATGCTGATCGAGTTAGATCGCGCGAGGGCCTTCAGGCGCTCATGCTTGTCATCGGGCAAACGGATCGTCAATGTGGACATGGGATTACCTCCAGGCACTGCTCAGGTGTGAGGACTCTGAGCGACGGAAACTTCAGTTCTCCGCGCGACACATTGCGCAGGTTCCGCGTCACGATCGCATCGGCTTGCGCCGCGACGCCGAGTTCGATAAGATGGTTGTCCGCTTCGTCGGGCAAGTTGGGCCGCCACGCATAAAACACCTCCACCCAGCGACATCGATTCAGAAAACCGTCAAACACTTCATTCCGCTCCTTCAGCGACAAAGCGGAAGCGGCGAAGAGATCGGTGCGGCCCAAGACGTCTTCATATTCTGCAAGCAAGGCCGGCCCGAGCACTGGTTCGTATTGCGCGCTCAGGCAAGCACGGAGAACGGCACGTGCCGTGCCGCCGCCCCGGAGCAACGCGGCGACCAGAATGTTGGTGTCCAGCACGATCGTTGGCATTCTTGGAATGATAGCGTATATGCTGTCATACACCAAGCTGACCGCCCGTGGTCAGTACGCTGTTCCATAGGGTCGGACTGTCCGACCCCGCACGGCGCACTGCGGCCGAACTTCTCGCATCCTGCAGGAGAAGCAAGAGCGTGAATCACCCCCATGTAGGGGCGAGTACGTCGCGTACCGGCGAGCGACTGTGGAAAGATGAAACTTTGCGTGACAGCACTGCGACGTGTTGAGACGCCGCGGGCGCACTCGAGACGTCGCGGTACGTCGCAAGGCTGCGGTGCCTGCGTTGCTGGGGACTACCGCGTATCGATCGGCAGCGGCACGATGGTTTCATGCGCATGCCATGGAACAAGTCAAAGGCCATTCAACTCGACCTGCTGGACGATGCGGCGACTCTGTCGTCCGTCTGTCCAGCAGGGGTGTAGCCCAGCGCGGCCAGCAGCATGACCAGTTGGTTGGCAACTTTCTGGTTGGGCCGCAGGCAGGTTCCTGCCTAGTGGAAAAGCTTCAATCCGCTGTAGTTTCCGAGCGGGTTCACTTGGAGTGAGCTTGGGAAACTGGAGTCGCCGAACATCGAGGGTTTTCCCCTGATTTCAATGGCGGAGTTTGGATACAGAATTCAATGGCGACGTCTGAATACAGAATTCAATGGCGGAGTCTGGATACAAAAGCCATAGACTCTCGCAGCGTTGAAGGCAGCGACGATCACGATGAACGTGGCGGCTCGCATTGAGTCCCCGTGCAGCCCGACTGGTTCATAAGCAGTTATCACATTTAAGAGGAGAGATGTACATGAATAAGGTTCGTTTGTTTTTTGCAATGGTGGCACTTCCGCTGCTGCTCTCGGCCGTGGCCGTGTCGGCCGAGGAAGCTGAACCGGGCTGGGCCAAGGGGCGGCCCAAGACCGACATCGCGATGAAGTTGGCGCCGGTCCCGGCCTTCCCGATTCCGACCGCGGCCGACCAGTTGCCGACCAAGAAGTTCAAGCTGCCGCCGGGCTTCAAGGTCGAGACCTGGGCCTCCGGCGTGCTCGATGCGCGCGAGCTGCGCCAGGGTCCCCCGGGCACCATCATCGTCAGCACGCTGTTCGTCGGCAACAAGGTCTACTCGCTGCCCGAGAAGGCGACCGACGGCAACCGCGCGCCGACTGTCATCATCGACAAGACCGAACAAGCCACTGGCATCGAATACAGCAAGGGTTCGCTGTTCTTCGCGACGAACAAGAAGATAGTCCGCTGGGACAACGTCGACAGCAAGCTCGGCGCCCCGCTGGGAGAACCGACCGCGGTGCTGACAGACAAGCTGCCCGGCGGCAGCGACCACAGTTGGAAATACCTGCGGATCAAGGGCGACAAGCTCTACTACAACGTCGGCGCACCGTGCAACATCTGCGACCCGGGCGAGTGGGCGAAGATTTACCGGATGAACTTCGACGGCTCGAATGTCGAGACCGTGGCCCAAGGCGTGCGCAACACCGTCGGCTTCGACTTTGATCCGAAGACCGGCGACCTGTGGTTCACCGAGAACTCGCGTGACTGGCTCAGCGAAGAGATCCCGGAGGACAAGCTGAACCATCTGACGAAGGTCGGCGCGAACTTCGGCTATCCGTTTTGCCACCAGGGCAGCATCCCGGACCCCGAGTTCGGATGGGGCCGCTCGTGCGATGAGTTCCAAAAGCCTGCCGCGCTGCTCGGGCCGCACGCCGGTTCGCTCGGCCTGAAGTTCTACACCGGCCACCAGTTCCCGGCGAAGTACCAGGGTGCGGCGTTCATCGCCATTCACGGGCCGTGGAACCGCACCAAGAAGTGGAACGGTGTCTACGTTGCCTACCCGCAAAAGGACGGCACTGCGAAGGTCGAGCCCTTCATGACGGGCTTTACTGAAAACAACCAGTACCTGGGTCGACCAGTGGACTTCCTGATCCTGAAGGACGGTTCGCTGCTCGTCAGCGACGACCATGCAGGAGCGATCTATCGCATCAGCTACGCGGGCAAATAAAGAGATGTCCTGGCGGTTCATTGCGACAGCGACAGCGGCCGCGCTGGCATCGCTCGGCGTGGCAGTCACGCCGGCGTTTGCGCAAGCCAAGAAGCCAGCGGGCGGCGCTGGCACTGCGTCCTCCGCTGGCGCAGCCGTCGTCGACTACGCGGCGCAGTTCAAGGCTGTCTGTGCGGCCTGTCACGGCGCCAGCGGCCGCAGCGACATGCCCGGCGTGCCGGTGATTGCGGGCAATTCGTCGCTGTACGTGATCACGCAACTGTTCCTGTTCCGCGAAGGCCGGCGCAAGAACGAGGCAATGATCGCAATGGCCAAGCCGATGAAGGACGCGGACCTGAAAGGCTTCTCGGACTACATCGGCACGCTGGCGGCAGTTCCTGCTCCG
>JANXZN010000239.1 GCA_025355545.1 Rhizobacter sp.
ACGCACGCTCGTCAGCTTGGAGCGAATCAGCTCGTCGAGCACCTCGCGCTCTTCGTCCGACAGCACAATCTCAGGGGCAACTCGCACTCTCGTTCTCCACACCAGTCCGTAGTAGATCATTGGTGTGGCAGGGTTCGTTTACGTTCCCTCAAGATTGCATCACTACACTAGTTGCTCATGAACTTGCCGTTGTATTCGCCAACCGCCCCCGGCAGCGCGCGGAAGCCCGGGTACGCGCCGTAGCTCGACTGCGTCCACTCCCAGACATCGCCGAACATCTGCACCGGCTCGTCGCCGGGCTCGCCGTCGGCCGGCAGCGGGTGGAAGGCGCCGCGGTCGGCCAGGTTCGGCCGCGCCGCCGCGCGCAGTTGCCGCGCGGCGTGTTCCCACTCGAATTCGGTGGGCAGGCGCGCCTCGGCCCAACGCGCGAACGCGTCGGCCTCGAAATAGCTGAGGTGACAAACGGGCGTGCGCGTGTCGATCTCGACCACGCCGTGCAGGGTGTGACACATCCAGCGCGCGTCGCGTTCGCGCCAGTACAGCGGCGCGCTGCGCTGGCCGGCGCGCAACCAGTCCCAGCCCATGGCGAGCCAGAGCTCGGGGCGCCGGTAGCCGCCGTCGTCGATGAACGCGAGGTACTCGCCGTTGTTCACCGGCCGCGACGCGAGTTCGAACGGCGCCACGTAGACGCCGTGCCGCGGCGTCTCGTTGTCGAAGCAGAACGCGCCGTCGAGCGAGGCATCGAAGCCCTGCTCGATCAGGCCGCCGGTCTGGTCGAACCAGCGCAGCGGCTGCGCGCGCACGCTGGTCATCGGCCAGCGTTTGGCATAGGCGGCATGCGTCGGGTTGAAGCTCAGCGCGTGCTTGATGTCGGTCAGCAGCAGTTCCTGGTGCTGCTGCTCATGATGCAGCCCGAGCGTGACCAGCCCGGCCAGCGCCGCGTCGTCGCCACGCGAGCCGAGCAGGCGCTGCATGCGCTCGTCGACGGCGGCGCGGTATTGCTTCACCTCGGCCAGCGTCGGCCGCGTGACCAGGCCGCGCCGGTCGCGCGGGTGCATCTCGCCGACGCCCTGGTAATAGCTGTTGAACAGCACCCGAAAGCTCGCGTCGAACGGCCGAAAGTCGGGCTCGTTCGGCTGCAGCACGAAGGTCTCGAAGAACCAGGTGATGTGCGCGAGATGCCACTTCGCCGGGCTCGCGTCCGGCATCGACTGAACCTGGCAATCTTCGGCCGACAGCGGCGCAATCAGCTCCAGCGTGGTCTGGCGGATCGCGGCGTAGGCGGCTGCGAGTTCGCCCGGCCGCGCGGCGGCGGGCATGGGCCACAGGGCTGTCTTCATGACGTGTGCTCCGTGGGCGAGCACGGAGAATCGTTGCTGAACGTGACCCGAACTTACACCGGCCGGGCCGGCGCCAGTGTGTCATTCAACGCCCCGCGCGCGTCGAACACGAAACAATTCCCTTCAAAGTGTTGGCCGCCGGTTTCCTCAAAGTATTTGAGGATGCCGCCGTCGAGCTGCAGCACGTTCGCAAGGCCCGCTTCGCGCATCAGCAGCGCCGCCTTTTCGCAGCGGATGCCGCCGGTGCAGTAGCTCACCACCGTCTTGCCCTCGAGCTCGGCTCGGTGGCTGCGCAGCGCCGGCGCAAACTCGCTGAATTTGCGCAAGCGCCAATCGTGCGCGCCGCGAAAGCGGCCTTGGTCGACCTCGAACGCATTGCGCGTGTCGAGCGTGACGACCTCGCGGCCCGCGTCGTCGACACCGGCCGTGAGCCAGCGGGCAAGCGTGTGTGCGTCGACCGCAGGCGCGCGTGCAGCCTGGGGCCGGATCGTCGGATGGTTCATGCGGATGATCTCGGCCTTGACCTTGACCAGCAGCCGGCCGAACGGCACCGCGTCGGACCAGCTCTGCTTCACCGGCAGATCGGCGAACGCCGCGTGCGCGGTCAGCCACGAGAGAAAACTGCGCACCCCGGCCGGTGCGCCGGCGACGAACAGGTTGATGCCTTCGTCAGCCAGCAGCACCGTGCCCTTGAGCGCGCCGGCCTGCGCCTGTGAGCGGATGCCCTCACGCCATCGGGCCGTGTCGCTGAGGCCGACGAACTTGTAGGCCGAGATGTTCAGAATTGATTTCACCGCGCAAATTTTACGGGGCACGCGCTCCCTAGAATGACTGGATGGCTTTCGTTCACCTGCGCACCCACACCGAGTTCTCCATCGCCGACGGCACCCTGCGGATCGACGACGCGGTCGCCAGCGCGGTGGCGGACGCGCAGGCCGCGCTCGCGATCACCGACCTGTCGAACCTGTTCGGCGCGGTCAAGCTGTACGGCGCGGCGCGCAAGAAGGGCATCAAGCCGATCATCGGCGCCGACCTCTGGCTCGAGCCCGAAGGCGGCGAGAAGGCACCGAGCCGGCTGGTCGTGCTGGTGCAGGACGGACGCGGCTACCGCAACCTGTGCGAGCTGCTGTCGCGCGCCTGGCTGCGGCACGAGCAGCGTTCGCAGGCCTGCGTCAAATGGGCCTGGCTCGCGGAGCTGAACGCGGGCCTGATTGCGCTCGCGGGCGCCGAGATGGGCGCGGTCGGCCAGGCCCTGGTCGCCGATGACCCGGCGCGCGCCGACGCGCTGGCGCACCGGCTCGCCGCGATCTTCGCGAACCGCTTCTATATCGAGCTGCAGCGCGCCGGCCTGCCCGGCAACGAGGCGCACGTGCGCGCGGCGGTGCAGCTGGCGGCGCGGCTGCAGTTGCCGGTGGTCGCGACGCACCCGGTGCAGTTCGCGAGCGCCGATGATTTCGACGCTCACGAGGCGCGCGTGTGCGTCGCCGAAGGCGAGATGCTGACGAACCCGAAGCGCGTCAGGCGCTTCAGCCGCGAGCAGTATTTCAAGACCCAGGCGCAGATGCAGGCGCTCTTCGGCGACCTGCCGAGCGCGATCGAGAACACGACCGAGATCGCGAAGCGCTGCAGCCTCAGCCTCGTGCTCGGCAAGCCGCAGCTGCCGGACTTCCCGACGCCGCTCGTCGACGGCCGGCCACTGGCGATGGCCGAGTATTTCAGCATCACATCGCACCAGGGCCTGGAGCGGCGGCTGCAGCAGCGCTACCCGGACGCGACCGAGCGCGCGGCCCAGCGACCGAGCTATGTCGAGCGGCTTGATTTCGAGATCGCGACGATCCTGAAGATGGGCTTCCCGGGCTACTTCCTGATCGTCGCCGACTTCATCAACTGGGCGCAGAACAACGGCTGCCCGGTCGGGCCGGGGCGCGGCTCGGGTGCCGGCTCGCTGGTCGCATATTCGCTCAACATCACCGGGCTGGACCCGCTGCAGTACAACCTGCTGTTCGAGCGCTTCCTGAACCCGGAGCGCGTGTCGATGCCCGACTTCGACATCGACTTCTGCCAGGGCAACCGCGAGCGCGTGATCGACTACGTCAAGCAGAAGTACGGGCGCGACGCGGTCAGCCAGATCGCGACCTTCGGCACGATGGCCGCGAAGGCCGCGCTGCGCGACATCGGCCGCGTGCTCGGCATGGGCTATGGCCATGTCGATTCGATCGCGAAGCTGATCCCGGCGCCGCCCGGCAAGCAGGTGACGTTGGCGAAAGTGCCGGAGAAGCCCGACCCGGGCCTGATCTATGCGCGCAGGGAAGCGCCCGAGCTCGAGCAGCGCGAAGCCGCCGAGGAGGAAGTGGCCGAACTGCTCGCTCTGGCCACGCGCGTCGAGGGCATCACGCGCAATGTCGGCATGCACGCCGGCGGCGTGCTGATCGCGCCGGGCAAGATCACCGACTTCTGCCCGCTGTACATGCAGCCCGGCAGCGACAGTGCGGTGAGCCAGTTCGACAAGGACGATGTCGAGGCGATCGGTCTCGTCAAGTTCGACTTCCTGGGTCTGGCGACGCTGACGATTCTGGAACTCGCGAAGGACTTCATCAGGTCGCGCCGGCCGCAGCACCAGGACTTCGACTACGACAAGCTGCCGCTCGACGACCCGCGCGTCTACAAGCTGTTTTCGGAAGGCCGCACCGAGTCGGTGTTCCAGTTCGAAAGCGCCGGCATGCAGCGCATGCTGAGAGACGCGCGGCCGACGCGCATCGAGGACTTGTTCGCGCTGAACGCGATGTTCCGCCCCGGCCCGATGGAGAACATCCCGAGCTTCTGCGCCCGAAAGCACGGCAAGGAAGAGGTCAGCTACCCGCACCCGCTGCTCGAGGCGGTGCTCGCCGAAACCTATGGCGTGATGGTCTACCAGGAGCAGGTGATGCTGGCGGCGCAGCGCCTGGCCGGCTATTCGCTGGGTGGGGCCGACATCCTGCGCAAGGCGATGGGCAAGAAGAACCCGGCCGAGATGGCCAAGCAGCGCGTCATCTTCCGCGATGGTGCGGCCAGGCAAGGCATCGGGCAGGACAAGGCCGATGAAGTCTTCGACCTGATGGAGAAGTTCGCCGGCTACGGCTTCAACAAGTCGCACGCCGCCGCGTATTCGCTGCTCGCGTACCACACTGCCTGGATCAAGGTGCATTGCACCGCCGAGTTCTTCGCCGCCAACATGACGGTGGAGATGGACGACAGCGAGAAGCTGCGCGCGCTACTGGTCGACGCCAAGACCTTCGGCGTCACGATCGAGCCGCCCGACGTCAATCAGGGCGTGCACCGCTTCGAGCCGATCTCGGACGAGACCGTGCAGTACGGCCTGGGGGCGATCAAGGGCACGGGGCAGGGCGCGATCGAAGCGATCGTCGCGGCGCGAACCGAAGGCGGTGCGTTCACGAGCCTGTTCGACTTCTGCGCGCGCGTCGACCGCAAGCAGCTGAACAAGCGCGTCGTCGAGGCGCTGGTCAAGGCCGGCGCCTTCGATGCGCTGCACCCGGACCGTGCCGGCATGCTCGCAAGCTGCGGCCTTGCGCTCGACTGGGCCGACACGCAGGCGGCGCATGCCGACCAGGGCGGCCTGTTCGATTTCGGCGACGCTGACCAGCACGGCGCGAGCACGCAGGAACCGGCCTTGCTGCCGGCCGAGACCTGGAGCATCAAGGAGCGGCTGACGCTGGAGAAGAGCGCACTCGGCTTCTACCTGTCGGGCCACCTGTTCGACCAGAGCGCGAGCGAGGTGCGCTGCTTCGCGAAGCGCCGCATCGCCGACCTGCTCGACAGCCGCGAGCCGCAATTGCTCGCCGGCATCGTCACCGACCTGCGCATCGTCAACGGCCAGCGCGGCCGCGTCGCGCTCTTCAAGCTCGACGACAAGAGCGAGGCGATCGAAGCGGTCGCCAACGAAGAGCTGTTGAACGCGAACCGCGATCTTTTGCGCGACGACGAGTTGATCATCGTTCAGGGCAAGGTGCAGCCCGACCGCTTCTCGGGCGGCCTGCGCCTGACGGTCGCGCAGGTCTGGGATCTGGCCGGAGCGCGCTGCCGCTTCGGCAAGTACCTGCGGGTCGCGGTCAACGGCAGCGTGCCGCCGGTGGCCGAGGTGCTGCGCGATTTTCCGTCGCGCCGCATCTTGACCGAGCACGGCGATCTGCCGCAGGGGTTGACGGTGCGGCTGGAACTGCAGCGCGGCGCCGTCAGCGGCGAACTCGACCTCGGCGAAGCGGCGCGCTTCTACCCCACCGATGCGGCGCTGGCGCGCTGGCGCGCCGGTGCGCACCACGGTCAGGCCGTCGTCGTCTACGACTGACGTGACGCGCCGGCTACAGTCGCCCCCGGTGCGCGCCGATAAGGCGTGATGGGCTCTACCGTGGCGACCACCGGGCTGGTGCTGACGGGCGGCGGCGCGCGCGCCGCCTACCAGGTCGGCGTGCTCAAGGCGATCGCGCAGATCCGGCGCGACAGCGGCCATGCGGCCGACCCGAACCCGTTCCCGGTGACGACCGGCACCTCGGCCGGCGCGATCAACGCCGCGGCGCTGGCCTGCCGCGCCGACGACTTCGACGGCGCAGTCGACGGGCTGTGCGAGGTCTGGCAGGACTTCCACGCCGAGCAGGTCTACCGCGCCGATTCGTTCGGCGTGATCCGCACCGGCGCGCGCTGGCTGACGATGATGTCGATCGGCTGGGCGATCGCGCGCTGGCGCCGCGCCCGGCCACGCTCGCTGCTCGACAACTCACCGCTCGAGGGCTTGCTGAACACGCTGATCAGCACCGAGCGGCTGCACCGGATGATGCGCGAGGGCCATCTGCAGGCGCTCGCGGTGACCGCGTCGAGCTACGGCTCGGGGCTGCACGTGACCTTCTACGACGCGGTCAAGGACATCGTGCCGTGGACGCGCTCGCAGCGCATCGCGGTGCGCGATTCGATCACGGTGCCGCACCTGCTCGCGTCGTCGGCGATCCCGTTCGTGTTTCCGGCGATGGCGCTGAAAATCGGCGATCACATCGAGTATTGCGGCGACGGCTCGATGCGCCAGGCCGCGCCGATCTCGCCCGCGGTGCACCTGGGCGGTGAGCGCATCCTCGTGGTCGGCGCCGGCCGCATGCACGAGCCGCCCGGCGAGCGCGCCGGCGCCAGCGAGTACCCGAACCTGGCGCAGATCGCGGGCCACGCGCTGTCGAACATCTTCCTGGATGCGCTCGCGGTCGATGTCGAGCGCCTGCAGCGCATCAACAGCACACTCGCGTTGCTGACACCGGAAGCGCGCGCGGCGACCAGCCTGAAGCCGATCGAGGTGCTGGTGATCGCACCCAGCCAGCGCCTGGACGACATCGCCGCGAAGCACCTGGGCGAGTTGCCGCTGCCGATCCGCACGCTGCTGCGAGGCCTGGGCGTGCAGGGCCAGGGCGAGGACGCGCGCGGCGCGGCGCTGGCGAGCTACCTGCTGTTCGAATCGGCCTACACGCGCGAGCTGATGGCGCTGGGCGTGCGCGACACCATGCAGCGGCGCGACGACGTGATCGCCTTTTTCGGCTGGGCTTGACTCTTGGGCCGGCACCAACGCCCCGGGGCGGGGGCGTTGGTGCCGGGGCGGGCGGCTATTTCGCGCGCTCGAGCTTGCCGGCCTTCACCGCTTTCGGTGCCTTCGCGCTGCGGGTCGGGGCGCCGCCGACGGCCGGGGCGCTGAACGCGGCGCCGCCGACCGTCAAGCCATCGGCCGAGAACCTGACCGAGTTGCCGGCGCGCACGCCCTTCACGCGCGATTGCAGGTCCAGCCAGTCCTTGAACGCGCCGCTCTTGCGCGCGTCCAGAATCCGGGACGACAGCGACGGGCCGATGCCCTTGATGCTTTCGAGCTCGGCCTGGCTGGCCCGGTTGATGTCGACGGCGGCGAACGTGCTGGCCGCGAGCAGCGCCAGGGCGACGCTGACGATGGTCTTGATGACGAGGTTCATGTGACTCTCCGGTGGGTTCGGGCGCCGCAGGATTGCAGGCTCGGACCGAAGTGTTCGGCGGCGTCGCCAAACTGACCATCGCCACCAGGGGGCGCCTCGCAAGGTCGCCCCCGAAAGCAGGAGCCGAAATGCGAACGCCCCGCACGGGGCGGGGCGTTCGGCGGGCGGACCGGGGCGGTCCGCGCCGGCTGATCCTTACTTCTTTGCGGCGCTGGCCGGTGCCGATGCGGCGGCCGGCTTGGCGTCCTTGGTGCTCGCCTTCGCGGCGGCGGCCTGGTCGACCTTGGCCTTCTTGGCCTCCTCGGCGGCGGCGGCCTTCGCGGCCTTCTTGTCTTCGCTGTCCTTCTTCGCGGCCGCCTTCTTGTCGGCGGTGCTCATCTCGGCGGGCCTGGCGGCCGGAGCGGCTGCCGTCGCCGCGGCGGGTGCGGCAGGCGCCGGCTTGGCGGTCGCGGCCGGTGCGGGCTTCGCGCCAGCGGCAGGCGCCGGTGCGGGTGCCGGTGCCGGCGCCGGTGCAGG
>JANXZN010000360.1 GCA_025355545.1 Rhizobacter sp.
TATGGTGGTGTGCGATGGAGGCCGGCGCCGCCTCCACATAGTTACAGCGTCTGCAGGAACCGCATGAGCGAATCCGGTGCTCGGAACCGACGCATCTTGGTGTTCGGCGGCTCGAGCCGCGCGAGCGCTTTCTCCTTCATCGCGAGGTCGGCCTCGACGTAGCGATGGGTGGTGGTCATGCTCTCGTGCCCGAGCCACAAGGCAATCACGTTGAACGGCACGCCCGACTGCAGCAGGTGCATTGCGGTTGTGTGCCTCAGCGTGTGCGGTGAGACCGACTTCTTCAGGATGCCGGGCTCCTGCGCGGCGGCTCGCGCCACCGCCAGGTTCAGACGCTGCGCGACGTTGGATCTGGACATCGCCTGGCCATCCCGGTTGGGCAGCAAAGCGGCCTCGCCGCGTAGCGTTGGATTCAGCCGCAGCCAGGCGCGAAGCTCCACGACGGTCGTGTCCCACAGTGGTATTGATCGCAGCTTGCGCCCCTTGCCGTGAAGATGCACACAGGCAGCGCCGTCGAGAATGACGTCCACCACGCGCACGCCGATGATCTCGGAGACGCGCGCGCCGGTGTTGTAAAGCATCGCCAGCAGCAGGTGGTCGCGCTGCGAGGACCAAAGTGCTCCCGGTTGCCCGAGGACCGCCTCCATCTCCTGTCGAGTCAGAAAGCCCAATATCGGCTGCTCGAAGCGCTTCATTGGCACGGCCAGCGCCTGCTCGACTACGTGAAGCGAGGTCACGTCACGCCGGCCCGCGAACTTCAGGAACGCGCGTAACGCGGTGAGCCGCAGGTTGCGGCTGCGGACCGCGTTGTGCCGGCCGCGCTCCAAATGATCGAGGAACGCCAGGATCAGATCGGACTGAAGGTCGGCCAGCCGAATGTCCGTCGGCGCCCTGCCCAGTTTGCGGCTTGCGAAGTCCAGGAACAGCGTCAACGCATCGCGGTAGCAGGCCACCGTGCGGGGGCTGAGCGCGCGCTGCGCGACCAGGTACTCGGTGAAGAACTGCTGGACCAGCGAGGCGAAGGACGGCGGCTTCGGTGCAATGGCATTACGCATGTGACACCTCCGTTTGCGCCACGAACGACGCGAAGCGGTCAGCGGCCACTGCCATCAGCTCCGGCGCTGCCGACAGATACCAATAAGTGTTGCCCACTTCCGCATGCCCGACGTAGGTTGACAGCGACAACATCGCCTGATCGACGTCCACACCCTGCGCCTGCCACTGCGCGATGCGGCGCACGACGAACGTGTGCCTCAGGTCATGGATGCGCGGTGCATGATGATTGCCGCGGTTGCGCCAGCCCAACTGCTGGCGTAGAGCGACGAAGACGCGATGCACTTGGCGTTCGCCGAGCGGCAGCCCATGCCTTCGGCCTCGCGTGCCGATGAAGAACGCGGCTTCGGGCGCGGCGGACTCGCCCGCCAAGTCGCGCGTCCAGCGGTAGCGCCGCAGCGCTTCGATGGTGCTCGGGTGCATCGGAACTTGGCGTGACTTGCCGAACTTGGCTTTGCGGATGGTTAGCATCCCGCGCCTGAGATCGACGTCCTCGTTGCGCAACGCCAGCGCCTCGCCGATGCGCAGTCCACTGCTGGCAATTAGACCGAACAAGGTCTCGAAGACGACTCCGCGTAGCGTCAAGGGCGGACCGAGCCGCCGCGCGGCCGCCAGCAGATCGACAATCTCGGGCTCGCTGTAGATGTGCGGGGCCAGGCGCTCGGGGATGCGACCGAAGATCGTGGTGTCTGGGACCTCGGTGCGCGGTTCGAACTGTCGCAGCCAACGTGTGAACGAGCGCAGGTGCTTCAGACGTCGCGCCCAGGTGTGCGGATCATCGCTGCCGTGGCTGTCGCGCCGTGCCCAATCGGTCATGACTTCAACGGTCAGAGGACCGCGGTGACCGACGGCTTGAATATGGCGCACGAAGCCGCGCAAGGAACAAGCAGGACCCCGAAGGGCGAAGCCCAAACGGCGTCGCTCGACCAGATATTGCTCGACACGCGCTTGCAATGAGGCGCCCGCCTTCATGATGCGCTCCCCGGCCAGGGCAAGGACACTTCGACGAGCTTGCGGCTGTCGAGCTTGGCATAGATCTGCGTAGTGCTCAGCGCTCGATGACGCAGCACGTCGGCTACCTCCTTGAGAGACGAGCCTCCTGCCAGCAAACGGCTGGCCATCGTGTGACGCAGCAGATGCGATCGCGTGTAGGGCAGTCCGGCGCGGGCATAGGCTTGTCGAATCGTCTTGATTACGAGATCGGCGCCGACCGGTTCGTCGCGCGGCGCAATATGACGCACGAAGACCGCTCGATTGGAGGTCTCGGGTCGTTCGTTCTTCAAGTACGCGGCGATGGCCTCCCCGGTAGTGACTGGCAGCGGCAGCACGTCTTCACGCAGGCCCTTGGTGTGGCGCAGAGTGATCGTGCCGGCTCGCCAGTCGATGTCGTCGAGGTTGAGCCGTGCAACTTCGCCGCTGCGAAGGCCGAGATCCAAGGCACAGCGCACGATCGCGTCGGCGCGCCGCATCGAACGGCCGGTCCTGCCGAGAGAGTTCACCAACTGCTCGACTTCTTCTGCCGTGAGTGCCTTGGGCAGCGTCGAGAGTCGCCAATTGGCGGGACAGGACACGGCGCCGATCAAGCCATGAACGAGATCGCCGAGCGAGGCGCGGTAACGGAAGTAGCCGTGCAACGCGGCCACCACCGAACTGGCGCCAGCCGGCTTGCGGTAGAGCTTGGCCTGCTGGGCGAAGAAATGCCGGACATGCGCCGGCGTGATCGCAGCGATGTCGATGACGCCGCCACCGAAGCACTGGCGTAGCAACCGGCCGACGATGCGCAGCACCAGGGTGCGGCTCTTCGGCGCCAGGCCACGCACGCGATCCATGTGCGCGTCATAGCATCGCAGTTCCTCATCCACCGGCGTCGTGCTCATCGCCGGCGGGGCAATGACTCCCCGTGCGCGCAGCACGAAAAGCAGGTGCCCCAGCGCAGCACGGTGGTCGCAGCGGTCGTGGCGGATAGGACCCACACACCGGCAATGCGGAAGATGGCGGTCGAGAAACTCGGCGATTGACCCTTCGTCGATTCGGGAAAGACGCAGACGCTTGCCCCGAACCCATTGCGCGAAGTGCGCGATGTTGCTCAGATACGTGGCAACCGTGCTCGACGCGTACCTGCCGTCGGCCAAGTGCTGCTTGAACGAGTCAATATGCGGTGCGATCGGCCCGTTGGTCAGCCAGTTGGCGTCGGCGAAACGAGAGCGGTAGACGATGCCCATGGCGGTCTCCTGAAGTGGGACAACCAGTGCACTTGAGCGTCGAAACTATGTCCAGTTCGACGTTGACCCATCAGGGTGATAACTGCGCCAGGCAACGGCCGCAGCGTTCCAGCTCACGAAACCTGCGCATAGTTCCGATCTGCGCATAGGCAGCGTCATGCAGATATGTGCATGACGCTGC
>JANXZN010000439.1 GCA_025355545.1 Rhizobacter sp.
TGCCACCGACGCGCGGCTGAATTGCAGCGCCTCGAGCGGCACGCCGGTCTGCGAACTGCCGACCTGCAGCAGGCGGATGCTGGTCGCGCCGGGGCGGCCGTCGCCGTCGCGCGCCAGGCCGTGCAGGATCGTGCGCAACTCGGCGTTACTGGTGAAGCCGGCGTGGCCGGGCTCGAAGGCCGGCGTGCGATAGCTGACCGCCGGATCGGGAAAGCGCGCCGCGACCGCGGCACTCTCGACCTGCGGCGGCGGCGCCGATGCGGCTGGCACCGGCACGGGTGTCGCCGCAGCCGAAGGCGATGCGAGCGCCGGCGCCGGCCTCGGCTCCACCAGCGAGACGCTGCCGCAGGCCCAGAGCAGCAGCGGCGCGAGCCCCAGCGGCCCCTGCCTGATCAAACGAATCGCGCTCGACGATCGCATCCTTCGCTCCTGACTTCCGTGTTCGCGCCTGCCCGGGCTGGTTCGGGCCATTTTGCAGCACCCGCCCGGCGCCCGCCGGCCGCCGTTTCGCGACGCGCTCGGCCGTTTCGTCGCAGCGCCATGACCCGTTGGGGCGCCGCTGGGCACAGTGCACGGCATCGGCGCAGCGCGCCTGTCCAAAGCCCTCGAAGGAGCCGCACCATGTCCATCGCCATCGTTCAACACACGCCCGCCTGGGTCTGGAGCGTGTTCGCCCCCTTGCTTGCATTCGGCCTGTCGCAGACCCGCCCGCGCCGGATGGGTCTGCTGCGCGTCACGATCCTGCCGCTGATGATGATCGCGCTGTCGCTGAGCGGCGTGTTCAGGGCGTTCGGGCACGCGCCCCTGGCGCTGGCCGGCCGGGCCGCCGGTGTCGGCGTGGCGCTGACGTTTGCACGCGGCCTGGTCGAGGCGCGCGGCGCGCGGTGGCTGCCGGCGACCGGCACGCTCCACGTGCCCGGCAGCTGGTTGCCGCTGGCGCTGATCGTCGGCCTGGCCGCGGTCGAGTACGTGGCCGGCGCGAGCTTGGGCGTGCAGCCGTCGCTCGCCACCGACCCGGGCTTTGCCGGCCTGTGCAGCCTCGGCTACGGCAGCTTCGGCGGGCTGTTCCTGGCCCGCGGCTGGGGGCTGCGCCGGCGCGCGAAGCGATCGCCGGCACCGCGGGTCGCGTGACGCGTGGACCGCGCGTCGTCCACCGGTACGGGAGAATGGTCCGCGATGCCATCGACCCGCGCCACCCTCAACGCGCCGAGCGGCCCGCCGAACCGGCGCGCCCGCTTCGCGCTGCGCGGGCTGCGCAGCGTCGGCTTCGGCGCGGCGATCGGCCTGCTGCTGACCGGCGGCTTCGGCACGCCGCTCTGGCCGAACCTGGTGCAGTCGGTGTGCATCGCGACGCTGTGCTGGTTCACGATCGACCTGGGCCGCATCCCGCTCGCGGTCTGGAAGCACCGCCACGACCCGCCCGGCTCGCCGGACGCCGCCAGCCACTGGCCCGGCTGGCCGCTGATGGTTATCGCGCTGGTCGTCGGCACGGTGATCGGGTTCAGCGTCGGCAACGAGCTCGCCGGGCTGATCCTCGGCCGTGAACTGCCCGGCTTCCTGCGCGGCAGCTGGCGTCAGGCGCTCGCGCTGCTGCTCGGCTCGCTGGTGCCGGGCACGGTCATCACTTACTGGTTCTATTCGCGCGAGACCATCGCCGCGAAAGAGGCCGCGATGCAGACGGCGCAGCGCCAGGCCCCCGAGCACCAGCTCAAGCTGCTCGAATCGCAGCTCGAGCCGCACATGCTGTTCAACACGCTGGCGAACCTGCGCGTGCTGATCGGTGTCGAGCCGGCACGCGCGCAGGCGATGCTGGACCAGCTGATCGCGTTCCTGCGCGCCACGGTGGCCGGCTCGCGCGCCGCGCAGCACCCGCTGCGCGCCGAGTTCGCGCGGCTGGCCGACTACCTCGCGTTGATACAGGTGCGCATGGGCGTGCGGCTGCAGACGCGCTTCGAGCTGCCCGAGGCGCTCGCCGAGCTGCCGGTGCCGCCGCTGCTGCTGCAGCCGCTGGTCGAGAACTGCATCAAGCACGGGCTCGAGCTGGCGGTGGCCGGCGGGCGCATCGAGATCAGCGCGGCGCGCGATGCCGGCGAGCTCGTGCTGCGCGTG
>JANXZN010000445.1 GCA_025355545.1 Rhizobacter sp.
GCGCGTTCGCTGGCAGCGCAGGTCGCGCATGTGCCCGAGGGTGCGGTCACGGTTCACGTCACCTATCTCGGCGGCGGCTTCGGGCGCCGCCTCGATGTCGACGTCGTCGGCCAGGCGGTGCGCATCGCGGTCGAGACCGACGGCCGCCCGGTGCAGCTGGTGTGGCCGCGCGAAGAGGACATCACCCACGACTTCTACCGCCCCGCCGGCGTCGCGCTGCTGCAGGCGAGCCTCGATGCGCAGGGTCTGACCACGGGCCTGACGATCACCAGCGCCGGCGACGCGATCACGCCGCGCTGGATGGAGCGCGCCCTGCCGGCGCTCGCCGGCCCGATCGACATGCCCGACAAGACCACCGCCGAGGGCCTGATCGACCTGCCCTACGGCATCGCGAACCAGCGCATGGCGCACGTCGCGACGCACAGCGGCGTGCCGGTCGGCTTCTGGCGCTCGGTCGGGCATTCGCACAACGCGTTCTTCGCCGAGGCCTTCATCGACGAGCTCGCGTTCGAGGCGAAGCAGGACCCTGTCGCGTTTCGCCTCGCGCTGCTGAAGGACGCGCCGCGCCACGCCGCGGTGCTGATGCTCGCCGCCGACAAGGCCGGCTGGGGCCGGCCGTTGCCGGCCGGTGTGGCGCGCGGCGTGGCGCTGCACGAGAGCTTCAACAGCATCGTCGCGCAGGTCGTCGAGCTGACGCTCGAGGGCGGCCGGCCGCGCGTGCGGCGCGTCGTCTGCGCCGCCGATGTCGGCACCGTCGTCAACCCGGGCATCGTCGCGCAGCAGATGGAGGGCGCGGTGATCTTCGGCCTGAGCGCGGCGCTGTACGGGCGCATCGACATCGAGGGCAGCGTGGTGCGGCAGAGCAACTTTCCCGACTACCCGGTCGTGAAGATGGCCGAGGCGCCGGCCATCGAAACCCACCTGGTGCCGAGTACGCGGGCGCCCGGCGGTGTCGGCGAACCCGGCACGCCGCCGATCGCGCCGGCGGTCGCGAACGCGATGTTCGTGTTGACCGGGCGGCGCGTGCGGTCATTGCCCCTGCTGGCCTGAGCGTGCTTTCGTACCATCGGATCGATGCACCCTTTCGACACCGCCACGCTGCTCGAACTGATGCCCGACGGGCGCTTTCGGGGTCACACCCACCCGGCCTACGCGAACATGGTCGGCCCGTTCGGCGGCACGACCGCGGCCTGCCTGCTGCAAGCCGCCGTGCAGCACGGCGCGCGGCTCGGCGAGCCGGTGGCGCTGACCGTCAACTTCGCGGCCGGCCTGGCGGACGGCGAATTCCTGATCGAGGCGCGCGCGCTGCGCACCAACCGCTCGACCCAGCACTGGTCGATCGAGCTGACCCAGGGCGGCGAGGTTGCCGCCAGCGCGACCGCGGTGTTCGCGCTGCGGCGCGAGACCTGGTCGACACCCGAGGCGGCACCACCCGCCAACCTGCCGGCCGCCGCCGCGCTGACGCGCGCGCCGCTGATCGGCCGGCCGGCGTGGACGCAGCGCTTCGACATGCGCTTCGTGCGCGGCGGCCTGCCCGATACGTTCGACGAGCAGCATCAGCCCGATTCGGTGACGCAGGTGTGGGTGCGCGACGAGCCGCCGCGTGCGCTCGACTTCGTCGCGCTGGCGGCGCTGTGCGACAGCTTTTTCCCGCGCATCTTCGTGCGCCGGCGCAAGCTTGCGCCGATCCGATCGGCACGGTCTCGCTGACGACCTACATCCACGCCGATGCGGCGATGCTGCGCGCGCAAGGCGATCGGCACGTGCTCGGCACGGCGCGCGCGCTGAACTTCCGCAACGGCTACTTCGATCAGAGCGCCGAGGTCTGGAGCGACGACTGGCAGCTGCTCGCGAGCAGCCATCAGCTCGTCTACTACCGCGAATGACCGCAGTCAGCGCTCACGCGCTGCGCTGCAGCAGGTTGGCGAGCGTGTGGCGCAGCTTGATCGCGTCGATCGGCTTGGTCAGGAAGTCGTCCATGCCGGCGGCCAGCGCCTCCTCGCGCTCCGAGACCAGCGCGGCCGCGGTCAGCGCGAGGATGGGCAGCGCGGCACGATCGTAGTGGCGACGCAGTTCGCGCGCCGCCTCGTGGCCGCCCATGATCGGCATCTGCACGTCCATCACGACCACGTCGAACGGGTGACCGGCGCGCGCCGCGGCGTGCACCGCGTCGACCGCGGCGCGACCGTCGGTCGCCTGGTCGACGCGCATGCCCCAGCGTTCGAGCATCGCCACCGCGATCATCATGTTGACCGGGTTGTCCTCGGCCATCAGCACGCGCACGCCGGCCAGCCGCGCCAGATCGCTGGCCTCGCTGCTCGCGGTGCGCTGTGCCGGCGCGCTGCTCGGCAGCGGCAGCTCGGCCCAGAAGGTGCTGCCGTGGCCCGGCGTGCTGTCGACGCCGACCGTGCCACCCATCAGCTGTGCGAGTTCACGGCAGATCGACAGGCCCAGGCCGGTGCCGCCGAAGCGTCGCGTCGTCGACGAGTCGCCCTGCGAGAACGGCGTGAACAGGCGGGCCTGGGTCTGCGCATCGATGCCCGGCCCGGTGTCGGACACCGCCAGCCGCAGCCCGGCGCCGGTGCGCGTGGCCTCGATGCGCACATGGCCGCGCTCGGTGAACTTGAGCGCGTTGGTGATGAAGTTCGACAGGATCTGGCGCACCCGCACCGGGTCGCCGCGCACCGTGGCCGGCAGCCGCTCGTCGATCGCCAGCAGCAACGCCAGGCCCTTGACCTGGGCGAGCGAATCGTAGGCGTGGTGCACCGCCTTCAGCGCATCGCGCAGGTCGAAGGGCGTGGCGTCGAGCGCCAGCTTGCCGGCCTCGATCTTCGAGACATCGAGGATGTCCGACATGATGCCGGCCAGCGCCTGCGCGCTGTCGACGATCTGCGCCAGGTATTGCTGGCGGCGCTCTTCGGGCAGCTCCTGCTGCATCGCCAGGTGCGCCAGGCCGAGCAGGCCGTTCAGCGGCGTGCGGATCTCGTGGCTGGTGTTGGCGAGGAACGCGCTCTTCGCCCGGCTCGCGGCCTCGGCGGCGTTGCGCGCGGCGGCCAGCGCTTCGTCGAGGCGGCGGCGTTCGGTCACGTCCTCGGCGATCCAGATCGTGCCGCCGCGGCTCGGTTCGTTGCGGTCGACCACCTGCGCGAGCAGGCGGCACCAGAACTGGCTGTCGTCGCGGCGCCGCATGCGGCGCTCGACCTCGAACGGCTCGCCGACCGACAGCAAGGGAGCGGCGAGCGCGCCGATCTCGCGGTAGTCGGCGTCGCCGGGCCAGACCACCGCACCGGGCTGGCCGGTCAGCGCGCCCGGTTCCCAGCCGAACATGCGCTCGAAGAACGGGTTCGCCTGCACGAAGCGGCCGGCGCGCGTGAACGCGATGCCGATCGAGGCGCGCTCGAGGATCGCGGTGTGCTGCAGCCGCGTGCGTTCGCTCTCGGTCACGTCGCGCGTGTTCAGCACCAGGTAGTCGCGCTGGTCCATCGCGAAGCGCCCGGCCGACACCAGCGTCGTCACGCGCCCGCCCGAGCGCGTGACGTACTCGACCGCCAGGTCGGTGACCTTGCCGTCGCGCTCGAGCAGCGCGAGCAGCTGCGCGCGCACGCCGGGGTCGTGCCACAGGCCGAGTTCGATCGCGGTGCGCCCGACCACTTCGTCGGCCGCGTAGCCGGTCAGGCGCGTGAACGCGGCATTGACCATCGCGTAGCGGTCGCTGGCCATCTCGGTCAGCGTGATGCAGTCGGGGCTGGTCGCAAACAGGTGCGACAGCATCGCCTCGGAGCGCCGCAGCGCGCCCTCGGCCGCCTTGCGCGTGCTGATGTCGAAGAAGATCGACAGGTTCGCGGGGCCGCTGACGGTGTCGACGCGCACCGCGGTGGCCTGCACGCTGAGCGGCCGGCCGTCGAGCGCGCGCAGCACGAAGTCGGCCACCGGTAGCCCCTCGCCGACCGCCATCAGCTCGAGCTCGGCCATGCGCTCGACGACGCGCTCGCGCGTCGGGCCGGCGGGGAACAGCGTGACGATGCTCAGGCCGTTCATCGCCGCCGCGTTCGCGAAGCCGAACAGCCGCGCCGCCGCCTCGTTGGCGTCGAACACCATGCCGCGCCGATGCAGGAACAGCGGCGACGGCGAGCGCGTGAACAGCTCGCGGTAGCGCGTCTCGCTCGCGGCAACGGCGTGCTGCGCGAGCACCTCGTCGGTGACGTCGCGGGCCACACCCCAGTAGCCGCGGAACACGCCGCCGGCGTCGAACTTGGGCGCGCCGCTTACGCTGATGGTGCGCCAGCGGCCCGCGCTGTCACGGCCGCGCGCCAGCAGGCCGCTGAACGGGCGGTGGGCTTCGAGGTCGGCGTGGTGCGCGTCGAGCTGCTCGTCGCTCAGGCCCATGCGGATCGGCTCCCACGGCAACGCGCCGACACGCTCGCTGCGCGCGCCGCCGGTACCCTCGGCGCCGGTGGCGGCGACCGTGGTGTAGCGGAACTCGCGGTCCTGCTCCCAGTACCAGTCGGCGGCGACGCGCAGCAGGCCGCGAAAACGCTGCTCGCGCTCGGCCGCCGCGTGCAGGTAGTGGTGCAGCACGCGCGAGATCAGGCTGCCGCCGATCGTGCCGCACAGCACGACCAGCCACTGGTACAGCAGCACCACGCTCAGCGGCGTGGCCGCGGCGCGGCCGGGGATCAGGCCGCGCGCCTCGAGCCAGGCGAGCAGCGCCATCTCGAGCGCCGCGAAGGCGCCGAGCGCCAGGCTTTCGCGCGCACGCGTGATCGAGCCGACGATGCAGACGATCAAGCCGCAGAACGCGAGTGGCGGGCTGCGCAGGCCCTCGCCGAGCAGCACGCTGAAAAAGCCGGTCAAGGCCATCGCGACGACGCCGACGCCGCACAGCGCGGCGTGCATCGGGAAGCGCGGCCGCGCGCTGAAGCGCAACGCCAGCAGGCACAGCAGCCCGAACAGGGCCGAGCTGCCGCCCAGCCACAGCCGCTGCGCCAGCGGCAGCGCGGGCAGCAGGGTCGACAGGATCGCCGCGCTCGCCAGCCCGGCTGCCGCGCTGGTGCCGAAATAGAAACGCCCGATGATCCGCGCCGCGGATTCGGGCAGTTCGGCATCGGCCAGACGGGTGATCTTCATGCAGGGGGGCGTGCGACGGTTCGCGAATGTTAGGAGCGCGGCCCCGTGCCTAGCCCCGGAACAGCGGGCCTGGCAACGCCCAATTGTCGCAATGCCGCCGGTCATCGGCAGCGCCGGCCTGGCTCAGGCCGGGAGCCGGGCCCGGTTCAGTTCCGCACGGGTCGCCTGCGCGGCGGCGCGCGCCGCCGCGGCGAAGTTGTCGCCTCGGCTCGCATAGAGAATGGCGCGCGACGAGCTGACGACGATCGGCGCGACCGTGCGCCCGCCGGCATCGGCACGCCAGCCGGCCCGCACCGTCGCGGCGGCGTCGCCGCCCTGCATGCCGATGCCGGGGATCAGCAGCGGCAAGGTCGGCGCGAGTTCGCGCACGCGCTCGATCTCGGCCGAGAAGGTCGCGCCGACCACCAGCGCGAGCTGGCCGCTGCGATTCCACTCGCCCTGTGCGAGGCGTGCGATGTGCTCGAACAGCCGGTCGCCGTTCGACAGCCGCTGCGCCTGCAGATCGGCGCCGCCCGGGTTCGAGGTGCGACACAGCAGGAACGTGCCCTTGCCCTCGTAGGCCAGATAGGGTTCGATCGAATCGAAACCCATCAGCGGCGACAAGGTCACCGCATCGGCGCGGTAGCGTTCGAACACCTCGCGCGCGTACTGCTCGGCGGTGCTGCCGATGTCGCCGCGCTTCGCGTCCAGGATCACCGGCACCTCGGGCGCGACCCGGTGGATGTGCGCGATCAGCCGCTCGAGCTGCTCCTCGGCGCGCTGCGCCGCGAAGTAGGCGATCTGCGGCTTGTAGGCGAGCACCAGATCCCGGGTCGCATCGACGATCGTGGCGCAGAAATCGAAGATGCGGCTCGCGTCGTCCTTCCACGAGCCGGGGAATTTCGCCGGGTCGGGGTCGAGGCCGACACACAGCATCGAGTCGTTGAGCGTTTCGGCGCGGGCCAGCTGCGAGCGGAAGTTCATCGCGCGGCTCCGCCGATGCGCCGGGCCAGCGCGACCGCCTGCCCGGTGTAGCTGCCCGGCGTCATCGCGAGCAGCCGCTCGCGTTCGGCGGCCGGGATCTCGAGCGTCTGGATGAACGCGCGAACCGCCTCGCGCGTGACGGCCTTGCCGCGCGTGAGCTCCTTCAATCGCTCGTAGGGGTTGGGCAGGCTGTAGCGGCGCATCACGGTCTGGATCGGCTCGGCCAGCACTTCCCAGGCGTGGTCGAGGTCGTCGGCGAGCGCCGCCTCGTTGATCTCGAGCTTGTCCAGGCCGCGCCGCAGCGAGTCGTAGCCGAGCAGCGCGTAGCCCAGCGCCACGCCCATGTTGCGCAGCACCGTGCTGTCGCTCAGATCGCGCTGCCAGCGGCTCACCGGCAGCTTCTGCGCCAGGTGCGTCAGCAGCGCGTTGGCCAGACCGAAGTTGCCTTCGGCGTTCTCGAAGTCGATCGGATTCACCTTGTGCGGCATCGTCGACGAGCCGATCTCGCCGGCCTGGGTCCGCTGCTTGAAGTAGCCCAGGCTCACATAGCCCCAGACGTCGCGCGACCAGTCGATCAGGATGGTGTTGGTGCGCGTCACCGCGTCGAAGAGTTCGGCCATGCTGTCGTGCGGCTCGATCTGGATCGTGTAGGGGTTGAAGGTCAGCCCGAGCTGCTTCTCGATCACGCGGCGCGCGAAGCCCTCCCAGTCGAACTCGGGGTACGCGGCCAGGTGCGCGTTGAAGTTGCCGACCGCGCCGTTCATCTTCGCGAGCAGCTTCACGTCGGCGATGCGCGCGCGCGCATGCGTCAGCCGCGCGACCACGTTGGCGATCTCCTTGCCGACCGTCGTCGGGCTCGCGGTCTGGCCGTGCGTGCGGCTGAGCATGGCCACCGCGGCCAGCGCGTGCGCCATCGTCGTCAGCTTCGCGACGACCTGGTCGAGCGCCGGCAGCAGCACCTCGGCGCGGGCGGCCTGCAGCATCAGGCCGTGGCTGGTGTTGTTGATGTCTTCGCTGGTGCAGGCGAAATGCACGAACTCGCCGGCGGCCTTCAGCTCGGGCATCGCCTCGAAGCGGCCTTTCAGCCAGTATTCGACCGCCTTCACGTCGTGGTTGGTGGTGCGCTCGATGTCCTTGATCGCCTGCGCGTCGGCCTCGGAGAATCGCAGCACCAGCCCGCGCAGCAGCCCGCGTGCGGCTTCCGACAGCGGCCTGAACTCCGCAAAGCCGGCGTCCGACAGCGCGATGAACCACTCGATTTCGACCTGCACGCGCCGGTGCATCAGCCCGAATTCGGACAGCAGCGGGCGCAGCGCCGCGACTTTGGCGGCGTAGCGGCCGTCCAGCGGCGACAGGGCGGAGAGGGCGGACAGGTTCATGGCGGTTCGCGCAAGGCAGTGCACGGATTGCAGGCAACCCGCCATTGTAGTTTTCGCGCCGACGCGCGCTCAGCCGGGGAGGGCCCGGATCGCGACCCACCCGGCACCGCGCGGGCGGCAGCGCGAGCGTGCCGCTTCACTTGAACGGGTTGGAGGTGGCGAACCACAGGCCGATGCCGGTCGCGCTGATGAACGCGCCGTCGAGCACGCCGACCAGCAGGAACACCTTGTTCTGCAGCGGCTCCATCAGCTCCGGCTGGCGCGCCGCGGCCTCGAGGTACCTGGATCCGGGCCGCCCGACGCCCAGGCACGAGCCGATCGCGCCCAGACCAATCATGTGACGGACGCCCAGCGGCAGCAGGTCGAGGCCTTCCATGGCAGAACTCCTGTGGTTGAAAGATCGCGTTGGAGCCATCTTCAGGCGCGCGCGTCAGGAAGGCGATGACCTCGCAGGTCATGGCCTCGCCCCGGTGAGGCAGCGCGCCGAACTACGCGCGCAACGCCGCCGCGAGCGCGCCGAGCTGGCGCTTGAGCGCGTCGATCCAGCCGGGATCGGCGCCGGTGCGGTCCTGCGCGGCGATCACCAGCAGGCTGGTGACGATCGCCAGCGTTGCGGCGCACAGCCACAGCGCGGTGCCGAGCACGAATTCCAGCGAGGTGCCGTAGCTCCAGGGCCGCGCGATGCCGAGGAACGCGCAGTACATCCACAGGCAGTTCGACAGCGCGACCGGTATCGCGACGCGCAGGAAGTCGAGCACCTTCCAGCGCGCCACCCGCCGGCCGCGCGCCAGCCCCGGGAAGGTGAAACGGTGCAGCACCAGCGCGTTGATCGCGAGCACGGCTACCAGGATCAGCTTGGCCTGCAGCTTCGGGTTGGCACTGAGGTAGTCGGGGCGTTCGCCGATGCCGATCAGCAGCAGCGCGCTGCCGGTGACGAACAGGACCAGCAGCGCCAATGCGATCAGGCGCATCACGTACGGATTCGGCGGGGCGATGCGCACGCGATCGTCGGCGAGGCGGCGCAGCAGGCGGATGTCGGTGGCGACGATCGCACCCAGCGCCAGGCTCGTGCCGAGCAGGTGGGCGAACAGGAGAAGCAGTGTGAACACGGATCGCGGGGCGCGCGGGGGCCTAGACTCTGCCGCGATTCTCCATTTTCGACAGCTTGACCGGTCGAATGAAATGGGGGGTGTTTCAGGGCGTTGGTGGAAAGGTTGGCAAATGGATGCGAGCAAGCCGATGCTGGTGCGCGATGCGAGCCTGGTCGACGGGCGCCGCCACCAGGACGTGCTGGTGCAGGGCGGGCGCATCGCCGCGATCGGCACCCGGCTCGCGGCGCCCGACGGCGCGCGCGTGATCGAGGCCGGCGGCATGCTGCTGAGCCCGCCGTTCGTCGATGCGCACTTCCACATGGACGCGACGCTGAGCCACGGCCTGCCGCGCGTCAATGCCAGCGGCACCCTGCTCGAAGGCATCGCGCTGTGGAGCGAACTGAAGCCCGCGCTGACGCAGCGCTCGCTGGTCGAGCGCGCACTGCAGTATTGCGACTGGGCGGTCGCGAAGGGGCTGCTCGCGATCCGCACCCACGTGGATGTCTGCGACGACCGGCTGCTCGCGGTCGAGGCGCTGCTACAGGTCAGGAAGACGGTCGCCCCGTATCTCGACCTGCAGCTGGTCGCGTTCCCGCAGGACGGCCTGCTGCGCGCACCGAACGCGCTGGCGAACCTGACGCGCGCGCTCGACATGGGCGTCGACGTGGTCGGCGGCATCCCGCATTTCGAGCGCACGATGGCCGACGGCGCGGAGTCGGTGCGCGTGCTGTGCGAACTCGCCGCCGCGCGCGGCCTGCGCGTCGACATGCATTGCGACGAGACCGATGACCCGCTGTCGCGCCACATCGAGACGCTCGCGTTCCACACCCAGCGGCTCGGGCTGCACGGCCGCGTCACCGGCTCGCACCTCACGTCGATGCACTCGATGGACAACTACTACGTCGGCAAGCTGCTGCCGCTGATGCGCGAGGCCCAGGTCCACGCGATCGCGAACCCGCTGATCAACATCACTCTGCAGGGCCGCGTTGATACCTACCCGAAGCGCCGCGGCATGACGCGCGTGCCCGAGCTGATGGCGGCCGGCATCAACGTCGCGTTCGGCCACGACTGCGTGATGGACCCGTGGTATTCGCTCGGCAGCGCCGACATGCTCGAGGTCGCGCAGATGGGGCTGCATGTCGCGCAGATGACTTCGCAGGCGCAGATGCGGGCCTGCTTCGACGCCGTCACCGTCAACCCGGCGCGCCTGATGGGGCTGGCCGGCTACGGCATCGAAGTGGGCAATCACGCCGACTTCGTGCTGCTGCAGGCGCGCGACCCGGTCGAGGCGATCCGCTTGCGGGCGAACCGCCTTTTGGTGGTGCGCCGGGGCGCCATCGTCGCAAGCGCGCCGGCCGCGACCGCGACGCTGAACCTGCCCGGCCGCCCGCAAAGTGTGGACTGGACGCTACGCCGCTGAGCCGATGCGCCCGGGTCGCGCCGCTAAAATCCCATCAGCCAGCGCCATGGCGTCAGGGACGGTACAACGCAATGAAACTCATCGGTTCGCTCACCAGCCCCTACGTACGCAAGGTGCGCGTCGTGATGGCGGAGAAGAAGCTCGACTACCAGCACGAGCTCGAAGACGTGTGGGCCAGCGACAAGATCATGACCGCCAACCCGCTCGGCAAGGTGCCCTGCCTGGTGCTCCCGGGCGGCGAGGCGATCTTCGATTCGCGCGTGATCGTCGAGTACCTCGACACGCGCTCGCCGGTGAGTCGGCTGATCCCCGAAGGCAGCCGCGAGCGCATCGAGGTGCGCACCTGGGAGGCGCTCGCCGACGGCACCATCGACGCCGCGATCCTCGCGCGGCTCGAGCAGACCTGGCCCGGGCGCAGCGCCGAGCAGCGCAGCGACGCCTGGGTCCGGCGCCAGCTGCACAAGGTCGACGCCTCGATCGACGCGATCAGCACCGGTCTGGGCGACAAGCCCTGGTGCTCGGGCATTCACCTGTCGCTGGCCGACATCGCGGTGGGTTGCGCGCTCGGCTACCTGAGCTTCCGTTTTGCGCAGATCGACTGGCGCGGCCGGCACGCGAACCTCGCGCGTCTGGCCGACAAGCTCGACGCGCGCGCTAGCTTCATCGACACGCTGCCGCCCTGATGTGAGGTGAGCTCCCCGGCTGCGGAGTACCGCAGCCGAGCCCCCGAGGGGATTGCCGCCCGGCTTCGGTCGGCCGGGCGCTCGGGCGCCGATACCGGGCGCGCTCAGTGCTCGACGGTGACGCTGAAGCTCGACGCCTGCGCCACCGGCCAGTAGAGGCGGAACACCTGCTGCGACATCTCGCCGCGCAGCAATTCGCCCGGTTGCACGAACGGCAGCAAGGTCGCGAGCAGCTTCACGCTCTGCTCGGCGCTGCGCCGCACGATGTGCGCGGCGGTGATCTTGCCCGGGTCGGCCAGGCCCGCGGCCTGGACCAGCTCCTTCAGCGCCATCAAGGTCTGCTGGTGGAAGTGGTAGACGCGCTCGGCCTTGGTCGGCACGACCAGCGCCTTCTGGCGCTGCGGATCCTGCGTTGTCACGCCGGTCGGGCACTGGCCGGTGTGGCACGACTGGGCCTGGATGCAGCCGAGCGAGAACATGAAGCCGCGCGCCGAGTTGCACCAGTCGGCGCCGAGCGCGAGCATGCGCGCGATGTCGAATGCGCTGACGACCTTGCCGGCGCAGCCGAGTCTGATCTTGTCGCGCAGGTTCAGGCCGACCAGCGTGTTGTGCACCAGCAGCAGCCCTTCCTGCAGCGGCGCGCCGACGTGGTCGGTAAATTCGAGCGGCGCCGCGCCGGTGCCGCCCTCGGCACCGTCGACGACGATGAAGTCGGGCACGATGCCGGTCTCGACCATCGCCTTCGCGATTGCGAACCACTCCCAGGGGTGGCCGATGCACAGCTTGAAGCCGGTCGGCTTGCCGCCCGACAGGCTGCGCAGCCGCTCGATGAACTGCATCATCTCGATCGGTGTCTTGAAGGCGGCGTGGCTGGCCGGCGAAATGCAGTCGACCCACGGCGCCACGCCGCGCGCCGCGGCGATCTCGAGCGTGACCTTCGGCCCCGGCAGCACGCCGCCGTGGCCGGGCTTCGCACCCTGGCTGAGCTTGAGCTCGATCATCCTGACCTGCGGCTGGGTCGCGTTCTCGGTGAAGCGCTCTTCGCTGAACGAGCCGTCGGGGTTGCGGCAGCCGAAGTAGCCCGATCCGATCTCCCAGATCAGGTCGCCGCCCATCTCGCGGTGGTAGCGGCTGATCGAGCCTTCGCCGGTGTCGTGCGCGAAGTTGCCGCGCCTGGCGCCGCTGTTCAGCGCCAGGATCGCGTTCGCGCTGAGCGCGCCGAAGCTCATCGCCGAGATGTTGAAGATGCTGGCGCTGTACGGCTGCGCGCGGCCGGCGCCGATCAGCACGCGAAAGTCGTGGGTCGGCAGCACGGTCGGCTGCAGCGAGTGGTTGATCCACTCGTAGCCGACCGCGCCCACGTCCATCTGCGTGCCGAACGGCCGCTTGTCGGCGTCGCCTTTCGCGCGCTGGTAGACCAGCGAGCGCTGCTGGCGCGAGAACGGCGCGGCCTCGTTGTCGCCCTCGATGAAGTACTGGCGCATCTCGGGGCGGATGAACTCGAGCAGGAAGCGGACGTGGCCGAGCACCGGGTAGTTGCGCAACACCGAATGGCGTGTCTGCAGCTTGTCGCGCACGCCGGTGCCGACCAGGAACATGAACATCAGCGCGAGCCAGCCGCCCATGCCGAACGCGACCCAGGTGAACGCGCACAGCAGCGCGCCCACCGCGCACAGCAGCCACACCGAATAGCGCACCGGCACGTGGCGATCGAGCTGCTTGAGCCAATTGAACATGGGATCCCCTCGCCGAAGTGCCGCGATGGTAGACCGCGCCCGGCGCCGGCCGGCCGGCGGAATTCCCGCATGCCGCGATCGGTTCTCGCGCGGCCTCAGGCTGTTGCCGGCGGCTGCGCCGCGGGCGCGCTGATCAGCAGCGTCGGCGGCCGCGCCAGCGTGATGCCGGCGGCCTGCAGCCGCGCGAGCACGTCGAACAGCACCGCGCTGCGCACCCGCGCGGCACTGCGCGGCGAGCCGACGAAGCCGGTCGCGTTGAACAGCAGCTGGCCGTTGTCGACGCCGTCGAGCAGCACGCTCGGCGCCGGCGTGGCGAGCACCTCGGCGTCGGCCGCGAACGCCTGCAGCAGCAGCTCGCGCACCTGCTGCGCGTCGATGCCCAGCGGCACCGGCAGCTTGAGCTGCACCAGGCCGAGCGGGTCGGCCAGGGTCACGTTGCGCACGACCTTGGTGATGAACTCGGAGTTCGGCACGATCACCGTCGAGCGGTCGCTCATCTGGATCTCGGTGGCGCGCACGTTGATGCGCCGGATGTCGCCCTCGACACCGCCGAGCGAGACCCAGTCGCCGACCTTGACCGGCCGCTCGGCCAGCAGGATCAGCCCGGAGACGAAGTTCTGCACCACCGCCTGCAGCCCGAAGCCGATGCCCACCGACAGCGCGCTCGCGACCCAGGCGATGCGCTCCAGCCCGATGCCCAGCGCCGACAGCGCGACCGCGACCGCGACGACCACACCGGCATGGCCGAACAGCGAGGTCGCCGACGCGCGCATGCCCGGGTCGAGTGCGGTCGTCGGCAGGTAACGGTCGGCGAGCCAGCGCCGCAGCAGGCGCACCGCGCCGAGGCCGAGCATCAGCACCAGCAGCGCCTGCAGCGCGGCGGTCGGCTGCAACCGCAACTCGCCGATCGCCAGACCCTGCTGCCACTGGGCGCTGCGCTGCAGCAGATCGGCCGGGCCCTCGCCGAACGGCACGAGCAGCAGCATCAGCGCGAGCAGCAGCAACGCCAGCCGCAGCACGCCCGAGCTCAGCACCGCGATTTGCGCCGAGCCGCTGGCGGTCGTCGGCGTGCCGGTCTTTTCGGGCGGATGGCCGGTGACGAGCCAGGCCGTCAGCAGGTCGTCGATCAGGGCCGCGAGCAGGTAGGCGGTGCCGAGCACGAGGCCGCCCCAGACCACCTGCTTGACCGCGAAACTGCCGAACGCGACGTAGCCGGCGAGCAGGCACACGACCGCGGTGGCGAGCACCAGCCAGTTCAGCCCGGCGACGACCGCGAGCCACAACGGGCGCGCGTGCGCGCCTTCTTTCGCGAGTTCGAGGCGCCAGGCACGCTCGCCGCGCATCAGCGCCAGCACTACCGTCAGGCCCGTCGCGAGCGCGACCACGCAGTTCAGTGCCACCGTCATCGACAGGCTCGCGTTGATCAGCGCCGCGAGCCGCTCGGCCAGCCAGCTGGCGAGGCTGACGAGCGTCAGCTGCAGCGGGAACCAGCGCAGTGCGGTGGCGACCGCATCGGGCAGCGGCAGCAGCCGCCACGACGGCCGGCCGGCGCAGACCAGCGCGTTCGCCAGGCCGAACAGGAAGCCGCCGAACCACAGCATGCCGGCCAGCCTGTCGAGCAGCGCCCCGGTCGCCGCGCCCAGCGCGCCGTTCCAGTCGAGCACGGCCTGCAGCGCGATCGCCGCGACGCCGAAGCTCGCCATCCACTGCAGCAGCACCAGCAGCGCGTGCAGCGAGCGGCGCAGGCGCCCGGCCGGCGCGCGCGTCGTGAGCCAGCCCAGCGCGCGCCGCTGCAGCCACCACAGCGCCCAGCCGGCGGCGGCGAGCGCGAACGGCGCAATCAGCCAGACCGCGGCCGGGGTCGCGCGCGCCGCGTCGCCCAGCTCGCTGCCGAGCGCGGCCAGGCGCCGCGCGTCGCGCGGCAGGTCGTCGTGCAGCTCCGACCAGAACGGTGTCGCGAGGATCGAGTTCGTGCGTTCGCCCAGCCGCGCCTGGAACTGCGAGCGCCGCAGCGTCCAGGCCTGCGCCGCGACCTGCTCGCCTTCGACCGCGAGCAGCCGCGCGAGCTTGAGCTGGCCGTCGAGCGCGGCTCGATTCTTCGCCAGCAGCGTGCGCTGGGCGGTGACGTCCGGATCTTCCTTCCCGCCCGGTGTCGGCGTGCCGAGCTCGGCGACCCTCGCGTCGACGCCGGCGAGCTGCGGCGTGAGCTGCCCGGCGATGTCGGACGACTGCGACTGCGCGGCCAGCGCGCCGCTGCGCAGGGTCTGCAATTCGGCGTCGCTGAGCGCGTCGCGGTTGGTCTTCAGCGCCTGCTGGGCCGTGTCGATTTGCTGGCGGATCTTGTCGAGTGTGGTGTCGATGTCGCCGGTCTGCGCGTGCGCGAGCGCCAGCGCGAGCAGGCCGCACAGCAGCAGGCCGCGTGCGAGGCGGGCGACGACATCGGGCAGGCGGGGAACCATCGGCATGGTGTGAACCGGGCCCGGCGCCGCCGGGCGAATCGCGAAGCGCCCCGTTATACCCGCCAGGCGCGAAGCCCGTCAGGCAACGGCCTCGGGCAGGCGGCTCAGGCGCAGCAGCGGCGAGCACACGATGAGCAGGGCCTGCGCCGCGAAGCCGACCGCGACGACGGCGATGCAGACCTTCAGGCCGGCGTCGCCGGCCACCGCGGCGGCGATCGCGGCACCGAGCGCCGCACCGAGCGGCCGCGAACCCGCGTTGACGGTCAGGAACAGCGCCGACACGCGCCCGAGCATCGCCGCAGGCGTGACGGTCTGGCGCAAGGTCGTCGACGACACGACCCACAACACCGGCCCGGCGCCGAACAGGAAGAACGACGCGGCGGCCAGCGGCGCGCTCGGCAACCACAGCGTCGCCAGCATCACGAGACCGGCCGCGGCCGAGAACAGCGGGCCGATCACCACCGCCATGCCGAAGCTCATCGAGCGCATCAGGCGCGAGGCGAACGTCGCCCCGACGACCATGCCGGCGCCGTAGGTCGCGAGCGTGGTGCCGACGCCGGCGGCGCTCAGCCCGAGCAGGTTGACCGCGTACGGCACATAGGCCGCCTGCAAGACGAACCACGAGATGTTCCAGACCACGGCCGTCCACATGATCGGCCGCAGCAGCTCGTGGCGCCAGATCAGCTGCGCGCCTTCGCGCAGTTCGTGCGCGACGTGGCGCGGCGGCAGCGCCGGGCGTGGCGGGTCGGGCAGGCCGCGCAGGCAGGCCACCGCCACGCACGAGAGCAGCAGCGCCAGCGCGAACGCGGGCGGGCCGCCGGCCCAGCCGACGAGCGCCCCCGCAAGCGCCGGGCCGCCCGCGAACGCGATGCTGCGCGCGATCTCGAGCCGTGCGTTCGCGCGCGGCAGCGCCTCGCGCGGCACCAGCGCAGGCACCAGCGACGGCGCCGCGACGCTGAACGCGACCGTGCCGGTCGCGCCGATGAAGCCCAGCACCGCGAGCCACGCGATCGACAGCCGGCCGCCGAACGCGAGCGCGGTCAGCACCAGCAGCGAGACCGCGCGCAATGCTTCCGCGCCGACCAGCAGCCCGCGCCGCGAACGGCGATCCGCGAGCAGCCCGGCGGGGATCGACATCAGCAGGAACGGCAGCGTCTGCGCGGCCGACAGCAAGCCGGTCTGCGCTGCGCCCGCGCCCAGCGCCAGCACCGCCACCATCGGCACGGCGGCCAGGCAGGTCTGTTCGGCTCCCTGGGCGGCGAGGTTGGACCAGGCCAGACGATGGAAGGCGGCGTTCGGCATGGCGGCACGATAAGCGCGCGGCAGCGGCCACGCACGCCGGATCCGGACACGCCGTCGTCGCTATACTGCGGCCCAGCGCTGATTTGTTCCGGCTTGCGGGCGCTCTATAAATTCCGCTAAAGAGTTGGACCCGACCCACCCGGTGTCCCGCTTTCGCGGCGCCGGGTTTTCCTTTGTTGGACGCGCATGAGTTCGGTCGGTCACGTCATTCCCCAATCGATGCACTTCGCGCAGCCGCTGCCGCTGCGCTGCGGTGCGCGGCTGCGCGACTACACGCTGGTCTACGAGACTTACGGAACGCTGAACGCGAAGCGCAGCAACGCGGTGCTGGTGTGCCACGCGCTGAACGCCAGCCACCATGTGGCAGGCACCTATGCGGGCCGGGAACCGGGCTGGTGGGACAACCTCGTCGGCCCCGGCAAACCGCTCGACACGAACCGCTTCTTCGTCATCGGCGTCAACAACCCCGGCTCGTGCTTCGGCTCGACCGGGCCGATGCAGAACAACCCCGACACCGGCACGCCCTACGGCGCCGACTTTCCCGTCGTCACGGTCGAGGACTGGGTCGACGCGCAGGCCCGGCTGCTCGACGCGCTGGGCATAGCGCAGCTCGCCGCGGCGATCGGCGGCAGCCTGGGCGGCATGCAGGCGCTGAGCTGGTCGCTGCGCTACCCGGCGCGCCTGCGTCACTGCATCGCGGTGGCGACCGCGCCAAACCTGTCGGCGCAGAACATCGCGTTCAACGAGGTCGCGCGGCGCGCGATCGTCACCGACCCGGAGTTCCACGGCGGCCACTTCTACGCGCACGGCACCTTGCCCCGGCGCGGGCTGCGCGTGGCGCGGATGATCGGCCACATCACCTACCTGAGCGACGACGCGATGGAGGCCAAGTTCGGCCGCGAGCTGACGAACGGCGTGCTCGGCTACAGCACCCGGGCGGTCGAGTTCGAGATCGAGAGCTACCTGCGCCACCAGGGCGACAAATTCAGCGAGTACTTCGACGCCAACACCTATTTGCTCATCACGCGCGCGCTCGACTACTTCGACCCGGCGCGCGAGTTCGGCGGTGACCTGACGGCGGCGTTCGCCGCGGCCGTCTGCAGGTTCCAGATCATCAGCTTCACGACCGACTGGCGCTTCGCACCGGCACGCTCGCGCGAGATCGTCAAGGCGCTGGTCGACCACAAGCGCGACGTGAGCTACGCCGAGATCGCAGCGCCGCACGGCCACGACGCGTTCCTGCTCGACGATGCGCGCTACCACGGTCTGTTGCGCGCGTACTTCGACAACGTCGCGAAGGAGTTCGCGACGAGCCCGGCGCCGGGCCGCCCCAAGGCGGGTTCGATCCCCTCGGGGGATCGCTCGTCGGACTCGGCGAGCGAGGGGTCGATAGCATGAGCGACCGCAAGGACATGGAGCTGATTGCCGGGCTGGTGCCGCGCGGCTCGCGCGTGCTCGACCTCGGCTGCGGCACCGGCGAGTTCCTTGCCCACCTTCGCGACCACCGCGAGTGCAGCGGCTATGGCGTCGAGATAGCCGACGCCAACGTGCTCGCCTGCACCCAGCGCGGCGTCAACGTGATCCAGCTCAACCTCGAGGAAGGCCTGGCGCTGTTCGAGGACCAGAGCTTCGACGTCGTGCTGCAGCTCGAGACGCTGCAACACCTGCGCAACACCGAGAAGATGCTGCGCGAAACCGCGCGCGTCGGCCGCATCGGCATCGTCAGCTTCCCGAATTTCGCGCACTGGCCGAACCGGCTGCACGTGGTCGCCGGCCGCATGCCGGTGACGCGCGTGCTGCCGTACCAGTGGTACGACACGCCGAACATCCGCGTCGGCACCTATGCCGACTTCGAGGTGCTGGCGCGCAAGGACGGGTTGCGCATCCTCGACGCCTTCGGCATCCAGAACGGCAGCGCGGTGCGGCGCTGGCCGAACCTGCGCGCGAGCGTGGCGGTGTTCAAGTTCGAGCGCGCAGGGGTGTGAGCCGAATCTCGCTGCGCACGAAAGCGGGGGCCCGGGTAGCACGACGGCTGACGGCCATCAAGCGACATTGAGTGCCCGTGATTGCCTGCCACCAAGCTGCCGCTCGTTTTGGGCGGCGAACCCATTGCTACGTGCGGCATATGGCGTCACCGTTTCGCTGCCTTCACACCTTCCACGTAGTCTTGCATCTGATCGAGGCGCTGGTTCCAAATCGCGTGCTGCTCTGCGATCCAGCCTTCGGCGGTTACGAGCGGTTTTGGCGCAAGTTCAAAACAACGAACGCGTCCTTCCTTCTGCGACCGTACCAGGCCGCATTGTTCAAGCATCGCGAGGTGCTGCGCAAATGACGGCAAGGCCATGTCGAATGGGCGTGCCAGCTCCGTTGTCGAGGCAGGTCCCCGAGCCAGCCGCTCGACCACAGTGCGCCGCGTCGGGTCGGCGAGCGCCTGAAAGACGCGACTGATCTCCTGACTCCGCAATGCAGCTCCTCGCCTCACGGGGGCTCCAGCGCCCATGTCAGTGCCCATGTAGGTACGCATCCAGCTTATCGAGCGTTTGATATCCGAGTTCGACTGCTCCGAAGCCGATACCGCCCTCGCGTTGTGCTTTGCTCGGGTGCAGCTGCCGCAGCGTGATCACGGTCTTGCCGTCGCTCTGCTGGTCGAAGGTCACAGTCACCCTGAATCGATTAGGGTCGTCGTCTATGTCCTTCCCGTGATCGAGAACCAGCCGTTCACTGGGCGTTGCCTCCAGAAAAACCATCCTGTTGTCGTAACGCTGACCGTTGGGCGCGATCATGTCGAATCGCCATACCGCGCCGGCCTTGGCTTCGCAGTCTTGGTGAACCTCGCAGCGAAACCCGCGTGGGCCAAACCATCGGAACATGCGCTTGGGCTCGACCCAGGCAAGGAAAACCTGATCCCGAGGAGCGTCAATGACACGCGATAGCACTATCTCGCGGTCTAGCTCTCCGTTGGCGTATGCAGCATTGGCAACCATGCTCAAATCTCCTTGTGAATTAGTAAGGCATGAGCCTTAGTATGCGGCATGACGATACTGAGGTCAATACCTTTGTAATCCATTCTCGTTGCTTGCGGCCCGACTCCCGACGTTCGCGAATGCCGGCTGAGGGTCGAGAACAGTCCTTTGCTGCCATCCACCACCGAGTCGGCCGCGCTCTCAGCCTTTGACCAGATCGTGCCGACGCTCGCCTGGCGCGACTCGATCGAGAACCATCCGTCCTCGGCGCCGGACATCGCCGCGTTCGATCAGCACCGAGTCGCCGAACTCGTGCGTCAGGTAGCCGTTCGCCTGCAGCACCGCGTCGACGCGCGCCAGCACCGCGTTGCCGGCGAACGCGCGCAGCAGCTCGCGGTGGCTGCTGCCCGGCTCGTGCGTGCCGCTGACGATCGCGTCGACGACGCGCAGCCGGATGTGCGCGCCCAGGCGCTGCGTCGCCACGCCGTCACCGGCGCGCAGCGCGCGATTGCCCGACCTCGCATGCTCGAGCGCGCGCGTCACCGTGGTGCCGAGCGCGATCACGCGGCCACCGGCGCGGCGCGCGGTGGCGATCGCCCGCACCGTTGCGGCCGGCAGGTGGTAGGGCTCGTCGAACGGCAGCCGCACATCGAGCGCAGCATCGCCGGTCGACGACAGGCCGGCGGCGTGCGTCAGCGTCGCGAACGCCACGCCGCGCGCGGCCAGCGTGTGCAGCAGCCGCCAGTCGAGCACGAAGCCGGCGGACGGCGGTTCGAACGCGCCCCCGGCTGCGCGGCGACGCGCGTCCACACGTCCCACAGCGCGAGCGGCTGCGCCACGTGGGCGTACTGCACCGGCCGGCCGTGGCGCGCGAGGCCGGCCCAGATCGCATCGGGCGTGCCGTCGAAGCCGAGCTCGACCAGGCGCGGGTGGCCGAGCGTGCGCCGCACCACCGCGCGCAGCGGGCCGAGCGCGAGCCGGTCGCCGGCGACGAGCGCCGGCGGCGCCGAACGCTGCTCGGTCGGCGTGTGGTGATCGCCGGCGCCGAACGCGACCGCGCTGAACGCGTGCAGGTCGTCGGCCGCGAGCGAGCGCCGCCCCGCCAGCCGCAGCTCGATGGGCAGGCCGCTGCGCAGGTGGATGTCGGTCAGGCTCGCGGGCAAGGTGGCGGCGTCGTTGGCGACGAGCAGGTAGCCGGCGCGCAGGAAGTCGGCGAGCCGCGCGCGCGGTGCGTACTGCATCAGGCCGTGCCCGTCCACGACCAGCAGCTTGGCGTCGCGCGGGCGTTGCCTGAGCGTGGTCGCGGCCTTCATGCACCCGGCTCCGCGCGCGCCAGCGCGGTCTCGATCAGCGCGACGAGTTCGCGCGCCGCTTCGGCCGGGCGCTTCAAGGTCGCCGGGTCGGCCTCGGGCAGCGCGAGCGCGTGCAGCGGCGTGTCCACGTCGCCCGGGTCGAAGGCCAGCACCTGCACGCCGTGCTCGCGCAGCTCTTCGTCCCAGATGCGGCTCAGCTGTGCGAGCGCGGCCTTGCTCGCGCCGTAGGCACCCCAGCCCGCGTAGGGCGTCACGGCCGCGTCGCTGACGATGTTGACGACGAGTGCGCCGGGCCGCTGCGGCCCGCGCTCGCGCGCCGCGGCGGCGAGGCTGCCGAGCAGCGCCTTGGCCAGCCGGAACGGGCCGACCAGGTTCGTCGCGAGCGCCGACTCGAGGTCTTCGCAGTCGGTGTCGGCGAGCAGCGCCAGCGGCACCGGGCCGAGGCTGGAGGCGTTGTTGACGAGCAGGTCCAGGCCGCCGAGCGCGGCGTTGATCTGCAGCGCGATGCGGTGCGTGGCGTCCTGCGCGGCGATGTCGCCGACGATGCCGTGCGAACCCGGCAGCTCGGCGGCGACACGCCGCACGCGCTGCGCGTCGCGCGCGACGAAGGCGACGAGCGCGCCGCGTTCATGCAGCGCGCGCACGAGCGCCAGGCCCAGCCCCGAGCTGCCGCCGGTGATGGCGGCGCGCAGTGGAGTGGTCGGGTTACTCATCAGAACCTCGTGGATGCGTGATCGATGCGGCGAAGATAGGAGCGCGGCGCTGGCCAGGCGAGCGTCGTGTCCGCCAAACCAGCGCATGGTTGATGTGCCGGACAGGCCCGCCCACAATGCGCGCGATGAGCGATTCCCCGATCGAAGCCCGGCATCTCGCCCGCAACCTCGCGAGCCTGCGTCACACCCGCGCGCTGACGCAGGGCGCGCTGGCGATCGCCGCGGGCGTGCCGCGCTCGACGATCGCGACGCTCGAGTCGGGCATCGGCAACCCGTCGCTGGTGGTGCTCGTGAAGGGCGCCGCGGCGCTCGGCGTGCCGATCGACGAGCTGCTCGCGTCGCAGCGCGCGCTGGTGCGGCGCTGGCCGGCGGCCGATGTCGCGACGCGCGTGAAGGGCCGTGGCGTCAGCATCCGCGCGCTGGTGCCCGAGCCGGTGCCCGATGAGGTGATGGAGGTGATGGACTTCGCGCCCGGCGCGGTGATGCCGGGCACGCCGCACCTGCCCGGCACACGCGAGTTCTTCACCTGCCTGGACGGCCGCGTCAACCTGATGGTCGCCGGCGACCGCCACGAGCTCGAGCTCGCCGAGGGCGACGTGCTCGCCTTCCCCGGCAACCTGCCGCATTCGTACCAGAACGCCGATGCGCTGGCGCGGGCGCGTGGCGTCTCGGTGGTCGTGTTCGCGAAGGCAGGCGTCTGACGCGCGCGGGCGGATCGCCGTATCCTCGCGTTCCCGACAAGAAAACTGGAGGATCGAGATGTCGAAGATTTCCGTTCGCCTGCGGCAGCTCGCCGTGGGCATCGCCGGCGCCTTGTTGCTCGCGGCCGCCGCGCACGCCGCGGCGCCGCAGCTCAAGACCCAGGCGCCGGGCTTCTACCGCGTGATGCTCGGTGATTTCGAGGTCACGGCCTTGTCCGACGGCACGGTCGCGCTGCCGGTCGACACGCTGCTGACGAACACCACGAAGGCCAAGTCCGACAAGACGCTGGCGCGCAACTTTTTGAAGTCACCGGTCGAGACCTCGGTCAACGGCTACCTGATCAACACCGGCACGAAGCTGGTGCTGGTCGACACCGGCGCCGCCGGCCTGTTTGGCCCGACGCTTGGCCGCCTCGCCGAGAGCCTGAAGGCCGCCGGCTACCAGCCCGAGCAAGTCGACGAGATCTACCTCACGCACATGCACCCGGACCACGTCGGCGGCCTGATGGCGGGCGACAAGATGGCGTTCCCGAATGCGATCGTGCGTGCCGATCAGCACGACGCCGACTTCTGGCT
>JANXZN010000446.1 GCA_025355545.1 Rhizobacter sp.
GTAGAGCACCGGGTTGGGCGTGCCCGCGAGATGGCCGAGGGCCTGCTTGAGGACGGCCCGCGCCGGGACGTGCACCAGGTAGATGCTTGGAACAGCTCGACCTGCCCGAGCATCTTCCGGTAGTCGCGCACCTTGTCCTCATGGGTCGCGAAGTGCCCGTGCCAGAACAGCGCCATCTTCTCGACCAGCGGCCGGCGCGTCAGCAGCATGCGGTTGGCCCACCAGTAGTCGATGCGGTTGCACTCGAGCGCGCTGGCGCGCAGCCAGAAGAAGAACTTGTCGACGACGGGTTGCAGCCGCCGGTTGCCGGCGGGCTTGACCTCGACGCCGAGCGCCTGGCCACTCGCCTTCGCAGTGTCGGTCAAGAAAGGACGGCTTTCCGGAAACGGGTCGATCCCTGCGTCGGGGATGTCGGAAGGTTGGAAAGGGGCGACCGCTGGGTCGTCGCCGACCTTGGGCCGGACCAACGCTGTCACCGCCACCCGCGGGCCGAGCGCCAGGCTTTGCTGGATGTCTTTCGGCGTCGCGCCAAAGCCGGCGCGCCTGAGCAGGTGGGCGGCTCGCTCGTGATTCCAATCCGCAGCGGCGATCGGTCGCAGGTCATCGACCCATTCGACCGGTGTCGTCGGCACGTCAGCGCGACATTGCTCGGCGGCGAGCATGACCAGCAAGAGCACGGTCTGACCAGCGGTTCGAATCATGCGCATGTTCTTCGCCTCGACGCCAGATACGTTAGCCGGTATCGCTCAAGGAGCCGGCTCGCCTTGCGCCCGTTCTGTCAAGCACGGCATGTCGTCAGGCGGCAGGGTCGACGTTCTTGCGACGCAACCGCGTCACCATGAAGCCCGAGGCCTGCGTGAGATGCGAGCGCACGAGTGTCTCGGCGCGTTCACCGTCGCCCTTGGCAATGGCGTTCAGGATTGCCTCGTGCTGATCCCAGATGTCGCGTGGTTTCTCGTCGCGGATCAGCACCTCGCCGATCACGCGCTGGGTGTAGGTCAGGTGGGTTTCGAGCGCCGGGGCAATGAGCGGGTTGCTCGACAACCCGTAAATGAACTCATGAAACTTCATGTCGGCCGCGATCATCCGCGCCACCGAGCCGGCGGCGACCGCCTTGCGGCCGGCTTCGATCAGCGCCGGGCCGACCTTGGCCGCGCGCTCGGCGCCGAGTTCCGCCGCACGCCGCGCCGCGAGGCCCTCGATCACCGCGCGGATGTCGTACATGTGCTGCACGTGCTCCGGGTCCAGCGGCGCGACCAGCAAGCCGCGGCCGGGCGCGTCCTGCAGCACGCCCTGGTTGCGCAGCAACGCCAGCGCCTGCTGCACCGGCTGGCGCGACACGCCCAGGGCCTGGGCAATCTGCTCCTGGATGATGCGGTCGCCCGGCGCCAGGGCACCTGACGAGATTTCCGCGAGGATGGCGTCGCGCACCTGCTTGACGAGGTTGGGTTGGCTGGCGAGGATCTTCATGAATGCGGAATGCGGAATGCGGAGTTCCACAAGTTTATCCGGGCTGGCCGCAGGCCAGCCGTTCCCGCAGCATTCGGTGCAGGATCTTGCCGGTGGCGGTGCGCGGCATCTCGGCGTCGGCGACGAAGCGCACCGAGTGAGGCCGTTTATAGCCAGCGATGCGCCCGCGGCACCAGTCGAGCAGTTCGGCCTCGGTGGCCTCAGTCTCCTCGTGCAGCACCACGACAGCATGCACGGCCTCGCCCCACTTGTCGTGCGGCACGCCGACCACGGCCACGTCCTTGACCTTCGGGTGCGCGCCGATCACGCCCTCCACCTCGGACGGGTAGACGTTCTCACCGCCGGTGATGATCATGTTGCTCTTGCGGTCGACGAGGTGGATGTAGCCCTCGGCGTCGCGCCGCGCCATGTCGCCCACGGAGCACCAGGCGCCATCGTGGAAGGCCTCCTCGGTCTTGGCGGGGTTCTTCCAATAGCCGTCGAAGACGTAGGGCGTGCGCGAGTACAGCTCGCCGACCTCGCCGTCCGGAACTTCGTTGCCGTGCGCGTCGAGCAGCCGGATCGGTCCCGAGCCGGCCCACTCACGGCCCACCGAACCCAGCCTGTCGATTTGCTCCTCGGGGCGCAGCAGCGTGACCCAGCCC
Source organism: Rhizobacter sp. (assembly GCA_025355545.1). Classification (GTDB taxonomy): domain Bacteria; phylum Pseudomonadota; class Gammaproteobacteria; order Burkholderiales; family Burkholderiaceae_C; genus LMDS01. The sequence continues at coordinate 2,115 of JANXZN010000446.1, forward strand.
GCTTCCGTGGAGCCGTACAACTCGTAGAGCCGGCCGTTGCGGAAGTGTTCGAGGACCGCGAGCTTGGTCTCCTTGCGCGCGGGGGCGGAGGAGATCATCAGCTTCTCCACCGCGCCCACGTCGTACTTCGCCTTGGTGGCTTCAGGCAGCCCCAGCATCATGATGTAGTGCGTGGGCACCAGCGAGGTGAAGGTCACCTTCTCGCGCGCCAGCGTGGCCAGCAGAGCCTCGGGGTCGAAGCTCTTGCGGTCGTCGATCACGCAAGTGGCACCCAGGTGCGTGAAGGTGTGGCTGAAGTACAGCGAGTTGGCGTGGCACATCGGCATCACCAGCAACGCGGTGTCGTGGCGCGTGAAACCCATCTCCAGCGCCGTGGCCAGCGCGATCAGGGTGTTGCCTTCGTGGCTGCGAATAGCGCCCTTGGGCCGGCCGGTGGTGCCCGAGGTGTACATCAGCGCGCAGGGATCGGCCGGCCCCACGGCGTCGGCGGGGTTGTCGTTTTCGGCGGCCTCGATCAGCGCCTCGTAGTCTTGCCAGCCGCTGGCGACCTCAGGGCCGATGCCGATGTAGGCCTGCGGTGCGATGGCCAGTTCGGCGCGGATCGAGTCGACGCGATCGCGCAGCTCGCCCTGCGCGATGAAGGCACATGCTTCGCAGTGCGAGGCGATGTAGGCGATCTCCGGTGCCGTGAGGCGGAAGTTGATCGGCACCGCCACCAGGCCGACCCGCGCCAGCGCCACGTACATCTCCATCCATTCGACGCAGTTGTAGGCCAGCAGCGCCACGCGGTCGCCCTTGACCAAGCCAAGCGAGAGCAAGCCGCTGGCCAGACGGCCAGCGCGTTCGTGCCAATGCGCGAAGGTCAGCGCGCGCCGCGAATCGCGCGCGCCGATCTTGTTCGGCTGCAGACGTGCATGCGCGGCCACAGCGTCGGCCACGGTGAGCAGATGGTTCATGAGCGATCTCCTTCAGAGGCGGTGCAGCGCGCCGCGGCGCCCATTCCACAGTAGCTCACGGGCGCGCCACAAGGTGCCGCAGACACACGCATCTTAGAACTCGGAATTCAGAGTTCAAACAGGGATAGCCCTGATATTGGAACTCTGCATTCAGAATACTATTTCGTCAATTCTCAGGCTGAAATCTTCCGCACCGAACCCTTCCAGGAGACGACGATGACCCTTACTCGCAGAAATTTCCTCGCCACCGGCGCACTGGCCGGCGCGGCCGCGCTGCCCGGCCTGTCTTTCGCGCAAGGTAAGCCGCCAGAGTTCAAGCTCAAGCTGGGCAACGACCTGCCAGTGACGCACTCGGTGAATGTGCGTCTGAAGGAAGCGATCGCGGCAATCTCATCCGAAACCGGTGGCCGCGTGGCGATCGAGCTGTTCCCCAACAACCAACTGGGTGGCGACGCCGACATGATGTCGCAGATCCGCTCCGGCGCCCTCGAGCTGGCTACCTTCCCCGGCACGGTGATGTCGACCTTGATTCCGGTCACGTCCATCACCGGCGTGGGCTTCGCTTTCTCCAGCTACGACAAGGTCTGGGCCGCGATGGACGGCGCGGTGGGCAACCACATCCGCGCCGCCATCGAGAAGATCAATCTGGTGCCCTTCGCCACCGTGTGGGACAACGGCTTCCGCCAGATCACCAGCAGCACGAAGGCCATCCACACGCCCGACGACCTGAAGAACTTCAAGATCCGCGTGCCGGTGGTGCCGCTGTGGGTGCAGATGTTCAAGACGCTGGGCGCCGCGCCGGTCAGCCTGCCGCTGGCCGAGGCCTACCAGGCGCTGCAGACCAAGGTGGCCGACGGCCAGGAGAACCCGCTGGCGCTGATCGAGTCGGCCAAGTTCTTCGAGGTGCAGAAGTTCTGCTCGCTGACCAATCACGCCAGCGGGTTCTCCTGGCCGTCGGCCACCTTGGTCTGCAGCGCCTGGTAGGCCTCGGCCAGCGGCAGGCTGACCGGCGCGGCGCCCAGC
>JANXZN010000008.1 GCA_025355545.1 Rhizobacter sp.
GGTCGCCAAGTACGTGGCGGTGTCCACGCTCGAAGCCTCGTTCGACGTGCGCTCGATGGCCAAGACCTCGACCAAGGTCTTCGTCGTCGAGGTGATGGGCCGCCACGCGGGCTGGATCGCCGCGGCCGGCGGGCTGGTCGAGGAGCACGGCATCCCGGTCGTGATCCTGTTCCCCGAGATCGTGTTCGACGAGCCGAAGTTTCTCGCACGCGTCGACAAGCTCGTCATGGAGCACGGCTTCTGCACCGTCGTCGTTTCCGAGGGCTGCCACCACGCCGACGGCACGTTCCTGGCCGAACAGGGTGCACGCGACGCATTCGGCCACGCGCAGCTGGGCGGCGCCGCGCCGGTGGTCGCCAACATGATCAAGCGTTCGCTCGGCCACAAGTTCCATTGGGCCGTGGCCGACTACCTGCAGCGCGCGGCCCGCCACATCGCGTCGAAGACCGACGTGAAGCAGGCCTACGAACTCGGCCGCAAGGCCGTGCAGCTCGCGCTGCAGGGCCACAACGCGGTGATGCCGACGATCGATCGTGTCTCCGACACGCCGTACAAGTACAAGATCGGCGTGGCACCGCTGGCCAAGGTCGCGAACGTCGAGAAGTTCATGCCGCGCGACTTCATCACCAAGGACGGCTTCGGCATCACCGACAAGTGCCGGCGCTACCTCGCGCCGCTGATCCAGGGCGAAGACTACCCGAGCTATCGCAACGGGCTGCCGGTGTACGTGACGCTGAAGAACGTCGCGGTCACGAAGAAGCTCGCGGCCTTCGAGCTGAAGTAGCGCGGTGCCATCGGCTAGAATCTTCGCTTTGCCGCGGCCGCGCCGTGGCGAACGGCCCGAAAGGGCCGGGTCTGCAAAGGCCGCGCCGGCGTAGCTCAGTTGGTAGAGCAGCGCATTCGTAATGCGAAGGTCGGGAGTTCGACTCTTCTCGCCGGCACCAGTCCGATCAAGCGCTCAGCCCAGTCCACATGGTTGGGCTTTGTCGCTTCGGGGCTTCATGTCGCCAGCGGTGCTCTGGAACGGCACTTTCAAGAGGCGACCAAAGCGGCGCGAGGCCGGCGAGGGCCGTCGAACTCAGCGTAAGAGTGGTCCTACCCGTCGTTGAGTGAACCAGGGATTGCGGCTGGTGAGAAGGCGCTTATGCTGATGCCGGAAACGCACTGAAACCGGGAAAGACTTCTATGTTTGCAGCCTGGAAAAAAATGGCCAAAAGTCAAACCCGAGAGCCGAGCCCGCGCAACGGCAAGCGGCGGCTCGGGATGGCGACGGCCTCGCTCACGACAGCGTTGATACTGGCCGGATGCGGGGGTGGCGGAAGCTACGGCTCGTCGGGCGGCTTCGACATCGGCGTGACGGTGGGTGGGCAGTTCGTCAGTGATACGCCAGTCGCGCCAGGCGGTTCGATCGACCTTGCGATCCATGCCGGTCAATCGGTGAGCCTCGATGCAGGCGAGCCCGCGATCTGGACCTTGTTTGTCGGCGGGACGGCGGTAAGCGGGGGAACACAGGTGTACTACGCAGGCGTCGATATCACGGCGACGACGGTGAGCCAGTCCGGCTTGGTGGTGGACACCTACGCCGCCAACCCGTTGCAGGCTTCGGTTCCCATAACGCTGGTCGCGACATCGACCTACGATTCGGCGCAGGTGGCAACGGTCAACCTGCTGATCACGAATTAGTGCCGGTTGTTTTCGCAGTCGGCCAATGACTGGGGGATTGTCGGTTCGCTCCGCCCCATCCCGGGGGCGTCGGTCCGAAAAGCGGCATGGACCATTCGGTGATCCCGGACGTGCACGGCGAGGGGTAGCTTTCGTGCAGGCCCCAGATGCCGCGGTAGTTGTCGCCCACCGCGTAGTCGGTACCGAACAGCAGGCCGCGTGGGGCGAGGTTCTCGATGCCGTTCGCGGTGGTTGCGATCGCGCCGAACCTGAAGTAGTCGAAGGGCCGGCTGCAGGTGTAGCCGGCGCGACCGGGCAGCCCGTAGTCGAGTTGGTAGTCCAACTCGGCGGTGTTGCGCTGCAGGCCGGTGCTGGTGCCCGCCTCGTCGCGCGTCGCGACCTCGGTGCCGACCCGCAGGCGGCCGTAGAAGACCGGGTCGTGGTCGTAGAACGCATCGTCGAAGCGCCCACCGTAGACCAGGCGGTTGAAGCCGACCGCGGGCGACACCAGCGCGGCGCCCCATTCGCGCCATGCGTACGGCAGCTGGCTTTGCTCCCTCAGCATCAGGTGCGCCATGCGAAACGGCGGCTCACCGAGAAAGCTGCCGCAGATGCCGCTGGCGATCTGATCGTTGCGCGCCGGCGGCGTCTGCTCGCCGGCCAGTTCCCACAAGACGCTGCCGGCAAACGTCATGGCCGACGCTTCCCAGTAGCCCAGGCCTGCGGAGCGCGCCGCGCAACAGCGAACCCTGGCAGGGATGCGCGAACTGGTTGATCTTGAAGGGGTCGTTGTCGACCACCCGGGGCCCGCGCAGGGTGCGCTTGATCGATGCCCGGCTCACGTCGAAGTCGCTGGAGTCGCTGAAGCGCCGGTTGTAGCGGTTCAGCAGGAAATCGAAGCCGACGATCTCGGCTGCGGGGATCAGGTAGCTCGTTCGGTGCGGCGACATGTCATGCCGCCGCTTCTGACGACCGGCCGTCGCGCTGTCTGTCGGTGGCGCAGCGGTTCCGAGGCCGGATACCGCTCACGCCATCAGGTTCAGTCGCGATCGTGGCCGCGGCCATGGCCATGGCCAAGGCCATGGCCGCGGTCGTCGTGCTTGTCCCGGCCGCGGTGGCGGCCGCGATCCCAGTCCGGGTGCTCGTGCGAATAGCGCTCGCGCACCCACTCGTCACGCACGAAGTACACCGGCTGGCCGCAGGCGCTGTAGCGCCCGCAGTAGCGGCGCCAGTTCTGCTGGTGCAACGGGGGCACGTACAGATAGACCGGTTCGCGCTGCACCGCGATGCGCGGCGGCACAATCAGCACCGGCTGGGGCAGCACGAGTGCCGGCCGCGGAACGTCGCCGATGTTGATGCGGCCATAGACCCCCGGCTGGTTGATGCCGATCGACACGCCGACGCTGGGCTGCGCGACGGCCGAGCCGACGGCAGCCGCGGCGAACACGATTGCAATGATCTTCTTCATGACCTTCTCCAAGCTTGTGGTTACTCCAAAACGCACTTCGGCCACGCCAAGACGACAGGGTTTTGGCAACCCGCGCCTCGTCTTACGCGCGCTTACCGGGATGTTGCCGCCATTTCGATGCCTGCGCAGCGCGGCCCTGGCCGAACAAGACAACTCCTACACGCTGGCGTGACCGGCGCTCACGCAGACGCGGCGATTTCGCCGTTTAATGGTTGGCCGATCAACGAGTCGGCACTGCTCGGAAGGAGAGCCGACCATGCCCGCGCCCGCCAGTGTTTTCGATGATCTGAAAACGATGGGCCTGTTGCAGTTGCTTCTGGCCTTCGTCGCCTGCATGGCCTACCTGCTCGCGCAGGGCCACCTGCTGAACCGTGGTGGGCGCGGATGGGCAGGCGCGCTGGCAATCGGCAGCGCCGCCGGATTCATCGTGATGGGCCGCGACTGGACGAATGCCGTCGTGCTGATCGCGATCGCGGTCGCGGGGATCGGCTCTTTCACGGCGATCGTGTGGCTGACGGCGCGCGCGATCGGCATCGATCGCGGCGCGCCGCCCGAGGCAGTCGCCATTTCGACCGCGCTCGTTGCCGAGCCGATGGCCGTGCCGGCCGACAACGAGCGGCGCCCGATTCGCGGCAGCGCGGCCTCGGCCTGAGCTGCACCTGCGCGGGCCGCGCACGCGGCCCGCCGCTCCGGGCTTTCCTGCGGTTGCCATGCCCCGATCGATGGAGCACCATGGCTGATCACCACCCGCGGAGTGCTGCCGTGAAGAAGAACACCGCCGAACTGTCCGTCGCCGAACAGGCGCTGCGCGACGCCGCGCTCGACTACCACCGCACGCCGGTGCGCGGCAAGATCTCGGTGCAGCCGACCAAGCCGCTGAGCAACCAGCGCGACCTGTCGCTCGCCTATTCGCCCGGCGTGGCCTATGCGTGCCTCGCGATCGAGGCCGACCCGTCGCTCGCCTTCGAGTACACCTCGCGCGGCAACCTGGTCGGCGTGGTCACCAACGGCACTGCGGTGCTCGGGCTGGGCGACATCGGCCCGCTGGCCGGCAAGCCGGTGATGGAGGGCAAGGCCTGCCTGTTCCAGAAGTTCGCCGGCATCGACGTGTTCGACATCGAACTTGCCGAGCACGACCCCGACAAGCTCGTCGACATCATCGCCGCGCTCGAGCCGACGCTGGGCGGCGTGAACCTCGAAGACATCAAGGCGCCCGAGTGCTTCTATATCGAGAAGAAGCTGCGCGAGCGCATGAAGATCCCGGTGTTCCACGACGACCAGCACGGCACCGCGATCATCTCGGCCGCGGCCTTGCTGAACGGCCTCGAACTCGTCGGCAAGCAGATCGACGAGGTCAAGGTCGCGGTCTCGGGCGCCGGCGCGGCGGCGATCGCGTGCCTGGACCTGATGGTCGAGCTCGGTGTGGCGCGCGCCAACATCTTCGTCTGCGATTCGAAGGGCGTGGTCCACGACCGCCGCGAAGACCGGCTCGACGCCTCGAAGCAGCGCTACGTGCAGAAGACGCCCGCGCGCACGCTGGCCGACGTGATGGTCGGTGCCGACGTGCTGCTCGGCTGCTCGGCCGCCGGCGCGGTGACGCAGGCGATGGTCAAGTCGATGGCGCGCCAGCCGATCATCCTCGCGCTCGCGAATCCGGAGCCCGAGATCCGCCCCGAAGCCGCGAAGGAAGTGCGACCCGACTGCATCATCGCCACGGGCCGTTCGGACTACCCGAACCAGGTCAACAACGTGCTGTGCTTCCCGTACATCTTCCGCGGCGCGCTCGACAGCGGCGCGACCGCGATCACCGCGGCGATGAAGGTCGCCTGCGTGCGCGAGATCGCCGATCTGGCGAAGGCCGAGATCAGCGCCGAGGTCGCGTCGGCCTACGCCGGGCGCGAGCTGCGCTTCGGCCCCGACTACCTGATCCCGACGCCGTTCGACTCGCGCCTGATCCTGCGCATCGCGCCGGCGGTGGCGAAGGCCGCCGAGGCCTCGGGGGTGGCGACCCGGCCGATCCGGGACATCGAGGCCTATCGCCAGTCGCTGACGCGCTTCGTCACGCACACCGGCATGTTCATGCGGCCGGTGTTCGGCAGCGCGCGCGCGAACCCGAAGCGTGTCGCCTACGCCGAAGGCGAGGACGAGCGCGTGCTGCGCGCGGTGCAGATCGCGCTCGACGAGAAGCTCGTCAAGCCGATCCTGATCGGCCGCCCGGCGGTGATTTCGATGCGCATCGAACGCGCCGGGCTGCGGCTGCAGGCCGGGCGCGATTTCGAGGTCGTCAACCCGGAAGACGACGCCCGCTTCCGCCAGTACTGGGAGACCTACCACCGCCTCAACGCGCGCGACGGCGTCACGCTGGAGATGGCGAAGGCGGTGGTGCGGCGCTCGAACACGACGATCGCCGCGCTGATGGTGCACCTCGGCGACGCCGATGGCATGCTGTGCGGGCTGGTCGGCCGCTACGAGAGCCACCTGGCGCACATCGACGAGGTCATCGGCAAGCGCAAGAGCGCCCACGTCTACGCCGCGCTGAACGCGCTGATGCTGCCCAAGCACACGCTGTTCATCACCGACGCCTACGTCAATGAGGACCCGAGCGCCGAGCAGCTCGCCGACATCGCCGCGATGGCGGTCGAGGCGGTGCGCCATTTCGGCCTGCCGCCGCGTGTGGCCTTCCTGTCGCACTCGGCCTACGGCAGCAGCAAGCGGCCGTCGGCGCTGAAGATGCGCCGCGCGCGCGACCTGTTCGTCGCGCGCATGCCCGAGGTGCCGGCCGACGGCGAGATGAACGGCGACCTCGCGCTGGACGAGGCGATGCGCGGCTCGTTGATGCCCGATTCGACCTTGAGCGGCAGCGCCAACGTGCTCGTGCTGCCGAATCTCGACGCCGCGAACATCCTCTACAACGTGCTGAAGATGACCGGCGGCCAGGGCGTGACGGTCGGCCCGATCCTGCTCGGCGTGAACGCGCCGGCGCACATCCTGACGCCGGCGGCGACGGTGCGGCGCGTCGTCAACATGACCGCGCTGGCGGTGGCGCATGCCGGGGCGCTGGCGCAGCGCGCCGCGGGCTGAGGCTGCGTCCCGGGCCGCGGCCCGCGCGACGCCCTCAGTCTGTCAGCGTGTAGATCTGCGAGAGCGCCTTGCGGCGCATCGGCAGCAGCGGGTGCAGGGCGAGCATCCCGGTGCGGCCGATGCTGTGCTCGAGGTAGTGCAGCTCGGCGAACTTGGCGCGCGTCTCGTCGTCCAGCGTCGGCTCGAAGCCGTTCTCGCGCATCATCAGCAGGCCCTTGGCGCGCATCGCCAGCTCGGTGAACAGGCCCAGGTAGCACAGCAGGTCCGCGACGGTGTGGTCATGGAAGTGCGCCTTCAGGCTGGCGAGGTAGTGGCCGAGCGGCGAACTCGACAGCTGCCCCGAATGGATCAGCGCCAGCATCTCCGCGTCGGCATCGAAGCCGCGCCCCAGCCAGTCGCCCAGGTGGCGCTCGCCATGGTGAAACGCCAGCAGCAGCAGCAAGGGCACCGCGACCAGCACCGCCAGCGTCGCGGCCTTCGGCGCCTCGCTCAGGTGGTTGAAGGCCGAATGCAGCGCCACCGCCGCCACGAAACCCGGCAGCGCCGCCCACAGGCCACGGCGCTCGTCGCGCTCGGTGACCGCCAGCCCGATCACCGCGACGATCGCGGTGGCCCCGCCGTGCATCACCGCGGTGCCGAAGCCGCGCACGATCCAGGTCGCGAGGCCGGCGTCCTGCGCGTGCCACAGCACGTAGAGATTCTCGATCAGCGCGAAGCCGCAGCCGACCGCGAAACCCAGAATCGCGGCGTCGACGAGAAAGCCGATGCGGTGCCGGCGGATCAGCCAGACGATGATCGCAGCCTTGAGCGCCTCCTCGGTCAGCGGCGCGACGTAGCGCGTGTACGCCTCGCGGTCGAGCGCGACATGTTGCAGCAAGCCCCGGTTGACGAAGAAGGCCAGCACCGCGGCCGCGATGCCGGCCCCCATCACGACGACGACGAGACCGGGCTGCACCAGCTTGTAGCTGTCGAGGTAGAACAGCGCCGTCAAAAAGCACAGCACCGGCAGCAGGCACAGCAGGGCGGGAATCAGTGACGTGAACGACATGGCCCGGTCGCTGCACCCTACATGATCTTCAGCGACAGCATCCACTCGTGCCCGGTGCGCCGGCCGCCTTCGGCACCGACCGCGTAACCCGCCGACAGAATCATCTCGTACCAGTGCATCACGCTGAAGCGCAGGTCGAGTTGCGTGCCCAGGCTGGTGTAGCGCTTGCGCAAGGTCGATCGGCCCGGGTCGGTCCAGAGCGCGCCGCCGAACACCGCCGGACGCAGCCAGGTCGCGTGGAAGCCCAGCATGCCGGCGGATTCGAACACCAGCGGCGGCAGGTTCCAGTCGACCATCTGGCGCACGAACGACAGGCCCGCGATCTCGTTCAGCCGGAAGCCCGGCATCGCGTAGTACTCGCGGTAGCGTTTGACCGCGCCGTCGTCGATGCGGTTGTTGCCGAAGCCGCCGAAGTAGAAATTGGCGAGCGGGTTGTTGCGGTCGCCGCTGGCGGCGCCCACTGCCGTGCGCGACCAGATCGACGAATGCGCCCACGGCAGCGCGTAGCCGGCGTCGACGTTGCCGTGCCACTGCGGCGTGGTCTTGTGGTTCGCGAGGTTGGCCGACAGCACGCTGGTCGCGAGCACGCCCTTCTCATCGTCGACGCCGCCCAGCGAGCGCCGCACGTCGGTGTAGTACAGGCCCGCCTCGGCGGTCGTCAGCCGCGTGAAGGTGCTGGCCACGTTCTGGTAGTCGGGCAGCGTGTCGATCTTGTCGAAGTACGCGAGGTCGAGCTTCAGATCGAGGCGGCGCGGTTCGTCGAACACGATTGGCTGGTCGTAGCCCAGCTTCGCGGCCAGGCCCTTGCGGCTGCGTTTGGTCGGGCCGGACAAGTCGTAGAAATCGGAGCGGTTCCAGGCCAGCGAGCCGCGCCACCCGAGGTAGCGGCCGGTGATCTCGAAATGGTCGCGCTCGTCCTTGCGCAGCGAGGTGTCGGGTGTGTAGGCCGCAGTGATGCCGATGTGCGCAAAGCCCAGCAGGTCGTCGATGTTCGCGTGGTAGCCCAGGCCGATCGAGTCCTTGTAGCCCTGCAGCACCGGGTAGGCACTTTGCAGCCGCAGCTGCTCGAGCGGCGCATAGCTGCCGCGCTTCGTGACGAGTTGCTCGTCGTCGACGGTGCTCGGCGGCGGCACCTGCCACTGCGTGACCACCGGGTAGCGCTTGGCCAGTTCCGCGCCGAGGAACTTGATGGCGCTCACGTCCTCGATCGGCCTGGGCTCGACCACGCTCGGCACGAAGCCCTGGCCGGTGAAGTTGAGCACCGCGAGGCGCCCGTCGGCGAGTGGTACCGGGCGGAACAGGCCGGTCTCGGCGTTCGTCACCGCCTCGGTCGCGCCGGTCGCGACCTCGTAGCGGAAGATGTTCGAGGCACCGGTGTAGTAGCTGCTGCCGTACAGGTAGCGGCCGTCGCGCGAGAACACGAAGCCCTCGGGCGCCGCCTGGCCGAAGCGGAACTCGCTGACCTGTTCGAGCCGGCCCTCGAGCAGCGCGTCCAGCGTCCAGACGCGCACGAACTGGTCGCCGTGGACCTCGGCGACCGAGGCCGACACGCGCCGGCCGTCCGGCGACACGTCCAGATCGGTCGGCACGACACCGTAGGCGAAGGTGTGCAGCTGGTTCCATTCGGTGAACGGGTACGGAATGCGCACGATCGTCGCCAGGCCGTTCTGGTGCCGCACGCCGAGCAGCGAGCGGTCACTCGCGTTGAAGACGATCTCGCCGATGCGCGCGTCCTTCAGCAGCTGGGTGACCTTGCCGGTGGCGACATCGAGCGAGACCAGGTCGCGGTAGGTCAGGTTGTCGGTGGTGAAGAAGAGCGTGCGATGCGCCGCGTCGTAGGCGAGCGAGGTGACGGAATACAGGATCGCGCCCTTGATGTCGGCCAGCCGACGCACCGAGCCGTCGCGGATGTCGATTGCGCCGACGTGCTCGACGACGCCCGGGTAGCGAAAAGCGCCGTAGAGCGTGCCGCTGGTCTCGTCGAAATAGGTACGCGAACTCGACCCGACCGCGACCGGCACCAGCGCGCGCAGCGGCGTGATCGGGAACTTGCGCACCTCCACCAGGTTGCGGCGCTGGAAGTCGTGCTCGAACGCGATCCACTGCGCCCACGCGGTGTCGAGCGGCATGCCGAAGACGCGCTCGAACTGGTCGGCGTAGTGGCGCAGGCTGCCTTCGTCGCGCCGCAGCCACTCGACCAGTTTCTCGGGCGTGTGTGCATACGCCAGCCAGGTCATGAAGCGGGTACCGTACAGGTAGGCGTTGGCGCCGACCTGGAAGTCGATGCGCACGCCGCGCGACTCCAGGCCGAGCGGGTCGTGGAACTGCGCGTCGTCGCGCACCATCGCGCGGAACACCATCTCGTCGTAGCCGCCCTGGGCGCGGCCCAGGCCGCCGCCCATCCAGGTTTCCATGAACACCGCAGCGCCTTCGAGCAGCCAGCGTGGCACGTTGAAGCGCGGCACCGTCAAGTAGCTGTACAGCAGCGTTTCTGGATGCTTGGGCTGCGGCGGCACCTTGCCGAGGAACACGCCGCGCCAGAAGCGGTCGTCGGCCGAGGCGAGATCGGTGGTCGCGATGTGTACCAGTTCGTGGTTCATCAGCGAGTACATGCGCTCGCTGCTCGGGTTCGTCTCGAACGCGTTCGAAGCCGGCGCGACCTCGACCCGCAGCGTGTTGAACGGCATCGGCGTGGCGCCGGCGTTGCCGTAGTCCGAGAAGTCCTTCAGCATCACCGTGACCGGCTGCGACGGTAGCCAGCCGAAGCGCTGGCGCTGCCAGCGCAGCGAGTTCGTGAAGGTCTGGATCGTGTGCGGCGTCAGGTAGTCGAGAGTCGGCGACGGGAACACCAGGCGCAGGTCCGGCGTCTCGATCAGCCCCAGGCCGAGGGGGTTGCCGTCGGCGGTGGCGACCGGCGCGACCACCAGGCCGGCGAAGAGGACGATCCAGCTTGGGCGCAAGCGTCTGCTCCTTGGGATGCGACGGCGAAGCATACGCAATCCGTAACCAAACGAAAGCCGCCGGCGCAAGGCCGGCGGCTTTCGTGGGATGAATGCGACGCTGATCAGCGGATGCTGCTCTCCGCAGACGCCGCCTTCTCCAGTTGGGTGCGGCTGGCCTCGGCCTTCCGCAGCATCAACCCCACCTCGGCGCTGTTCAGCGTGCGACCGGCTTCCTTGCTGAGCAGGGTGCGGCTCGCATCGACGTTGGCCAGCACCGCCTGGGCGACGGCCAGGTTGCTCACCGCCGCGCGACTCGCGTCGACGCTCGCCAAGATGGTCCGGCTGGCCTCCATGTTGGCGGCCATCAGACGCGCCAGATCGGTGCGCTGGGTCGCGACGAGACTGGCCTCCCGAGACGCGCCGCTCGGCGTGCGCTCCGCCTCGGTGGCCAGCGCTGCGACCAGGGCCGCCTCGCGCGATCCGGCGGTCACGGCGCGATCCGCCTGTACGGCCGCAAGCGCGGTCTTGCTACCCTCGACGTTGGCAAGAATGTCCCGCGCCAGTGCCACGTTTTCGGACGCCGCCTTGCTGGCGTCGATGTTGAGCATGATGCCCCGGGCGGCCTCCGGGCTCTTCGCGAGGATCTGCGACAGCATGCGGATGCTCGCGTCCTGCGACAGCGCCTTCATCTGCGGATCCTTGATCATCTTGTCGAAGCCGTCGTTCTGCATCAGCTGCGCGACCGTCTGGTCGCCGAGCTTGACCGCCTCGGTGGAATCCTGTGGCGCGCGGTAGCGCTCGGCCGGCGCGATCGTTCCGGTCACGTCTTCGCTCTTGGGCGGCAGGTCGAACGCAATCATTGCCACGCCCACCGCCAAGACCGCCACCGCTCCCCCGACCCATAGCTTGCGGTTGCCGAAACCGGTGCGTTGTTGTTGGCTCATGTTCTCGCTCTCCAGTGATGAACCCGATCGGGTGACCCGACGGATGGTTGCTCGAATCCGGGAGGCCGCCCCCCGGCCCTGCGGATGCCTGTATCCAATTACGTCGGGGCGTTCGAAAAGTTGGTCGGCACCGCGCACCGACCCGAGCCGATTCTCTGCTGCTGCAGTGATCGCGGCCACCAGCCCTTCGGGCGGCGCGGCCTGGGGCACCCGATCGAGCGCCACGAACAGCCGCTGCCACTGCTCGAACTCGGCACACGCGATCGGATCGGCGGCCAGCACGCGCTCCAGTTCCCGACCCTCATCGGCAGACGCGACGCCCTCGAGCACCACCTGGATCCGTTCAATGAGTTCAGTGCGATTCATGACGATCAGGTGCCAGGTCGCCGAGCACGCCGCGCAAGCGCCTGCGGGCCTCGAAGAGTCGCGACTTCACGGTCTTCTCGTCGAGGTCGAGGATTTCGCCCATCTGCTCATAGCTGCATTCCGAGAAATGGCGCAAGCTCAGCACGACCCGGTCGTTCACCGACATGCTCATCACGCTGCGACGGATTCGCGCTGACATCTCGGCCTGGCTCAGCAAAGCGTCGGGGCCGCGGCCGTCGGCGTCCGCGATGTCGAGATCGTCGTCGAGCGCAGTTTCGCGCCGGCCGCGGCGCAACAGGTCGAGCGATTCGTTGACCGCGATGCGGTACAGCCAGCTGAACAACTTGTACTGCGGGTCATAGCTGTCTCCTCGTTCGACGATCTTCAGGAACACCGTCTGCGTCACGTCGCTGGCATCTTCGGGCCGCCGCAGGATGGTCAACGCGGCGTTGTAGATCGGGCGCTGGTAGCGCACCACCAGTTCGGTGAACGCGGTCGCGTCCCCGCCGCGGAACCGCATCAGCAGGGCGCGATCGTCGTCTTCCACAAGTACGGGTGGCGCGGCGAAAAGTTGGAGCCTGAATGGACTGCCCGGCTATTCGGCCGCCGCGATCTCGATGATCTGGTCGAAGCCGGAATAGACGAGGATGTCGCGCACGTGGCGGCTCACGCCGCGCAGGCGCAGCCGGCCCGAGGCAGCCATCAGGCGCTTCTGGGTCTTGAGCAGCACACCGAGGCCGGCGCTCGAGATGTACTCCAGGCCGGCGCAATCGAGCTCGATCTTGCCGGCGAGGCGATCGAGGAAGGACTGCGCGACGGGCGCCTGCGCGGCATCGAGCCGGCCGACGATCAGCACCGATCCGTCCGGCCCTTGTTCCATCGTCAGCATCGCCCCGCCTCCATCGCTTCAGGTCGGCCGCCGGCACGGTACGCGAAAGCGGATCCGGCTTTCGCGCGTCGCCGCGCGGTACTCGTAGTTCAACTCATCCACCAGGCGCCGCAGCAGATGCAGGCCAAGACCCCCCGGTTCGCGCTGCTGCAGCGGCAGGCCGACGTCGGCCTGCGGTGCCGCCGTCACATCGAACGGCTCGACATCGGAATCCATCAGGCTCACCGCCACGCTGCCGCTGCCGCACTCGAGTGCGATCTCGACCCGGCTCGCGCCGGAGCGACTGTACTTCAACATGTTCGTGAAGAGCTCCTCGATCGCGAAATCGACGGTCATGCGCTGCTCGGCGTCGACCGCGTGCTGCGGTAGCGAGGCGGCCGTGAACGCGGCCATCTCGGCCAGGGATTCGAGCCGGCGCGCGAAAGCACGGCGCGCGTTCATGATCCGGCCAGGCGCTTGACGAGCACCATCGTCACGTCGTCCTGCTGGGGCGCGCCGGCAGCGAACGAACGCACAACATCGAGCAGCCGGCGCGACAGCGCTGCCGTCGTCGCGGCGTGGTGTTCGCGCAGTACCGCTTCGACCCGGTCTTCGCCGAAGGCTTCGCCGCTGGCATCGAAATACTCGAACACGCCGTCGCTGAGCAGCACCAGCAGATCCCCTGGCGCCAGATCGATCGAAGCGGCAGGGCGCCGCGCCGGCAGCGGCATCGCGCCGAGCGGAAAGCCGGTGGGTGGGTAGCGCAGGCACGCGCCGCTCGCGGCCTGGAAGTGCAGGATCGGCCCCTGGCCGCCGCTCAGGTAGCGCAGCTTGTGCGCCGCCGCATCGAGCAGCCCAACGAAGGCGGTGATGAAGCGGTCGTCGGGCAAGGTGGCGGCGAGCTGGTCGTTGACCTGGCCGAACGCGGTCTCGAGGTCGGCGCCGAGCCGGAACGCCATGCGCAGCATTGCATGCATCTGCGTGACCGACAGCGCCGGCGCGATGCCGTGGCCGGTGGCGTCGCCGAGCACGATCAGCAGACCTTGATCGATGCAGGCCAGGTCGTAGGTGTCGCCGCCGGTGGCGGCCGCCGGCAGGAAGGTACCGCAGACGTCGTAGCCCGCCACCGCGGGCATCGCGGCAGGCAAGGTGCTCATCTGCACGACGCGGGCCAGCTCGAGCTCCTGGCGCAGCTTCTCACCCTCGATCAGTGCCTCGGTCATGCGCACACGGGCCAGCGCGACCGCGCACTGCGCGGCCAGCGCGTTGGCGAGCCCCTCGTCGGCAGCATCGAACACACCACCGTGCTTGTTCAGCACCTGCATCACGCCGACCAGGCCGCCCGCGTGATCCACCAGCGGCAGCGTCAGGCTGCAGCGGGTGCGAAATCCGGAACGCCGATCGACGGCCGGATCGAAGCGCGGATCGGCATAGCAATCGGGCACGTTGATCGCCGTCCGCTCGCGCGCACAGGCGCCGACGAGTCCCGTGCCGACCGGCACGCGCACATGGCGGATGTCGTCGGCCACTTCCAGAACGAGCTCGTCGGTCGCGGCGTCATGCAGCCACACCGAGCTGCGTTCGGCACGCAGCACCTGGCGCGCCGCGGCAGTCACGGTCGCGAGCATCGTGAGCAGATCGAACGGTGCCGCCAGCGCGCGCGTGACATCGAGGATCGCCTCCATGTCCTGTCGCGACAGGCCTGCCACCGGGTCGGGCACATTCATCGCGATGCAGTCCGGTGTGCGGCGACGCGTTCGCTTGTCAGGCGGGCAGCCGGCGCAGGAAGGCGCCGAGCGCGGCAGCAAACGCCACCGGCTGCTCGGCCACGCTCAGGTGCGAGGCCGCGTCGAGCACCACCAGTTCCGCACCCGTGATGCGCTCGGCCATCGCCTGCGACATCGCCACCGGTGCGCCGACATCGAGTGTACCGGCGATGATCAGCGTCGGGCGGTGCACGGCGCGCAAACGCTCGAGCCAGTCGACGTTGGCAACGGCATGGCAGCAGGCCACGTAGCCGACCGCGTCGGTGCGCAGCACGCGGCCGCGGAAGCCGGCCACGGCTTCGGGCTCGGCGGCGCGAAACGCGTCGGTGAAATAGCGCTGCACGACCATCTCGACGATGCCAGCCAGCCCCTGCGATTCGACCGTCGCGATGCGCTGCGCCCACATCGCCTGCGCCGCTTCCGGGTACTTCGCACTGGTGTTCGCGAGCACCAGCGCCCTGACGAGATCCGGGTGACGGATCGCCAGGCCCTGCCCGACCATGCCACCCATCGACAGCCCGACCCACACGACCGGGCCGCGGCCCCATTCGCGGATCAGCCGGGCGGCGTCGTCGACCAGATCGTCCATCGTGTACGGCCCGGCCGGTACCGCCGAGCCGCCGTGGCCGCGGTGGTCGTAGCGCAGCACCGGGTGCTGCTGCGCGGCGAGTTGCGCCGCGAGCGGGTCCCACATGTGCAGGTCCAGACCGAGCGCGTGGCTGAGCACGATCGGCGCGGCACCACCCTGCTGCGGCCCTTGCAGCGCGAGCGCGAGCTGCGGCTGGCTGAAGGTGTGGTGCACGGCCACGCGCGCCGCGGCCCCGAGCGGCGCCGGCGCGGGCAGCAGACCCTCGTCGCGCAGGATGTCCATGGTCAGCTTGAACGCGGTGTTTGCGGCCGGCACGCCGCAATAAATCGCGCCCTGCATCAGCGTCTCCTTGATCAGCGCCAGCGGCACGCCGCCCGGCTCGTTGCTTGACCTTACCGCGGCCCGGCAGTGCAGCTCGAACTCTTCCCAGCGCGCCAGCCCCATCGTCATGCCGAGCACGAGCAGGCGGCGCGTGGTGTGGTCCAGCCCCGGGCGGCCCCAGATGTCGTTCCACGCATAGCGCGTGATCAGCGCCTGGAACTCGGCATTGAACTCGGTCGCGTTGTTCAGCGACTTGTCGACCCACGCATCGCCGAGCACCGCGCGGCGGTTCTTCACGCCGCGGTCGAAGTCGTCCTGTCGGTCGTCGCTGTTCATGGCGTCACTTTCAACGAGGGGATCGAAGCGGCTGCGCGCTCAGCGCGGACGCCCGGGCACGCAGATCCGCCCACTGCGCGGCGGCGACGGCGTTCGCCTGGCGCGCGACCGCGTCGGCATCGAACGCCGCGCGCAGCGCGCCGGCGTCGACAGTGGCGGCGAGCTGCGCATCGGCCGCGATCGCCTGTTGCGCAAGCAGCAGCAGCGGGCGCTGTGCGCTCGTCTGGCGCGAAAGGGTTTCGAGCAGCGCCTGGGCGCGCGCCTTGCCCATGTGCGGCGCCAGCAGCATCACGGCGGCTTCGGCAAAGACGAGGCCGTCCAGCGCGTCGATGTTGCGGCGCATGCGCGCGCTGTCGACGCTCAGGCCTACCGCCGCGTCGGCCAGCGCGTGTACCGAACCATGCGCCGACATGAACAGCCCCGGCCACTCGGCCAGCTCGGCCTGCCAGTCGCCGAGGCCGCGCTCGTGCGCCTGCGGCATCGCGGCGAGCAACGCGGCGACGCGGTGCGGCGCGCGCAGCGCCGCGGCCAGCGCGATCATCGAGGCGACCGGATTGCGCTTGTGCGGCATCGCCGACGAGCCGCCTCTCTTCTCACCATTCGCATCGCCGCTCGGCTCGGCGAGCTCGGCGATCTCGCCCTGCGCGAGCAGCGAGATGTCCTTCGCGATCTTGCCGAGCGAGCCGCACAGCACGCCGACCTCGCAGCCGAGCGCGACCCAGTCGTCGCGCTGCGTGTGCCACGCACCCGGTGCATGCGCGAGCTCCAGCTCGTGGGCCATGCGCTGCGCGACCTGCGCGCCCCGATCGCCCATCGCCGACAAGCTGCCCACCGCGCCGCCGAGTTGCAGTTTCAGCGCCGCAGCGGCGGCGCGACGCAGCCGCTCGCGTGCGCGCACCAGTGGCGCGACCCAGCTCAGCAGCTTGAAGCCGAAGCTGATCACCGTCGCCGGTTGCATCAGCGTGCGGCCCAGCATCGGCGCATCGGCGTGGCGCTCCGCCAGGCCGACGAGCGCGTCGGTCAGTTCGCCGAGGCGCGCGTCGAGCAGCGCCACCGCGCGGCGTGTCGCCAGGGCCATCGCGGTGTCGATCACGTCCTGGCTGGTGCTGGCCCAGTGCACATGGCTGCCGGCCTGCGCGTCGCAGGCCGCGACCGCCGCGCTGAGCTGCCTGACCAGCGGGATCGCGAGCGA
Organism: Rhizobacter sp.; assembly: GCA_025355545.1. Classification (GTDB taxonomy): domain Bacteria; phylum Pseudomonadota; class Gammaproteobacteria; order Burkholderiales; family Burkholderiaceae_C; genus LMDS01. The sequence continues at coordinate 16,584 of JANXZN010000008.1, forward strand.
ACCGGCGATCGATCCGGCGGCCACGAGCGCATCGAGGTCGAAACACTCGGCGCGGCAGGCCGCGGCGATCGGTGCCGCGGCGCTCGCCGGGATCACGCCCTCGGCCGCCTGGGCGCGCGCCAGCGCGGCCTCGAAGTCGAGCATGCCCTGCACGATCGATGCCGCGCCGAACACCTCGGTCATCGCCGGGGTCGAGAGGAAGCGGTCGAAGACGGCGGCCGACATCGCCGGGTTCAGCGCGGCGCGCCGCGCTGCAGCAGGATAGGGTCGCGGTACCGGGCGAATCGACTCAATCGGTCTCTCCAGCGTTGGGTTCAAACGGCAGTCGGCTCGCGAGGACCTTGTCGACGCGCTTGCCGTCGAGATCGACGACCTCGAAGCGCCAATGATCCCACTCCACCGAATCGGTGGTGCGCGGCAGGCGCCCGAGCAGCAGCATGATCATGCCGGCCAGCGTGTTGTAGCGGCCGCGGTCTTCTTCGGGCAGCTCCTTCAGGCCGAGCCGGTCTTTCAGCTCGGGCACCGGGATCAGGCCGTCGAACAGCCAGCTGCCATCGGCGCGCTGCACCGCCCAGGCGTCGTCGTCGGTCGGCGTGGCGAACTCGCCGGTGATCGCCTCCAGCACGTCGCGCACGGTGATCATGCCCTGCACCTCGCCGTACTCGTCGACGACGAACACGAGCTGCGCGCTCGACGCGCGAAAGTGCTCGAGCAGCTCCATGCCCGACAGCGTCTCGGGCACGAACACCGAGGGCTGCAGCCCCTCGGCCAGCGACATCGCGTGGCCCTTCATCACCTGCTGCAGCAGGGTCTGCGCCGAGATCACGCCGAGCACGTCGTCCAGCCCGCCGCGGCACACCGGGTAGCGCGAGTGTTCCTCGTCGCCGATCAGCGCCAGCACCTCGTCGGTCGACGCGGCGACGTCGAGCCAGACGATCTCGGCGCGCGGGATCATCATCGAGCCGACCTGGCGGTCGTCGAGGCGGAACACGTTGCGCACCATCTGGTGCTCCTGCGCCTCGATCACGCCGGCGTCCAGGCCTTCCTCGAGGCTGGCGTTGATCTCCTCCTCGGTGACGCTGCGGTCCGGCTTGCCGGTGATGCCGAACAGCCGAAGCGTCGTCTCGGTGCACCACGACAGCAGCTTGATGAACGGCCGCGTGATCAGCGACAGCCACTCCATCGGCCGCGAGACCACGCGCGCCACCGCCTCCGGGTACATCAGGCCGAAGCGCTTGGGCACGAGCTCGCCGAAGATGATCGTGACGAAGGTGACGGTGACGACGACCATCGCGGTCGCGGTGATCTCGGAGGCGCGCTGCGCGATCGGGAAGGTCTCGTGCAGCCAGCGCGCGAACGGCGCCGAGAACGCGGCGTCGCCGACGATGCCGTTCAGGATGCTGATCGAGGTGATGCCGACCTGCACCACCGAGAGAAACTTGGTCGGGTTCTCGTGCAGGTCCAGCGCCGCCTGCGCCCCCGATTCGCCCGCCTCCAGCATCACCTGCAGGCGGGCCTTGCGGCTCGCCGTGAGCGCCATCTCGGACATGGCGAACAGCGCGTTCAGCAGGATCAGGAAGAACAGAAGGGCAACGTCCATGCGGCGCGCGCGGCAATCGAGGAACGGGCAGCCTAGCAGAAACGCCTACGCGCCCCGCTAGCATCCAGGCATGAACTACCTGATCGGCGACGTGCAAGGCTGCTGCGGCGCGCTCGATGCGCTGCTTGCGAAAATCGACTTCTCGCCGTCGCGCGACCGCCTCTACGTGCTCGGCGATCTGGTCAACCGCGGTCCGCAGTCGCTGGAAACGCTGCGCCGGCTGCGCGGCTTCGGCGACTCGGCCGTCTGCCTGCTCGGCAACCACGACCTGAACCTGCTCGCCGTCGCACAGGGCGTGCGCCGGCCGCACGCCGGCGACACCACGGCCGACATCCTCGCCGCGCCCGACCGCGACGCCTGGCTAGACTGGCTGCGCCAGCGCCGCATGGCGGTGTTCGAGCACGGCTGGCTGATGGTGCACGCCGGTGTCGTGCCGCAATGGGACGCGGCGCAGACGCTGGTGCTCGCCGGCGAGGTTGAGGCGCTGCTGCGCGGCGATGCGCTCGCCGAGTTCCTGCCGCAGATGTACGGCGACCAGCCGGCGCGCTGGAGCGGCACGCTGCGCGGGACCGAGCGCTGGCGTTTCGTCATCAACGTGCTGACGCGCGTGCGCTTCGTCGCCGCCGACGGCACGCTCGACCTCGTCACGAAGGAAGGCGCCGACGGCGCGCTGCCCGGCTTCTTCCCCTGGTTCGACGCGCCGCAACGGCGCAGCGCGGGCACGCCGATCGCGTTCGGCCACTGGGCCAGCCTCGGGCTGATCGAGCGCCCCGATCTGCTCGCGCTGGACACCGGCTGCGTCTGGGGCCGGCAACTCTCGGCGGCGCGCATCGATGGCGGGCGGCGCGAGATCATCCAGGTCGAATGCGGCTGAGCACGGGTTCGTTGAATCCATAGTGCGCCGCGCTGCGCAGTCCGATCCACGAACCTGCGGCGCACCGTGTCACGGCTACGCGCGCACTGGTCGCGAACTCGAGTGCGCTCGGCAGCGGCGAGCTGCTCTATGCGATCGCGAGCGCGCACAACGACGGGCTTGGGACAACCCCGAGAAATTTCATCGGGTAAGCGTCGGCGTCTACGCCGAGAACGCGACGCAGTGGACGCCGTGGTTGCGCAGTGTGGCCGGCGTGCGCGCCGACCGCTTCGATTTCAAGGTGTACAGCTCGATCGCGGCGAACAGCGGCAACGAGAGCGCGAGCTTCGCCTCGCCCAGGCTGCAGAGTTCGCTGTCGCTGTGGGCGCCAAAGCTTGACTCCGAGCTGCTGTTCGTCGGCGATGCCGGCGAGACCGAACCGAGCCGCGCCAGCAAGCCCATGGGGATCGAATGGAACAACCACTATGTTGCGACGAAGTGGCTGTTGCTCGACGCCGACCTGGCGGTCTCGCGCGCCCGCTTCACCGCGCCCGAACCGGCCGACCCGACGCTCGGCAACCGCATCCCGGGCTCGATCCAGACGGTGGCGGCGTTCGGCGCGACCGTCACCGAGCGGGGCCCGTGGTTCGGCCAGTTCCAGCTGCGTTGCTTCGGCCCGCGCGCGCTCGACGAGAACAACGCACAACGCTCGAAGGCGACGACGCTGGCCTGTCTGCGCGGCGGCTACAGGATCAACCCGAACCTGAAGCTCCGGTTCGACGTATTCAACCTGTTCAATCGTCACGGCAGCGGCATCGACTACTACCACGCCTCAGGCCTGAAGGCGAGCCGGCCGGCGCTGTCGCGGACATCCATTTCCACCCGGCGGAGCCGCGCAGCTTGCGGCTGTCGCTGATCGCGAACTTCTGACAGACCGCGCACATCGAGCGATCGATACAATTGAAGCGTTGGTTTTTCGACCGAGACGTGGCCGAGCGGTTGAAGGCTGCAGTCTTGAAAGCCGGCGGGTTTGCGGAGATTCAGAGCTATGAAGGCTGCTTGATTCATCTCCGCGACTCGGGAGGTTTGAGTGCCGCGGAGGCATGGCAGAGTGGTCGATTGCACCTGACTTGAAATCAGGCATGCCTGCAAGGGCATCGTGGGTTCGAATCCTACTGCCTCCGCCAGACACGAAAGTTCAGGTTGCCGAAGATGAGCGTAAGAGCACGCGACCGGTTTCGAGCAGCGTCTTGAGATTCGAAAGGACCATGGGCCAGCCGCCCGATATGCCCGCCAGCATCCGGGGGTCGCGCTCGAGGTCTTCATGAGTGACCGTCAAACGAATCAGCCCGTCGCCGTGCGGCTCGATATCGAATGAAACACGCGAATGTTTCGAATCGTCCTCGGCGTCGGACGGCCTGGCCCATGTGAGAACCAAGCGACGCGGAGGGGCGCTCTCGACGATCTTGCCGACGATGTCGACCGTGCCGGCATCCTCGACGCGTCGATGTTCCCATCGCGAACCGGGCCTCCAATCCGACACGTTCACCCAGGCGTCGATTGCCGTTCGTTGGGGTTGTCCGACGGCTGCCCGTCGCGTAACGCGACATAGGAGACAGCCGACAACAATCGGGGCGCCCCGCCTACACCGCGGCATCGATGTCCGCGGCTACGCTGACCCTCTCAAGACACGAGGAGAACGAAGATGGTTCAAAAGCACGCGATGCTTGCAATCTTGATGGCGAGTGTGGGCCTGGCCGCCTGCGATCGACCGGCCAGCCCGCCGCAGTCGTCCACCGTGGTGGTGCCTGCGGCAGTGCCCGGTCCCCCGGGCCCGGCGGGCAAGCCTGGCGATTCCGGCAGCGCCGCGGTCGTCATCGTTCCGCCCGCGCCGGCTGCCTCGGAAGCCAAGTAGCGGGCAGGCGACCACGCCGGCCGCTCAGAACTCCAGCTCGCCCAGTTCGTAGGTCTGCATGTTCCCGGTGCCTGCGGCATAGAGCGGGACGGTGGTCGCGTTGTGCTGACCCGCAGCGCCCGTGGGCACCTCTTCCAGGATTAAGGCCGGCGCGCGCAGCAGGCCGCCGGTAGCGAGGTTGCGGTAGCGCAGGTCGTAGGTGCCGATGCTCAGGCCGGCGATCTTGAAGCGGCCGTGCGCAGGGACGAATACGGTGCGCACCGGCAGCGCGGTCGGCCCGTCCAGCGACACCAGCTTGGCGAACATGTCGGCGTCGTTGCGCGAGTTGTCGATGACGACGTCCGACAGCCCGCCGTTGTTCAACTGCGGGTAGCCGTCGACATAACCCGAGCGCGCCGGCCACGCATGCCCGTTCGGCGCGCTCGGCGCTCGCACGTAGCCGGCGCGCTTCGCCGTGCCGGCCGCGGGCGCGGTGATCTGCGCGCCCAGCCGCGGCTCCAGCAGCATGCGCACCGAGCCGATCAGCAGGCCGAATGCGGCGAGCGCGGTGAGTGCGTAGGCCGCGCGGTGCCCGAGCACATGCGCCTTGAACCGGGCCGCACGCTCGATAAGCAGTGCCTGCCGGGCGCGCCGCACTGTCGCGTCGGCGGCGGAAAACCTGGGCCGGCCGGCGGTCGGCGCGTGCAGCGTGTGCTTGTGGCGCAGCGGCTGCGCGACCGGCCCCTCGGCTTGGCGGATCCATCGGTCGTGCTCGCGCCGCTTGGTGGGGTCGGACAACACCGCGTACGCGACATTGACTACCGACATGATGCGCTGCGCCTCGGCGTCGTCGGGGTGGCGGTCGGGGTGGTGCCGGCGCGTCAGTGCCCGGTAGGCCGCGCGGATCGCCTCGGGTGATGCGTCGCGCGCGACCTTCAGGTTCTCGTAGTGGCTGTGGACTTTCGGCATGGGGCGGCGTGCCGGGGTTGGGGATGCGGCGATCCGCGATCATGCCTACATCGGCGCTCGGCCTGCACAAGCCTTCACGTTGCGCCGCTGGTCGCGCAACGACGCTCGCCTGCGATGCGCGGATTCCGAACTTTGCGACGCTGCCACCGGCTCGCTGCTCGACGACAACGTGTTGGCGTCCGAGGTGTCGGTGGGCCCGTGCCTGCCGCCGGCGCTGTTTGCCGGCATCGGCATCGACCCGGTCTCGCACGTGCTGATCCACCACCCGGGCAGCGCCGAGCGGCGCTTAGATCAGAATCACGCGCAGCGCTGATCCAGCGGCGCCGAACCACGGGGCTGAGCATGATCGTCCGCATCGAGATCCACCGCGCCGACGCCGTCTACGAGTACCGCGTCGTCGCCGACGGCAATGTGCTGTTCGACGACACCGGTTTCAGCTCGGTCGTGCACTGCCTGGTCGGCGCGGTCGAGGGCTTGCCGCCCGAGGTCCGGGCCGTCGAGGTGGCTTGCGGCGGCATCGTCTCGGGCACCTACCCGTTGACGGTGCTCGCGGGCAGCGTCGCACAGGTCGCACAGCACGCCGTCAACACGACGGCGGCGGTCTGGCAAGCGCTGCAGTCCTAGCCGCACCGGCGCGGCCGTTCGACCAGCGCGCGGCGCGCTCCTAGTGTAGTGTTGCATTCTGTTTAGAACTTAAGCGGCTATTCGCTCGGATGACCTTCTGCAGGATGTCGGCAGCGCTCTTGGTCCAGATGAACGGCTTGGGCTTGGTGTTGTGATGAGCGACGTACGCATCAATGGCG
>JANXZN010000010.1 GCA_025355545.1 Rhizobacter sp.
CTCGCCGAGCTGCCGGTGCCGCCGCTGCTGCTGCAGCCGCTGGTCGAGAACTGCATCAAGCACGGGCTCGAGCTGGCGGTGGCCGGCGGGCGCATCGAGATCAGCGCGGCGCGCGATGCCGGCGAGCTCGTGCTGCGCGTGTGCGACACCGGCGCCAGCCTCGCCGGTGCCGCGACCGGCGGCACCGAGTTCGGCCTGGTGCAGGTGCGCGAACGCCTCGCCGCGCTGTACGGGGCGCGCGCCTCGCTGAGCCTGACCGACGCGGCCGCCGTGGCCGACGCCGAAGGCGGCACGCTCGCGACGATCCGGTTGCCGATCGCCACCCCCTGAATGCGATGCACCCGCGATGAACCCGACCGCTCTGATCGCCGAAGACGAACCGCTGCTCGCCGCGAACCTGCAGGCCGAGCTGGCGCGCTTGTGGCCCGAACTGACGATCGTCGCGAACGTCGGCCACGGCGCCGCGGCGGTGGAGCGCGCCCTCGCGCTGCGGCCCCAGGTGCTGTTCCTCGACATCCGCATGCCCGGCATGACCGGCCTCGAGGCGGCGCAGGCGCTCGTCGAGGACTGGCCCGACGCGGCGCCGCTGCCGCTGATCGTGTTCGTGACCGCCTACGACCAGTACGCGCTGCAGGCCTTCGAGCGCGCCGCCGTCGACTACGTGCTCAAGCCGGTGCAGCGCGCCCGGCTGGCGCAGACCTGCGCGCGCCTGCAGGCCGCGCTGCAGGCGCGGGCCGCGGCCTCAGCGCCCGCGCCGGTGGCGCCGGACGCCACGCTCGATCAGCTGCGCCAGCTGCTCGCCGCGCCCGGCTTCGCCGCGTCGCGCGCGGCGAGGCCCCTGCTGAGCGTGATCCAGGCGAGCGTCGGCGCGGCAATCCACATGGTTCCGATTGCCGAGGTGCTGTATTTCGAGGCCGCCGACAAGTATGTGCGCGTGATCACCGCGGCGCGCGAGTACCTGATCCGTACCTCGCTGCGCGAGCTACTGCCGCAACTCGACGCGCAGCGCTTCTGGCAGATCCACCGCGGCACCGTGGTGCGCGCGGACGCGATCGCCAGCGCGCTGCGCGATGAGTCGGGGAAGGTGCATCTGAGCTTGCACGGCCACACCGACAGGCTGGTCGCCAGCCGCCTCTACGCCCACCTGTTCAAGGCGATGTAATGGGCGCCGATCAGAGGCGGTGCAATTGCCCGCCTTCGAACTTGACGCGGTCGCCGATGCGCAGATCGTCGACGCGCTGGAAGTCGAAGTCGCGCACGCCCCCGTTGTCGAAGCGCACCTGCACTCGGTAGACCTCGTCGTCGCGGCGCTGGCGCCCTTCGATGGCGTTGCCGACCACCGCGCCGCCGACGGCCCCGGCGCCGGTCGCCAGCGCGCGGCCCGTGCCCTCGCCGAAGCGGTTGCCGATCACGCCGCCGATCACGGCGCCGAGCACCGCACCGGCACCGCTCGGGCGCTGCGACACCTGCACGTAGCCGATGTTCTCGACCCGGCCGAACTCTGCATAGACAGGCACCTGCCGGACCACCGGTTGCGGCGCGTAGACGACCCGCTCACGCGGTGGCGCCACCACACAGGCGGACAACAGCGCGAGCGAGGCGAGTACAGCAGCGGTCGAAAGACGGCGGGTATTCATGGCGAACCTCCTTCAGGTTGAAATCGGGCCCGCAACGGCACAGGACCGTTGCGGTCACGCTTTGTAATTTTCGTCCGAACGCGATCCACTGCCGATCGGCGCGGCCAACGTCGTCGTGTGGGCGCAAGCGCCAACGGCCTGTAGTCGTTCGCCCACGAGCGTCACGACGGCCGGCTCAGTGGTGGTCGTCCCCGCCGTCGTGTTCGCGATCATGGTCACGGTCGTGGCCGCGATCGTGGCCGCGCCAGCCGCCATGGCGCCAGCCCGGGTAGTAGCGCGGGTACGCGACCGGCGCGGGGCGGTAGTTGTCGTAGGTCGGCGCCTGGCGGTAGTAGATCGGCGCCGGATAGTAGGTCACGCGCGGCTCGGCACGGTAGATCGGCGCCGGCGCGTACACCGGCACCGATTCGTACACCGGCTCCTGCGCGTAGACCGGCACCGATTCGTACACCGGCTCCCGCACATACACGGGGCGATAGCTGCGCGCGTAGCCCGGTGCATTGGAAATCACGGTGCCCACCACCGGCGTGTTGATGCCGATGGACCACGACACGCCGCCGGCGTGCGCGCTGCCAGCGCCGAGCGTCGCGGCGGTGGTGATCAGGGCGAGAAAGGCGGACTTGATCATCTGGCTCTCCTTCGTCAGGCCACATGACGGCCTGCGTGCGCCTACAACGCGCGGCGACCGGTGGCACGTTGACCCGCGCCGGGTATCCGGAGGTAAAGAGACGTTGCCGCGGCGGCCCTGTGGCGAGCGGGGCCGCCGATAGAATCGCCCCACCCTCCGCGCCCCGCACGCTGCAAGACCAGGCCCCATGACCGCACCCGCCGACGCCGCCCCCAAGCCCAGCAGCAACTTCCTGCGCCAGATCGTCGAACACGACCTCGCCGGCGGCCGCTATGCACAGCGCCGCTTCGCCGGCACGCCGGGCGACGCGGCGCACCATGCGGCCGGGCCGCTCGACCCGGCGAAGATCCGCACCCGCTTTCCCCCCGAACCGAACGGCTACCTGCACATCGGCCACGCCAAGAGCATCACCTTGAACTTCGGCCTCGCCGCGGAGTACGGCGGCGCGTGCCACCTGCGCTTCGACGACACCAACCCCGAGAAGGAAGAGCAGGAGTACGTCGACGCCATCCTCGACGCGGTTACCTGGCTCGGCTTCGACTGGCATGCCGAATTTGGCGAAAGAAGGGCGAGCCACCTCTACTACGCCAGCGACTATTTCGATTTCATGGCTCGCGCCGCCGAGGCGCTGATCGGCGCCGGCCTGGCCTACGTCGACGAGCAGAGCGCCGACGAGATGCGCCGGCACCGCGGCGACTTCGGCCATGTCGGCACCGACAGCGCGTTCCGCACCCGCACGCCGGCCGAGAACCTGGCGCGCTTTCGCGCGATGCGCGCGGGCGAGCTGCCCGACGGCGCCGCGGTGCTGCGCGCCAAGCTCGACATGGCCAGCCCCAACATCAACCTGCGTGACCCGGCGCTGTACCGCATCAAGCACGCCGAGCATCACAACACCGGCAACACCTGGTGCATCTACCCGATGTACGCCTACGCGCACCCGATCGAGGACGCGCTCGAAGGCATCACGCACAGCATCTGCACGCTCGAGTTCGAAGACCAGCGGCCGTGGTACGACTGGCTGCTCGACACGCTGTGCACGCTGGGCCTGCTCGCGCAGCCGCGCCCGCACCAGTACGAGTTCGCGCGCCTGAACGTGAGCTACGTGATCACCAGCAAGCGCAAGCTCAAGCAACTCGTCGACGAGCACATCGTCGACGGCTGGGACGACCCGCGCATGCCCACCATCGTCGGGCTGCGCCGGCGCGGCTACACGCCCGAGGCGATCTGCCTGCTGTGCGAGCGCGCCGGCACCAGCAAGGCCGGCGGCTGGACCGACTACGCGAGCCTGGACGCTGCGCTGCGCGAAGACCTCGAAGGCAAGGCAGTGCGCGCGATGGCGGTGCTCGACCCGGTGAAGCTCGAGCTGACGAACTGGGCCGAGTTGTTCGGCAGCGTCGACTTCCGCGAGCCCTGCCATGCGGGCGCAAACCCGCACCGGCCCGAGCTCGCGCCGCGCGCCTTCAGCCTCGGAAGCGAAGTCTGGATCGAACGCGACGACTTTGCCGAGGTAGCGCCGAAAGGCTTCTTCCGCTTGTTCCCGCCGAGCGGAGCGAGCCCAGGAAGCAAGGTGCGGCTCAAGTATGGCTATGTGATCGAGTGCACCGGCTGCGCGAAGGACGCGGGCGGCGCGATCACCGCGGTGACCGCGACCATCGTGCCCGACACCAGGAGCGGCACGCCCGGCGCCGACGCCGTCAAGGTCAAGGGCACGATCACCTGGGTCGGCGTGCACGACGCGATCGCCGCCGAACTGCGCCTGTACGACCGCCTGTTCACCGAGGCCCAGCCCGATGCCGGCGGCCGTGATTTCAAGGCCGCGCTGAACCCGCACAGCAAGACCATCGCGAGCGGCTTCGTCGAGCCCTCGCTGGCCAGTGCACGGCCGGACGACAAGTTCCAGTTCGAGCGGCACGGCTACTTCGTCGCCGACCGTGTCGATCACGCCGCCGGCCGGCCGGTGTTCAACCGGATCGCGGGGTTGAAGGATTCGTGGGCCAGGTAGGCCGGAGTTCCCTCGGGTCACGGCTTCGACCGGCGCGCCCGCGTCAATCGGCGCGCTGGCCCTCGCCGGCGCGCGCACGCTCCTCCAGCCGCTCCATCACCTGGGCCACGAGAAACTGCAGCGTCTCGATTTGCTTCGCGTCGAGTTCGCGCGGCTCGCTGTCGACGATACAGATCGTGCCGACCGCATGGCCGGCCGCGCTGACCAGTGGCGCGCCGGCGCAGAAGCGAATGTCCGGGTCGCCGGTGACGAGCGGGTTATGTGCGAAGCGCGCATCCCGTGTCGCGTCGCTGGCGACGAGCAGCGCAGCCGGCTGCCTGATGGCCTGCTCGCAGAACGCGAATTCGCGCGGCATCTGCGTGGCCTGCAGGCCGACGCGCGACTTGGCAGGGGCGTCGCCTATTGCCCCGCGCCGGCAGTCGCGGCCAGCATCGTCGGCGTGGCCGGCGGGTCGAGCAGACCGACCAGCGGGCTCTTCAGGGTGCGCGCGTACTGCACGACCGTGCTGCCGTTGTCGTACGGCAGCGTGCGCCACGGGTCGGCGCCGCGCGCCAGCAGGAACTCGACCATGTCGGTGCGGGTCGCCGGGTCGTCGAGGAAACCCGGCCTCAGGACGCGTGCCAGCGGCAGCCACGGCAGCTGATTGCCCTGGGCCGGCGGCACGCGGTTCGCGAGCTCGGGCACGCGCGCGAGCCACCATTCGAGCGCGGTCCAGTCGCTGCGGCGCAGCGCGAGCTCGAAGCCGCGCGGCCGCACGCCGTCGAAGCCGCCGAGCGCTTCGCACGCCGTGTGGCCCTGCGCTTCGAGGGCGCGCGCGAACGGCGTGTTCAAGCCGGCCGGGTCGAGCGCACCGAGCGGCCCGAACGCGACGCTGCCGGCATCCAGGCTGCCCTGCGCGAGCCAGGTGCCGAGCGCGGCGTCGAGCCCGGCGCGGCGCGCGTTCGGGCAGCTGAGCATGCGCATCACGTCGTGCCGGACCGCGCGCGCGTCGACCTCGGCCAGCCAGCGCAACGATTGCAGCACCGCCGGCGAGGCACGCTCGAAATCGGGGCAGTCCTGTGCCTGCGCGAGTTCGACCAGCGGCGAGCGCGCGCAGGCCTCGAGGGTCGCGCCCTTCGCGATGAACTCCGGCAGCGCCGGCCAAAAGCGCGGCTCGCGCACCGCGACGACGAGCGCGCAATCCTGCAGCGCCGAGTGCTGCAGATCCGCGCCGCGCAGGGTGCCCGGCACGAACGCGCCGCAGCGCTCGTTGAGGGCACGCTGGGCGCTGTCCAGGTTCTGGCACGGCATGTCGTCGCCTTCGGTCAGCTTCGCATGCAGATGCTTGACGACCTCCCAGCTCATGCTGGTGTCGGTCGCGAAGCCGGCCGCGCCGAGTAGCAGACCGGTGGTGGTGCAGCCACCCAGCAACAGAAGCAGCGCGGCGGCGAACAGGGCGGCCCATGCCTTCGGCAGCGCACCAAAACAAATCGTCGTCATCACCACGCTCCGGTTCGTCGACAGGACGGGCAACGCGCGTGGCGAGGGTCGGCGCGGAAGAACGCACTGGCACCGTGCGATGGGTTCCCGGCGGACGGCGAGGCGGCGGCGGCAGCGTCTGCGCCGGCCCTTCGGTGCGTTGGCAACCCCGCTGTCATGGCCCTTGCGGGCGTCAGACCGGTGGCTTTGCGAGCCCGGCTTTCGCACGGGTGAGCCCTTGATCAACCTGAATTGCTTCAGGCTTCGATCTTAGCCAGCCCGCCCAGGCTGCGGCGCGGAATAGTCCGCAGCCCGCACCGCGTTGGCGTAACCTGATGTGTCGTGGGGCACGTCGATCGAAATCGCGGCTTGCGGCATCATGCGACGCTGTGTGACGCCGCCGCCGCCGAGCCCGACCTACCGATGAACCGACCCCGACTTGCTGCCGCGCTGCTGACGCTCGCGATGCTCGCGCCTGCGGCGCGGGCGATCGAGCTGCCGCAGCAGCGCCTCGCGCCCGGTGGCGTCGCGCGCCTCGCGCTCGGCGCGTCGAGCGAGGCGCCGCGTGCCAGCTACCACGGCGTGCCGGTGCTGGTGCTGCGCGACGCCGGCGAGTGGACCGCGGTGCTCGGCATCGCGCTGGCCGTGGCGCCGGGTCGCGCGATGCTGACGCTGCAGCGCGGCGACGCCGCCGAGACGGCGCTGCCTTTCACGATCAAGCCCTTTCACTATGCCGAGCAGCGCCTGAGCGTTGCGCCCGGCCAGGTCGACCTGTCGCCGCAGGACCTGGCCCGCTACGAGCGCGAGCGCGCGCACCTCGCGCAGGTCGTCGCGACCTTCAGCACCGCGGCACCCGAGACGCTGCGGCTGCGTCAACCGGTGCCCGGCACACGCTCGAGTTCGTTCGGGTTGCGGCGCGTGTTCAACGGCCAGTCGCGCAATCCGCACAGCGGCATGGACGTCGCGGCAGCCACGGGCACCCCGGTGGTCGCCGCCGCTGCGGGCACGGTGATCGACACCGGCGATTACTTCTTCAACGGCAACACCGTCTGGCTCGACCACGGCGCGGGGCTGCTGACGATGTACTGCCACCTGTCGGCGATCTCTGTCGCGGTCGGCGACACGATCGCCGCAGGCGCGCCGCTCGGCGCGGTCGGCACGACCGGCCGCGCCACCGGGCCGCACCTGCACTGGTCGGTGAGCCTGAACCGCGCGATGGTCGACCCGGCGCTGTTCCTCGGCCCGACCGACTGATCAGCGCCCCATCCGCTCCTCACGCGCCTGCTGCGCCGCCGCGGCCTCGGCGCGTGTGATCGCGGGCAGACCGAGCAGCCTGGCGAGGCCGTCGCCGACCGATCGCGCGGCTGGCCCGTCGACCGGCTCGGGCTCCGACGCCGGTGCGGCCGGCGCCTCCGGCGGGTCGTGTTCGACCTGCGGGAACTCGGCCCGGGTGTCGATCAGCCTGGCCCGCTGCGCCTGCTGCATGAACGCGCCGACGAGTCGCAGCGCGTTGTGCCCGCCCTGCCCCCAGTAGTTGCCGCGGATCGTCACGCGCGGGTCGTTGAAGCCGACCCATGCACCGGCGACGAGCTTCGGCGTCATCAGCACGAACCAGCCGTCGGTGTTGTTCTGGGTCGTGCCGGTCTTGCCGGCGAGATCGCCCTTCACGCCCCATTCGGCGCGGATCGCTGCGCCGGTGCCGGTCTGCGTGACGCCGCGCATCAGGTCGACGAGTTTCGCGATCAGCGGCGGGTCGAGCACGCGCTCGGCCTGCGAGCTCCAGGTCTCGAGCACGCGGCCGTTGCGATCCGCGATCTGCGTGACCAGCAACGGCGGGTGGCGCTCGCCGAGCGCGGCCAGCGTCGCATAGGCGTTGCCCATCTCGAGCAGCGTGACCGGGCTGGTGCCGAGCGCGAGCGAGGGCACCGGGTCGAGCGTCGAGTCGCGCACGCCGGCGGCCTGCGCGAAGTTGACGACCGCCTCGGCGCCGACGTCCTGCATCACCTGCGCGGTGATCGTGTTCTTCGACTGCACCAGGCCTTCGCGCAGCGTCATCATCTCGCCCGTCGGGCCGCTGCCGTCGGTCGGCTGCCAGTTGCTGCCGTCGGCCAGTGCGATCTCGACCGCGCCGTCGAGGTAGCGGTGTTCGGTCGACAGGCCGCGCTGCAGTGCCGCGCCATAGACGAAGGGCTTGAAGGTCGAGCCCGGCTGGCGCCTGGCCTGCGCGACATGGTCGAACTGCTCGCGCGTGAAATCGGGGCTGCCGACCCAGGCCTTCACCGCGCCGGTGGCCGGATCGATCGCGATGAAGCCCGCGGACAGCCGGGTGCGCTCGTCGCGCAGCCGCTGCATCGTCGCGCCGTCGGCGAGCACCGTCGCGAGCGCCTGCGCGTCGCCCTGGCCGGCCTGGCGGGCGGCGCGGAACTGCGGCGTGGCGCGCGCGATCTCGTCGAGCAGCGCCGCGTGCTGGCGCCAGAACCACGCGAACGGCTCGACCGCGGCCGCGCCCCTGGGTGGCGCCATCGGCTGCACGCGTGCGGCGCGCGGCCGCGCCTCGCTCCATTCCTCGCCGGCGATGCGCTGCAGCAGCGCGACCTGCTGCGTGACCGCGGCCTGTGCGAGGCGCTGCAGCCTGGCGTCGAGCGTGGTGCGGATCACCAGGCCGTCGGTGTCGAGGTCGACGTCGTGCGCGTCGGCCCATTCGACCAGTTGCTCGCGCAGGTGCGCGATGAAGTGGCGCGCCTGGCCGATGTCGCCGTCCTCGGGTCGCTTGAACGCGAGCACCAGTGGCAGCGCGCGCAGCTGCTGGTAACGCGCGGGTTGGAGCGTGCCGTGCTTGACCATCTGCGCCAGCACGAGGTTGCGCCGGTCGCGCGCGCGCTCGGGGTTGCGCACCGGGTTATAGCGCTGCGTGCCCTTCAGCATGCCGACCAGCGTGGCGCACTGCGCGGTGTCGAGCTGCGCGGCGGGCTTGTCGAAATAGGTGCGCGCGGCCATCTCGATGCCGCGCACGTTGTAGAGAAACGGCGCACTGTTCAGGTAGCTTTCGAGGATCTGGTCCTTGGTGCTGGTGCGCTCCAGGCGCAGCGCGGTGATCGCCTCGCGCAGCTTGCGGTTGATGCTGACCTCGTTGCCGATCTCCTGCGGGAACAGGTTGCGCGCGAGCTGCTGCGTGATCGTCGAGCCGCCCTGGAACTTGCCGCTCAGGATGCCCCAGGCCGAACCGGCGATGCGCGTCGGGTCGATGCCGTGGTGCTGGTAGAAGCGGTGGTCCTCGGTCGCGATCAGCGCGTGGATCAGGTCGGGCGGCACCTCCTTCAAGCTCACCGGCGCCTGGTAGACGGTCGAGAAGCGGCCGATCACGTCGCCGTCGCCGGACAGGATCACGCTCGGCCGCAGCGCCTGCGCATGGCGCAGATCGGCGACGTCGGGTGTGGTGTAGACCAGCACGCAGACGTAGACCGACATCGCGGCGACCGCGCCGATCGCGCCCAGCGCCGACCAATTCAGGCCGCGCTTCAGGCGCTGCCGCCAGCGACGCGGAACGACGGGATCGGCGGGATCGGCGGGATCGGCGGGTGCGGTGGGGTCGGGAGGGTCGGCGAAAGAATTCGGCATCTTGGGCGGAATCGTCGCACAGCCGGCGCCGCCGCGGTGACAGGGCGTAGCGCGACCGGCGGGCGGCGCCGGCGCTCCGGGCCATGGCGGAGAATCGCGCCCGGGGCCGATCCGCCGCACGGCGCGTCGGCGGCGCGGCGGTCCGGCGCGTTATCGCATCGAGCCCGAACTTTTCCCGGCTTGCGCCACTCTGTCGGCGGTAGCCCATCACAAGGACCTCGAACGTGAATCGTCGTGATTTTTCCGCCAGCCTCGTCGGCACCGGTTTCGGTGCGCTCGCCACCACCCTGCTCGCCGGCCCGGCGCTGGCCCAGAGCAGCGCACCCGCCGAGGGCAAGCAGTACACCAAGGTCGAACCGCCGGTGCCGACGATCGTGCCCGGCAAGATCGAGGTGATGGAGTTCTTCTCGTACGCCTGCCCGCACTGCAACGCGTTCGAATCCACCCTTTCGGCCTGGTCGAAGAAGCTGCCGGCCGACGTGGCCTTCCACCGCGTGCCGGTGCCGTTCCTGATGAATGCAGAGAACCTTATGCGCACGTATTACTCGCTCGAGACGATGGGCCAGGTCGATGCGATGAACCCCAAGGTGTTCGCGGCGATCCATGTCGAGCGCAACTACCTCGAGAAGCCCGCCGACATCGCCGCGCTGATGGCGAAGAACGGCATCGACGCGGCCAAGTTCACCGCCGTGTTCAACTCGTTCTCGGTCGCCACCAGCGTGGCGCGCGCGAAGAAGCTGATGGCCGCCTACAAAATCGACGGCGTGCCCACGCTCACGGTGCAGGGCCGCTACGCGACCTCACCCGGCCAGGCCGGCAGCTTCGAGCAGGCGACCGCGGTCGTCGACTACCTGGTGCAGCGCTCGCGCGGCAAGACCTGATCGCTGCAGCGCTTCGATCAGGGATGGAGCTTCTCGCCGCGCGCCAGCATCGCGACGAAGTTCGCCAGGCGCCGCGCGCGCGTCTCGGCGCGTTTCGCGGTCTGCAGCCGGAACAGCACGGCGTAGCGATTCTGTGAATCGAGGGTCGCGCGCGCGCCCTTCTTCGCGATGCGCAGCCACGCACCGCGCCAACTCGCGTGCTGCCGCTTCAGCCACGCCGCCCAGTCGGCCGGGCCGTCAAAATGCAGCGGCGCGTCGGCATCGCTCGCTGTCGCCATCGCGTCAGCCCCGGCGGCTCTTGGCCTTGCGCGAATCGAGCTCGGTGAGCTGCGCCTTCAGCAACAGCACCAGCACGCGCGCGTTGTCTTCGCTCAGGCTCAGGATCGACGACGCCATGCCTTCGTCACGCGCCGGCGCGGGCTGCACCAGCGCGTCGATCTGCGCGCGGATCAGACCGTGGCCGTTCGCCATCGCCTTGACCTTCTGCACCTCGATGTTCCAGGTCTTCATGTGAGCGCCTCCAGCAAATCCATTTCGGGGTCGACCGCGCGATGCGCGTCGTCCACCGTCGGCATCAGCCCCAGCCGCTCGGCGACGAGCCGCGGGTCGTTGAGCGTGCGCACCGCCGCATATGCGAGCTCGGCCTGCGGGTGGCGACGACGCAGGTAGTTCAGCCACTGCTTGAGCCGGCCGGCGCGGGCGCGCGGCTCGATGTGGCCGCAGACCAGGCGCCAGAACGCCGCCAGCAGCGGCTGCAATTCGTCCCAGCCGAACGTGGCCGCGTCCCCCGTCTCGCCGCGGTCGACGGCGCGGATCGCGAGCGCCAGGCCCGGGTCGCTGACCATGCCGCGGCCCAGCATCAGCGCGTCGCAGCCCGAGCGCTCGCGACAGTGCTGCGCATCCGCCAGGTTCCAGATCTCGCCGTTCGCGATCACCGGCACCGCGAGCGCGGCGCGGATCTCGGCGATGCGCTCCCAGTACGCCGGCGGCCGGTAGCCGTCGGCCTTGGTGCGGGCGTGCACGACCAGCTCGCAGGCGCCGGCACCGACGATCGCCTGGGCGCATTCCAGCGCGCGGCCCGGGTCGTCGAAGCCGAGCCGCATCTTGGCCGACACCGGCATCGCCGCGGGCACCGCGCGCCGCACCGCGCTGACGATGCGGTGCAGCGTCGGCGGGTCCTGCAGCAGTGCCGCGCCGCCGCCGTGGCGGTTCACGATCTGCGCCGGGCAGCCGAAGTTCAGGTCGATGCCGGCCGGGCCGAGGCCGGCGAGCCGGGCCGCGTTCTCGGCCAGGCAGACCGGGTCCGAACCCATCAGCTGCGCGCGCACCGGCACGCCGGCGCGCGTGCGGCCACCATGGTTCAGTTCCGGCACCACGCGCGTGAACACGCGCTCGGGCAGCAGGGTTCCGGTGACGCGGATGAACTCGGCCACGCAGCGGTCGACGCCACCGGCGCGCGTCAGGATGTCGCGCAAGGTGAAGTCGAGCAGCCCTTCCATGGGCGCGAGCAGGATCAGGGGTTTGTGCGTGATTTACCTATGAATCAGAGTGAGGAATCGATTTTATTCGTCTCGATGTATGAACAAAGTACGAACTTCACTTAGCCATTCGGTGAGCCCTGGATCGCCGCAAGGGCATAACTTGAATCTCACTGCGCCATGGAGTATTAACCAAGCTCAGGCAGCTACCACGATTGCAAACGGAGTGTTCCCATGGCTTTCAACCTCGTAGCCTCAATCGCGATTGTGTCTCTGTGCGTCAGCGCCAATGCCGGGCCGGTCGCCCAGTCGCACTCATCGATTATCCCGACTCATCAGGCAACGCCAACCAGCTCGCGACCTGCTCACGCAACGGGTCAGCCGAATCAATCTTGCGGGAGCGCCACTGCGCCGAACGCCCCGGGCCAGGCCGCCGCGGCGCCGGGGTCTGCGTTTAATCCTGACGGCAAAGCCGGCACGGTCTACGCGGGACAACAGCCCCAGAACTCTCGCAACACGGCCAGTGTTTCCCAGTACGACGTAGCCTGTTTCCATCAGCGCTAGCGTCCGACCGTAAGGCAAAATCGGCCGAGGAGGTATGGCTACCCCGGTAGCCCCGGAGCCGCACCTGGCCCCCCGTAGGAGCGTGCCTACGCGAACATTGGGCGCTCGGCCACTGGCAACTGCGGCTTGGCGAACTACCGTTGCTGAACGCCTGAGAGCAAGCCGCTCGCACGCGATTTCAACTCACCTCAAGAGGCATCGGATGAACAAGGAACAGGTCAAGGGCGCCACCAAGGAAGCCGTAGGCAAGGTTCAGGAAAAGGTCGGTCAGATGGTCGGCAGTGACAAGCAACGTGCGAATGGATTGGCCATGGAAGTTGCGGGCAAAGCCGAGAAGAAAGTCGGCGACGCCGAGGAAATTCTGAAGGACGCGCACCGAAAGCCGTAGTGGAGTCGGCTGCCGTCTCGCCGGACGGGACGGCAGCCGTCACTTTGTTTGGGCGAACGAGGAGCCCCACTCAACGCGGACCGGGCGCCGCCAGTGGGGGGCGCTAGTCGTCGCCCTGCTGCAGCACGGTGTAGGGCGCCGGGATCACTTCGGTGTAGTCCCCCCCTGCACCTTCACGGTGACAGTGCGCCATCAACCGCCAGTCGGCGACACTCATGGCCCGGCCGGGTGCTTGACGGCGAGCCGGCGAACCACTGCGCCAACGCGGCTTGAATGTTGTCCGCCGCGCCGCCGCCGCAGCATCGCCTTCGCCCACTTCTTAGCCTCAGAAACTGAGCGGCGTCCCGTTGTAGTAGACGGCCGATGACGTGATCGAGCAGTTGAAGACTATCGGCGTGGGCACTTCAGTGGCGTAGCCGCTGGTGACGAGGCTCGCCACGTCCGTGATCGTGAGCGCGCGGTGGTTACTCGCACCCGCAGCGATCCCCTCAGGCGTGAACACGACGAGGATGACGTGCCACGCGATGTTGAAATCGCCCGTATGCGGCACGCCGACCAGATGATCGTGCCCGATGATCAGTGCGCATCCATTTGCCGGCAGCCCCCAATGCGTGCAGGATTCGCCTCCGTTCGGATAGCCCGGCGCCGGGAACGGCAAGACGTTCACATGGTCGCAGTTGTGCGGCTGACAGTTCAAGAGTGCGGGGTTGATTGTCGAAGTTGACGGGTACGCGGGCAGGTAGAGCGGAGCGACCGCCCGAGGATTCGCCTTTGCCGGAAACGGCGCCTTGTCAGGCGTCAGCAGGAAGATCGTGTTTCCGGTGGCCAGATCGACGGCCGGCTCGGTCGTCACCTTCGCAAACGCTGTTTGCCCCGACTGTGCCTGAGCATCCGCAGCCCAGCCAACAAGTCCGACGACCATCACAAAGGCAGCAAGGAATGACCTGTGCATAGCAAACCTCTTCGGTAGTTAATGGCGCTCGCAATGCTATGCCTCATTGCAGTTCGTCAAGCCCCCGGTTTCAGGGGGTTGGCCGACCATGCTTGATGCTGGCTCCGGCGGTTCAGTAGTACCGCGATTCCCAGAAGGCGGCGGCGATCTGATCGGTTGGAGCGCCCGAACGGCAAAGCACGCCCGACGAACGGTTCCCGGGCTATCGCCACATCATCCTAGAGTTAGGCTCATGGAGCCGCCGAAAACACCCGAAGAGCAAGCCGAGCTGGAACGGGCCATCGTCGATATGCTTGAGGGTCGAGAATCCACGCCGCGATGCTCAGCGCTGCAGGAGTTTTTCGCCCGAATCGGTTGCGCCCTCCCACCTAGTGTAGTGTTGCATTCTGTTTAGAACTTAAGCGGCTATTCGCTCGGATGACCTTCTGCAGGATGTCGGCAGCGCTCTTGGTCCAGATGAACGGCTTGGGCTTGGTGTTGTGATGGGCGACGTACTCATCAATGGCG
>JANXZN010000071.1 GCA_025355545.1 Rhizobacter sp.
GGGTGCTTCGCAGTTGTGGACAACACGCCCCGTGGCCTCGCGATGGGCCGGCGCGTTGTCCACAACCAAGCCCCGTGGACAACCCTGCTCCGCAGCGACTCAATGCCCTTCCAAGACCAGGAGGTTGCCTGATGAGCCGCCTGCAGACCCTGCTGACGATCTTGCGCAAGGAGCTCCGCGACGCGCTGCGCGATCGGCGCACCCTGCTGACCGTGCTCGCCTCGTCGGTGCTGATGGGGCCGCTGGTGCTGCTCGCGATTTCGGCGCTGGTGGCCTCGCTCGAGTCGAGCGCCGAGCAGCGCGAGGTGGTGGTCGCCGATCTCGACCGCGCACCGACCCTGCAGAACTTCTTCGAGCGCCAGACCTACGCCGTCAAGGCCGCGCCGGCCGACTACGAAACGCTGTTGCGCAAGGCGAAGCTGAGCGACGCGGTCGTCGTCGTGCCGAAGGATTTCGAGGCAGCGCTGGTGCGCGGCGATGCGCCGATCGTCGAGATCGTCTCCGACAGCGCGAACCAGCGCTCGCAGGCCAGCGCCGGGCGAGTCGCGCGGCTGCTCGCCGGCTTCAGCCGCGAGCGCGCCACGCTGACCCTGGCGCTGCGCGGTGTCTCGCCCGATGCTGTCGAGCCGGTGCGCGTCGAGGAGCGCGATCTGGCCAGCACGCAGACGCGCGCGACGCAAATCACCGGCATGCTGCCCTTCTTCGTGCTGATGGCGGTGCTGACCGGCGCGCTGAACGCGGCGCTCGACACGACTGCCGGCGAACGCGAGCGCGGCTCGCTGGAGCCGCTGCTGATGAACCCGGTCGAGCGCTGGCTTCTCGTGCTCGGCAAATGGGGCGCGGTCGCGAGCGTGGGCATGCTGATCGCGGTGCTCGCGTGCTTCAGTTTCCTGCCCGGCCAGTGGCTGCTGCGCAGCGACACGCTGGCGGCGATGTTCCAGTACGGCGTGCGCGAGGCGCTGCTGTTCCTGGTCGTGCTGCTGCCGTTCGCGGCGGCCGCGTCGGCGCTGCTGATGGCCGTGGCGATCCGCTGCAGGACCTTCAAGGAGGCGCAGGCGAGCACGACGGTCGTGATGCTCGCGGCCTCGTTGCTGCCGCTGATCAACGTTTTCAGCCTCGGCGAGGAGTCGCCGTGGTACCTGTGGGTGCCGGCGCTGGCGCAGAACGTGTTGATGACGCACGTGCTGAAAGGCGAAGATTTCAGCGCGGCGCAGATGATGGTGCCGCTGTTCGTTTGCGCGGTGCTGGCCGTCGGCGGCGTCTGGTTCGTCGCGCGCACGCTGCGCCATGCGGCCGTGCGCTGAATACCTGCGGACCGATCCGCGATGATGACGCCATGAGCATCCCGACCGACCCGCACGCACCGGCCTGGCGCTGGTGCCGGTTCGACGCGCTCGACGTGTTCGAACTGGACGCCATCTACCGCGCGCGCCAGCAGGTGTTCGCGATCGAGCAGCAGTGTGCCTACCTCGACGCCGACGGCTTCGACGCGCACTCGTTCCACCTCGCGGCGTGGTCGAGCGACCGCACGCTGCCGCTCGCCTATGCCAGAGTGGTGCTGCCGGGCCGCAAGTACGCCGAGCCGTCGATCGGGCGCGTCATCACGACCGGCGCGGCGCGCGGCACCGGCCTGGGCCGTGAGTTGGTCCGGCGCGCGATCGCGCGCTGCGTTCAGGTCTACCCTGGCCAGGGCATCCGCATCTCGGCGCAGACGCGGCTGGAGCGTTTCTATGCCGAGCTCGGCTTCACGCCCGTCGGCGCGCCCTACCTCGAAGACGGCATCCCTCACACCGAGATGCTGCGCAGGCCCGGCCGAGCCTGGCTCGGCCCTTGGGGGTGACGTGCCGCCAGCCTCAACCCTACAATCCCGTTTTGCTCTTGAGGAAATGTGGCTCTGCCACTTTCCTTGATCCCCGCGGGGGACGGACGCCGCATGGCGGCGGCCTTGGGGCGCCAGATATTCAGGCAACGCGATGTTGTTCCCGAAGGAATTCGACGTGATCGTGGTCGGCGGCGGCCATGCCGGCACCGAGGCTGCGCTGGCCGCGGCGCGCATGGGCGCCGCCACGCTGCTGCTCACGCACAACATCGAGACGCTGGGCCAGATGAGCTGCAACCCGTCGATCGGCGGAATCGGCAAGGGCCACCTGGTCAAGGAAATCGACGCGCTGGGCGGCGCGATGGCGTCCGCGACCGACGAAGCCGGCATCCAGTTCCGCATCCTGAACGGCTCGAAGGGCCCGGCGGTGCGCGCGACGCGGGCGCAGGCCGATCGCATCCTCTACAAGGCGGCGATCCGCCGGCGCTTGGAGAATCAGCCGAAGCTCTGGTTGTTCCAAGGTGCCTGTGACGACCTGATTCTGGAAGGTGACAGGATTGCCGGGGCTGTCACGCAAGTGGGTATTCGCTTCATGGCGCCCGCGGTGGTATTGACAGCAGGCACCTTCCTTGACGGCAAGATCCACGTCGGGCTGCAAAGCCACAGCGCCGGACGCGCCGGCGAGCCGCCGGCGATCGCGCTGTCGGCTCGCCTGAAGGAGCTGAAGCTGCCGCAGGGGCGTCTGAAGACCGGCACGCCGCCGCGTCTGGATGGCCGCTCGATCGACTTCAGCGTGCTCACCGAACAGCCAGGCGACGGCGTCGCGCAGCCCGACGGCACGCCTGCCACCGGGCCGATGCCGGTGTTCAGCTTCATGGGCGACGCGTCGCAGCACCCGCGCCAGCTGCCGTGCTGGATCACGCACACGAACCAGCGCACTCACGCGATCATCCGCGCCGGCTTCGACCGCAGCCCGATGTTCACCGGCCTGATCGACGGTGTCGGCCCGCGCTACTGCCCCAGCATCGAAGACAAGGTGAATCGCTTTGCCGACAAGGATTCGCACCAGATCTTTCTCGAACCGGAGGGCCTGACGACACACGAGTTCTACCCGAACGGCATCTCGACCTCGCTGCCCTTCGACGTGCAACTCGCGGCGGAGCGCAGCATCACCGGGCTGGAAAACGCACACATCCTGCGGCCCGGCTACGCGATCGAATACGACTACTTCGACCCGCGCGAGCTGAAGGCGAGCTTCGAGACGCGCGCGATCGGCGGCCTGTTTTTCGCCGGGCAGCTCAACGGCACAACCGGTTATGAAGAGGCGGCCGCGCAGGGTTTGTTCGCCGGCATCAACGCCGCGCTGCAGGTGCAGGGCCGGGAAGCGTGGCTGCCGCGCCGCGATCAGGCCTACCTCGGCGTGCTCGTCGACGACCTGATCACCAAGGGCGTGACCGAACCCTATCGAATGTTCACCAGCCGTGCCGAATTCCGCCTGCAGTTGCGCGAAGACAACGCCGACCTGCGCCTGACCGACGCGGGCCGCGCGATGGGCCTGGTCGACGACACACGCTGGGCCGCCTTCAACCGCAAGCGTGACGCCGTGATGCGCGAGATGGCGCGGATGAAGTCGACCTGGGTGCACGCAACCGCGCTGCCCGCTGCCGACGCACGGCGCCTGCTCGGCGCGCCGATCGAGCACGAATACAGCCTGGCCGAGCTGCTGAAGCGGCCGGATGTCAATTTTGACCAAGTGGCCGAAGTCGCCGCTGTGGCCCGACCCGACGCCGCCGTTTCACGTGAAACCTTACGGGCCGAATTCGGCACCCTGCTGGCCGACGCGGTGATCGAGCAGACCCAGATCAGCATCAAGTACGCCGGCTACATCGACAAGCAGAATCGCGATGTCGAACGAGCCGTGCAGTACGAAACATTGTGCTTGCCTGACGAGCTCGACTATTCCAAGGTGACCGCGCTGTCGTTCGAAGCGCGCCAGAAGCTCGGCAAGCACCGGCCCGGAACCTTGGGTCAGGCATCGCGCCTGTCAGGCATCACGCCTGCATCGATATCGTTGCTGCTGGTCCACTTGAAGAAGGGGCGATTCAAGGGGTTCGCGGCGTTGCCGGCGGCCGCGGAAGTCGACACGGCCTCCTGAGCCATGGATGCCGCGATCGAGGCGTTGCGCCCGGCGTTGCGCGAGGTCGTGGCAAGGCTCGCGCTGGAGATGCCGGATACGCAGGTCGATGCCCTGCTCGCCTACCTCTCGCTGCTGCAGCGCTGGAACGGCACCTACAACCTGACGGCAGTGCGTGAGCCCACGCCGATGCTGACGCGGCATCTGGCGGATTGCCTCGCGGTCATCAACCCGCTGCGCCGTGTGCTGCGCGTCGGCTCGGCGCGCGTGCTCGACGTCGGCAGTGGCGGCGGCCTGCCTGGCGTGGTGGTGGCGATCCTGAACCCCGCAGCCGAGGTGACCTGCGTCGATGCCGTCGGCAAGAAGACAGCGTTCGTCCAGCAAGTCGCGGGCGAATTGAGCTTGCGCAACCTTCGCGCCGAGCACCGCCGCGTGGAGCAGTTGAAGTCCGAGCCGTTCGACCTCGTCACGTCGCGCGCATTCGCGTCGCTGAAGGACTTCGTTCAACTGACCGGCGCGCAACTTGCGCCACGCGGCGTTTGGATGGCGATGAAGGGCAAGGTGCCGGTCGATGAACTGGCGCAGTTGCCGACCACCATCGACGTGTTTCACGTGGAACAAATCGCGGTTCCCGGCCTCGATGCAGAGCGCTGCGTCGTCTGGATGCGGCCGAAACGCTGAACCTGGCAGGGCTGCGATGTACGGCCGCTCTCTATAATTCGACCGCAGCGCGACCGTCGCCGAGTGCGGCGATTGCCCTCTTCCAAACCTTCGAGCGCCCATGGCCAGAATTTTCTGCATTGCCAACCAGAAGGGCGGCGTCGGCAAGACCACCACCACCGTGAACCTGGCCGCCGGGCTGAGCCAGGTCGGCAAGCGCGTGCTCGTCGTCGACCTCGATCCACAAGGCAACGCGACGATGGGCTCGGGCGTCGACAAGCGGGCGTTGGAGCTGACCATCTACGACGTGTTGCTCGAAAATGCCTCGATCGCGGAGGCGCGTCGGGTACACACCAAGGCCGGCTACGACGTGCTCGGCGCGAACCGCGAGCTGGCCGGCGCAGAGGTCGAGCTGGTCGAGCTGGAGCGGCGCAACACCCGCCTGAAGGGCGCGTTGCAGGCCGTTCGCGGCGACTACGATTTTGTGCTGATCGATTGCCCGCCGTCGCTTAGCCTGCTGACGCTCAATGGCTTGTGCAGCGCGCACGGTGTCGTCGTGCCGATGCAGTGCGAATACTTCGCGCTCGAAGGCCTGAGCGACCTGGTCAACACGATCAAGCAAGTCCACGCGAACTTGAATCCCGATCTGGAGATCATCGGCCTGCTGCGCGTGATGTTCGACCCGCGCATCACCTTGCAGCAGCAGGTCAGCGAGCAGCTGAAGGCGCACTTCGGCGACAAGGTGTTCAACACGGTGATCCCGCGCAACGTGCGCCTGGCCGAGGCGCCGAGCTACGGCCTGCCGGGCGTCGTTTTCGACCCGGCTTCGAAAGGCGCGATCGCCTTTGTCGAGTTCGCGAAGGAAATGTCGCAGCGGCTCGGCGCTGCCGTGCCGGTCGTGGCCTGAGCCAATGCTGGCGGGCCTGAACCCGGCGTTCGACGCGACGCTGCTGTCGCGCGTCGAAGACGCCGGCCTGAACGCGAGTGCACCGCCACAGCAGCGTTGGATCGACGGCTGGCTGCTGCGCTTCTCACCGGGCAAGGCCAAGCGCGCGCGCTGCATCAACGCGGTAGCGGGGCCGGGCGATCGCCGCTGAACGAACGGCTCGCGGCCTGCGCGAAGGTAGTCGCCCAGGCCAGGCTGCCGCTGATCGTGCGGATCACGCCCTTCACACGGGGCCGCCCGACCTCGACCGGCTTCTCGAACAACAAGGCCTGCAGCACTTCGACGACACCCTGGTGATGGTGCTGGCCGACGGGTGCGTTGCACGCTCGCCATGCCCCCCAGGGGTCATGATCCAGCCGATCGGCCTCGAATCTTTCGCAAACCGTGTCGGTGTTTTCCAAGGTTCACCGCTCGCCCAACGCCAGGCGCACGCCGAGCGCTTGCTGAACGCGCCGGTGGCGTTCTTCGCGTTCGAGTTGCGCGCGGATGGCGAGCCGCTGGGCTGCGGGCAATTTGTCCTCGAAAGGGATCTGGTCGGACTCTACGACGTGTTCACCGCCAACGCCGCACGGGGCCGCGGGCTCGCGGGCATGTTGTGCCGTCATCTGCTTGCGCTGGCTCGCTCGCAAGGGGCGCGCCACGCCTACCTGCAGGTCGAAGGCGACAACCACGCCGCGCGATCGGTGTACCACCGGCTCGGGTTCGCCGACGCCTACGCCTATCACTACCGCAGCCGGGATCCGTCTGCCGCCTGAGCGACACAGCGATCGGTCAACCTAAAAACGTGAGTTACCCGGTCGGCGTAGGACCGACCAGCACCGGTAAAGGCGGCCCGACGCCGACGATCCGGTCGCAGATGTAGCGCACTGCGTATTTCGGCGAACGTGACCGACGATTTCGGGAACGTGACCGGTTTGGGGCCGGTGCTGGGTTGCGCCGATTTGATTGTAGGGATGGGGTCGGTTTGAGGGGGTGAATTACCTCCGTGAAGGTTGTTGATCGGGC
>JANXZN010000072.1 GCA_025355545.1 Rhizobacter sp.
GGGTGCTTCGCAGTTGTGGACAACACGCCCCGTGGC
Organism: Rhizobacter sp.; assembly: GCA_025355545.1. GTDB lineage: Bacteria > Pseudomonadota > Gammaproteobacteria > Burkholderiales > Burkholderiaceae_C > LMDS01. The sequence continues at coordinate 37 of JANXZN010000072.1, forward strand.
CTCGCGATGGGCCGGCGCGTTGTCCACAACCAAGCCCCGTGGACAACCCTGCTCCGCAGCGACTCAATGCCCTTCCAAGACCAGGAGGTTGCCTGATGAGCCGCCCGGCCGCCAGGGGCCACACAGGGGCCTCTGCGGGGCCTCGGGCCCATACCGGATTGCGCAGCACGAAGGTCTTCCAATGACCGACGAAGCGAACCTGAACCTGGGGCTGATCGGCAACTGCACGATCAGCGCGCTGATCGACGCACAGGCGCGCCTGGTCTGGTGCTGCATGCCGCGCTTCGACAGCGACCCGGTGTTCCATGCGCTGCTCGATTCGGCCGACGGCATCGGCGCCGAGGGCAGCTTCCAGATCCAGCTTGACGGCTGCGTGCGCACCGAGCAGGCCTACGATGAAAACACCGCGATCCTGCGCACGCGCCTGTTCGACGTCCACGACCACGGCGTCGAGGTCACCGATTTCGCGCCGCGCTTCTTCCGCCACGACCGGCCGTACCGGCCGATGCTGATCGTGCGCCGGGTACGGCCGATCCAGGGCTCGCCGCGCATCCGCATCGTGCTGCGCCCGCGCGCCGACTGGGGCCGCACCACGCCGTCGCGCACGCGCGGCAGCAACCACCTGCGCTTCGTCACGCCCGAGCGCACCGTGCGGCTGACGACCGACGCGCCGATCACCTACATCCTCGACGAGACCACGTTCACCTTGAACGGCCCGGTCAGCCTGCTGCTGGGCACCGACGAATCGCTCGAGGGCGGCATCGAAGAGACCGCAAGGGGGCTCGAGGAGCACACCCAGCATTACTGGCGCCAGTGGACGCGGCGCCTGGCGCTGCCGCTCGAATGGCAGACCGCGGTGATCCGCGCCGCGATCACGCTGAAGATGTGCCTGTTCGAGGAGACCGGCGCGATCGTCGCGGCGATGACGACCAGCCTGCCCGAGGCGCCCGGCAGCGAGCGCAACTGGGACTACCGTTACTGCTGGCTGCGCGACGCGTTCTTCGTCGTGCGCGCGCTCAACAGCCTGTCGGAAGTCGGCACGATGGAAGACTACCTGCGCTGGCTGCGCGACGCGGTCGGGCGCGCCGGCGGCGGCCATATCCAGCCGCTGTACGGCATCGGGCTGGAGCGCGAACTGCCGGAGTCCGTCGTCGAGCACCTCGCGGGCTACCGCGGCCACCGGCCGGTGCGCGTGGGCAACCAGGCGGCCGAGCATTTCCAGCACGACGTCTACGGCAACATCGTGCTCGGCGCGGCGCAAGCCTTCCACGACCACCGGCTGCTGCGGCGCGGCACGCGCGAAGAGTTCGAACTGCTCGAGGTCGTCGGCGAGCGCGCGTTCGCGATTCACGACCAGCCCGACGCCGGCATGTGGGAGCTGCGCACCCGCGCGCGCGTGCACACCTCGTCGGTGCTGATGAACTGGGCCGCCTGCGACCGGCTCGCGAAGATCGCCGAGACTTTCGATCTGCCCGAGCGCGTCGCGCTGTGGCGCGAGCGTGCCGAGCTGATCCGCGCGAAGATTCTGGAGCGCGCGTGGAGCGAGGAGCGCCAGGCCTTCGCCGAGAGCTTCGGCGGGCGCGAGCTCGATGCGAGCGTGCTGCTGATGGCCGAGGTCGGCATGATCGACCCGATGGATACGCGCTTCGTCAAGACGGTCGACGCACTCGAGGCCGCGCTGTGCGACGGCCCCTACATGCGCCGCTACGAGGCGCCCGACGATTTCGGCCTGCCCGAAACCTCGTTCAACATCTGCGCGTTCTGGCGCATCGACGCGCTCGCCCGCATCGGCCGCAAGGAGCAGGCACGCGAGATCTTCAACGCGCTGCTGGCGGTGCGCAACCCGCTCGGGCTGCTGTCGGAAGACACGCACCCGGTGACCGGCCAGCTGTGGGGCAACTTTCCGCAGACCTACTCGATGGTCGGCATCATCAACGCCGCGATGCGCCTGTCGGCGCCGTGGGACTCGCGCATATGAGCGTTTGCGAGCGGCGGGCCGAGCGCCGGGCCGCTCCCAAGCCGGCCCGCGTCCCCTTGGGGGATCGGCCGACGTACTCGTCGGACGAGGGGCTCCATTGAGCAGGCTCGTCGTCGTCTCGAACCGCGTCGGCGATCCGCGCAAGCCGGCCGCGGGCGGCCTGGCGGTCGCGCTCGGCGACGCGCTGGCGCAAAGCGGCGGCCTGTGGTTCGGCTGGAGCGGCAAGATCGTCGAGGGCGGCGCGCCCGGCGAGGGCGAGTTGCACGAGCAGCGCTCGGGCGCGGTCAAGCTCGCCACGATCGACCTGTCGCGCGCCGATCACGACGCCTACTACACCGGCTACTCGAACCAGGCGCTGTGGCCGGCGCTGCACTACCGGCTCGACCTGGCGGACTTCGGCGCCGGCTACTTCGCCGGCTACCAGCGCGTGAACCGGCTGTTCGCGCGCAAGCTGGCCACCCTGCTGCGGCCGGACGACGTGATCTGGGTCCACGACTATCACCTGATCCCGCTCGCCGCCGAGTTGCGCGCGCTCGGTTGCCGGCAGCGCATCGGCTTCTTCCTGCACATCCCGTTGCCGCCGCCGCCGATCCTCGCCGCCATCCCGGGTCACGAATGGCTGATGCGCTCGTTCTTCGCCTACGACCTGGTCGGGCTGCAGACGCGCGTCGATACTGACCACTTCGCGCGCTTCGTCCAGGAAGAGGCGAACGCGACCGCGCTCGGCGGCGGCGAGTTCGAAGCCTATGGCCGGCGCGTGGTCGCGCGCGCGTTCCCGATCGGCATCGATGTGGACGAGTTCCGGCGCCTGGCCGGAAGCGCCGAATCGCGCGAGACCGAGGCGATGCTGCGCGACCAGTACAGCAAGCGCCGGCTGCTGGTCGGCGTCGACCGGCTGGATTATTCGAAGGGGCTGCCGCGGCGCTTCCGGGCGTTTCGCGAACTGCTCGACAGCTACCCCGAGAACCGCCGCAGCGCGACGCTGATCCAGATCGCCTCGCCGACGCGCGAGACCGTGCACGCCTACGAAGACCTGCGCCACGAGCTCGAAGGCGTGGCCGGCGAGATCAACGGCCACTACGGCGAACTCGACTGGATGCCGATCCGCTACATGCACCGCGTCTGGGCGCGGCGCCGCCTGCCGGCGTTGTACTGCCTGGCGCGCGTCGCACTGGTGACGCCGCTGCGCGACGGCATGAACCTGGTCGCGAAGGAGTACGTCGCGATGCAGGACGAGGCCGACCCGGGTGTGCTGGTGCTGTCGCGCTTCGCCGGCGCGGCCGAGCAGATGCGCGAGGCGCTGCTGGTGAATCCGTACGACATCCCGGCCACGGCGCAGGCGATCCAGCGCGCCTTGCAGATGCCGCTGGACGAGCGCCGCGCGCGCCACGCCGCGCTGCTCGCGCAGACCCGCGCACAGGACGTGCACTGGTGGCGCCGCAGCTTCCTCGATGCGCTGGCCGCGATCGAGCCGCGCACGCGCGACGCCGCGGCATAGTCCTATTCCCTGGGAATCAGGCGCGGCTGGCCGTCGCGGTCGATCGCGACATAGGTCAGGTTCGCTTCGGTCACCTTGACGACCTGCAGGTTCGCCGGGTTGCGCTCGGCATAGACCTCGACGTTGACGGTGATCGAGGTCTTGCCGATGCGCTCGACCTTGGCATAGAAGCTCAAGAGGTCGCTGATCGACACCGGCTGCTTGAAGATGAACTCGTTGACCGCAACGGTGACGATGCGGCCCTTCGCGATGCGCGACGGCAGCACCGCGCCGGCGATGTCGACCTGGGCCATGATCCAGCCGCCGAAGATGTCGCCATTGCCGTTGGCGTCGGCGGGCATCGGCATCACGCGCAGCACGAGCTGGCGGTCGTCGGGCAGGCGCAGCGGTGCGATCGAACTCGGCAGCGCGTCGCGTGCCGCACCGTCACTTGAAATCTCTGCCATATTGCTTCACCTGCCAGCGTAGTTCGATCGTCCGCGCGATTCTTTCACCTTTCGGATCCTGACCCGCCCTGATGCGCCCTGCCACGTTTTCCGCTCCGCCGTTGCCGGGTGCAGCTTCCGCTGCGCCGCGCTCCGACTGGGCGACGCTGCGGCGCCTGCTGCCCTATGTCTGGCAATGGCGCTGGCGCGTGCTGGTGGCGCTGAGCTTCCTGGTCGCTGCAAAGCTCGCCAATGTCGGCGTGCCGCTGGTGCTGAAGCAGCTCGTCGACGCGCTCGACCTCAAGCCCGGCGATCCGCGCACCGCGCTGGCGGTGCCGGTGGCGCTGCTGATCGCCTACGGCGCGCTGCGGTTGTCGATCACCGCGTTCACCGAATTGCGCGAATACCTGTTCTACCCGGTGGCGGCGCGGATCGCGCGGCGCGTCTCGCTCGAAGCCTTCGAGCACCTGCTGGCGCTGAGCCTGCGCTTTCACCTCGAGCGCCAGACCGGCGGCGTCTCGCGCGACCTGGAGCGTGGCTCGCGCTCGATCCAGTCGCTGCTGAACTACACGATCTACAACATCCTGCCCACGCTGGTCGAGATCACGCTCGTGATCAGCCTGCTGTCGACCAGGTTCGACGGCTGGTTCGCGGCCATCACGTTCGGCGCGCTCGTGATCTACATCGTCTTCACGGTCAGCGTGACCGAGTGGCGCACTCACTTCCGGCGTGCGATGAACGAGCAGGACAGCAAGGCCAATACGCGCGCTGTCGACGCGCTGATCAACTACGAGACCGTCAAGTACTTCTCCAACGAGCGCTTCGAGCAGGGCCGTTACGACGAGAACCTGCGGCGGCTCGAGCAGGTCTCGATCAAGTCGCAGACCTCGCTGTCGGTGCTCAACGTCGGCCAGAGCGTGATCATCGCCAGCGCCGTGACCTTGCTGGTCTGGCGCGCGACGCTCGGCGTCGTCGCCGGCACCTTGAGCCTGGGCGACCTGGTGCTGGTGAACGCGCTGATGATCCAGCTCTACATCCCGTTGAACTTCCTCGGCGTGATCTACCGCGAGATCAAGCAGGCCATGATCGACATGGAAAAGATGTTCGCGCTGCTCGGCCAGCATCGCGAGATCGCCGATGCGCCGGACGCGCGGCCGCTCGTCCACCGCGGCGGTGCGGTGCGTTTCGAGCACGTGCGCTTCGGCTACGACCCGGATCGCACGATCCTGCACGACATCAGCTTCAAGATCCCGGCCGGCAAGACGGTCGCGGTGGTCGGCCCGTCGGGCTCGGGGAAGAGCACGCTGGCGCGGCTGCTGTTCCGCTTCTACGACGTGAACGCGGGCCGCATCGCGATCGACGGCCAGGACATCCGCACGGTCACCCAGCAAAGCCTGCGTCAGGCCATCGGCATCGTGCCGCAGGACACGGTGCTGTTCAACGACACGGTCGAATACAACATCGCTTACGGCCGCACCGGCGCGAGCCGCGCCGACGTGGAAGGCGCGGCGCGGGCGGCGCACATCCACCACTTCATCGCGTCGACGCCGAAGGGCTACGACACGATGGTCGGCGAGCGCGGGCTGAAGCTGTCGGGCGGCGAGAAGCAGCGCGTCGCGATCGCCCGCACCTTGCTGAAGAACCCGCCGCTGCTGATCTTCGACGAGGCGACCTCGGCGCTCGACTCGGCCAACGAGCGCGCGATCCAGGAAGAGTTGCGCAGCGCGGCGCGCAACAAGACCGCACTCGTGATCGCGCATCGGCTGTCGACGGTGGTCGATGCGCATCAGATCCTGGTGATGGAGCTCGGCCGCATCCTCGAGCGCGGCACGCATGCCGAGCTGCTGGCCTTGAACGGGCGCTACGCCGAGATGTGGCGGCTGCAGCAGAGCCGGGAGGTCGAGGCGAGTGCGGAGCCGGATCTGACGATGGCCGCCTGAGGGCGCCGCCCGGTCCGCGCGTCGCTACACTTCGCGGCGTGCAAACCAAGTGGCTCGAAGACTTCGTCAGCCTCGCCGAGACGCGCAGCTTCGCGCGCTCGGCGCAGTTGCGGCACGTCACGCAGCCGGCGTTCTCGCGCCGCATCCAGTCGCTCGACGCCCGGCCCGGCATCGACCTGGTCGACCGCTCGTCGTACCCGACGCAGCTCAGGTCCGCCGGCCAGACCTTGCACGGTCAGGCGCTGGAAATCCTGGGCGCGCTGCAGGCCTCGCGCAACATGATGCGCAGCCACAAGGGGGCCGGCCATGACATGGTCGAGTTCGCGGTGCCGCACTCGCTCGCGTTCACGTTCTTCCCGCACTGGGTGATGAACACGGGACCTGCGCAAGCGCTTCGGCGCGATGAAGAGCCGGCTGATCGCCCGGAACGTGCACGACGCGGTGCTGCACCTGGTCGAAGGCAGCTGCGACCTGCTGCTCGCCTATCACCACCCGTCGCAGCCGTTGCAGCTCGACCCGGATCGCTACGAGATGATGAGCCTCGGCCACGAGACGCTGGTCGCGTACGCGAAAGGCGTCGTCGACCGCCAGCCGATGTTCAGCCTTCCGGCCGCGCCCGGGCGGACCGTGCCCTACCTCGCCTACGCGCCGGGCACCTACCTCGGCCGCCTGGTCGAAGTCATCGCCAAGCAGTCGAGCGAGCCGCTGCACCTGGAGCCCATCTACGAGACCGACATGGCCGAGGGCCTGAAGGCGATGACGATCGAGGGCCACGGCCTGGCGTTCCTGCCCGCCACCTCGGTGCGCAAGGAACTGAAGAGCAAGCGCCTGGTGCGGGCCGCGCCGCCCGGCATGCACGAGCTGGAGACGGACATCCGCATCTGCCGCGAGCGCCCCGAGCCGGCGCGCCACACCAGGCCGGGCGCGCACGCGCTCTGGAACTTCCTGGCCGCGTCGAGCGCCGCTGCAACCGCTGGTTCCTGTGCAAGCTGCCGTCGGGCGTGAGTCTGGACCTGCCGATGAGCGCGCAGCTCGAGTCCATCATCCAGACCATGGTGGCGCGCACCGAATGGCGCGCGACGCGGCTCGCCGGCCAGCTTCCCATCCAACGATCGCCCTGCGAAAGAACGACGATGAACACCTCCGCGACCCACGCGTTCCGCTGCGAACACGACTTCCTCGGCGAGAAGGACATCCCGGCCGCGGCGTACTGGGGCGTGCACACGGCCCGCGCCGTCGACAACTTTCCGATCTCGGGGCAGGCGGTCGCGACCATGCCCGAGCTGGTGCGCGCGCTCGCGTTCGTCAAGAAGGCGGCGGCGCAGGCCAACGCCGAACTCGGCGTGATCGACCCGGCCCAGGCCGCGGCGATCGTCCGGGCCTGCGACGACCTGATCGCCGGCGCGTTGCACGAGCAGTTCGTCGTCGACGTGATCCAGGGCGGCGCCGGCACCTCGACCAACATGAACGCGAACGAAGTGATCGCGAACCGCGCGCTCGAACACATGGGCTTCGCGAAGGGCAGCTACGACAAGCTGCACCCGAACGACCACGTCAACGCGTCGCAGAGCACGAACGACGTCTACCCGACCGCGCTGCGCATTGCGGCCTGGTTCGGCATCGAGGCGCTGCTGGCGGCGATGGCCGAGCTGCGCGGCGCATTCGAGGCCAAGGCGCTCGAGTTCAAGAGCGTGCTGAAGATCGGCCGCACGCAGCTGCAGGATGCGGTGCCGATGACCTTGGGTCAGGAGTTCCTCGCGTTCGCGATCATGATCGGCGAGGACGAGCAGCGCCTGCGCGAGGCGCGCGCGCTGATCACCGAGATCAACCTCGGCGCGACCGCGATCGGCACCGGCATCAACGCCCCGGCGGGCTACACCGAGATGGTGATCCCGCTGCTCGCGAAGGCCAGCGGCGTGCCGGTCGTGAAGGCCGAGAACCTGGTCGAGGCGACGCAGGACACCGGCTCGTTCGTGCAGCTCTCGGGCGTGCTCAAGCGCGTCGCCTGCAAGCTCAGCAAGGTCTGCAACGACCTGCGCCTGCTGTCGAGCGGCCCGCAGGCCGGCTTCGGCGACATCAGGCTGCCGGCGCGCCAGGCGGGCTCGTCGATCATGCCGGGCAAGGTCAACCCGGTGATCCCGGAAGTGATGAACCAGGTCGCGTTCGAGGTCATCGGCAACGACGTGACGATCACGATGGCGTCCGAGGCCGGTCAGCTCCAGCTCAACGCCTTCGAGCCGATCATGGGCTACTCGATCCACAAGAGCGTGAAGCACCTGACCCAGGCCTGCAGGACACTGCAGATCAACTGCGTCGAGGGCATCCAGGCGAACCACGCGGTGCTCGCCAAGCGCGTTGCCGAATCGGTGACCCTGGTGACCGCGCTGAACCCGATCATCGGCTACGAAAAAGCGGCGCTGATCGCGAAGACGGCGCTCGCCAGCGGCGGCACGATCGCCGAGGTCGCCGAGCAGCTCGGCATCATGAGCCAGGCCGAGATGCACGCGCTGCTCGTGCCCGAGAGGCTGGCTCAGCCGGTGCGGCTGGTTGCCGCCGACTGATCCACTCGGGTGACCCGCTGCGGTGCGCGCTTCGTGGCACGAAGCTTGCGCCGGCGCATCGAGCCCGGCTCCGGCAATACCCTCGGTTTGCGGGTGCCTACCGATTCCCTGTCGTCTTTCACCCGCAACAATCCGTTCTTCCAGTTTTGAAACCCCACGAAGGATCTCCAGATGATGAAGAAGCTCGCCCTCGCTCTCGCCGCCGTGCTGGCATGCGGTGTCGCCAGTGTCGCCACGGCCGCCGACACGCTGGCCAAGATCAAGTCCGCCGGCAAGATCGCGATCGGCACGCGCGACTCGTCGGCGCCGCTTGCATACACCACCGGCGACGGCAAGTACGTGGGCTACCACGTCGACGTCTGCCTGAAGATCGCCGAGGCGATCAAGGCGAACCTGAAGGCGCCCGCGCTGCCGGTCGAGTACACCGTCGTGACCTCGGCGAACCGCGTGCCGCTGGTGCAGAACGGCACCGTCGACATGGAATGCGGCTCGACCACCAACAACGCGGCGCGCGCCCAGCAGGTCTCGTTCGCGCCGACCACCTTCGTGACCAACGTGCGCACCGCGGTGAAGGCCAACTCGGGCATCACCTCGATCGAGCAGCTCAACAGCAAGACCGTCGCGACCACGACCGGCACGACCTCGGTGCAGCTGCTGCGCAAGCGCGCCGGCAAGATCGACTTCAAGGAGCTGTTCGGCAAGGACCATGCCGATTCGTTCCTGCTGCTCGAATCGGGCCGCGCCGATGCCTTCGTGATGGACGACAACATCCTCGCCGGGCTGATCGTCAACTCGAAGGCTCCGGCCGAGTTCAAGATCGTCGGCGAGTCGCTGTCGGAGGAGCCGATCGCGATCATGATTCCGAAGGACGACCCGGCCTACAAGAAGCTGGTCGACGATACCGTGATGGGCCTGATGAAGAGCGGCGAGCTCGACAAGATCTACACCAAGTGGTTCATGTCGCCGATCCCGCCGCGCAATGCGACGGTCGGCATGGCGATGTCGGCTTCGCTGAAGAACGCGATCGCGAACCCGAACGACAAGCCGGCCGAAGACTACAAGAAATGATGGCGGCGCCAGGGCGGCCCGGGCTGGCGTCCGCCATTCCCTGAGGTAGGCCCTAGCGTCACCCGGCGCGGAGTTTGCTTACATTGACCGAGCGTGGCGTGGAGCCTTCTGCGCTGCGCTTTTTCTTGTGTCCGACCGATCAAGAATGACATTTGCGGGAGCAGGCCTTGGGTGACTGGAAATGGCGGGTGTTCCTGCAAGACACCGGCGGCGGGCAGACCTACCTGCAATGGCTGATGTCGGCCTGGGGCTGGACCATGTCGGTGGCCTTGCTGGCGCTGGTGATCGCGCTCGTCGTCGGCTCGCTGATCGGCATCCTGCGCACCGTGCCGAACAAGGCGCTGTCGTTCTTCGGCGAGGCCTGGACCGAGCTGTTCCGCAACGTGCCGCTGCTGGTGCAGCTGTTCGTCTGGTACCACGTGCTGCCGGCGATCTTCCTGCCGCTGCGCTCGGTGCCGAGCTTCCTGCTGGTCGTCTTCGGCCTGGGCTTCTTCACCTCGGCGCGCATCGCCGAGCAGGTCAAGGCCGGCATCCAGACGCTGCCCAAGGGCCAGCGCCACGCCGGCCTCGCAATGGGCCTGACACTGCCGCAGACCTACCGCTACGTGCTGATGCCGATGGCGTTTCGCATCGTCATCCCGCCGCTCACCAGCGAGTCGATGAACATCATCAAGAACTCGTCGGTCGCGTTCGCGGTGAGCATCGCCGAGCTGACCTTCTTCGCGCAGCAGGCGGCTGAAGAAACCTCGCGCGGCGTCGAGGTCTACCTTGCGGTTTCGTTCCTCTACTTCATTTCGGCGTTTGCGATCAACCGCATCGCGCTCGTGATCGAGCACCGCGTTCAGGTGCCGGGCATGGTGGGGGCCGGCAAATGACGGCCCTCGACTTCGGTTTCGTCAACTGGAACCTGATCACCAACTTCATCTGGAAGGGTCTGGTCTTCTCGGTCCAGCTGACGCTGATCGCGATGGTCGGCGGCATCATCATCGGCACGATCCTCGCGCTGATGCGGCTGTCGGGCAAGAAGTGGCTCGTGATGGCGGCGGCGTTCTACGTCAACACGCTGCGCTCGATCCCGCTGGTGATGGTGATCCTGTGGTTCTTCCTGCTGATCCCGCTGCTGATCGGGCGCTCGCTCGGCGCCGAACTCTCGGCGATCATCACCTTCACGGTGTTCGAGGCGGCCTACTACTCGGAGATCATGCGCGCCGGCATCCAGTCGGTCTCGAAGGGGCAGGTCAACGCCGGCTATGCGGTGGGCATGAGCTACAAGCAGTGCATGCAGCTGATCGTGCTGCCGCAGGCCTTCCGCAACATGCTGCCGGTGCTGCTGACGCAGACCATCATCCTGTTCCAGGACACGTCCCTCGTCTACGCGATCGGCGCCTACGACCTGCTGAAGGGCTTCGAGGTCGCGGGCAAGAACTTCAACCGCCCGGTCGAGGCCTACCTGTTCGCCGCGGTCGTCTACTTCGTCATCTGCTTCAGCCTGTCGATGCTCGTGCGCCGGCTGCAGAAGAAGATCGCCATCAT
>JANXZN010000131.1 GCA_025355545.1 Rhizobacter sp.
TCAGGCATCAGGAGGACGAAGACGAGCGGTACGAGCAGCTCAAGCTGGGCGTGTGATGTCGCCTTCAGGCGACTCCAGCTTCTTGCCCCTTTGAGGGGCTAACAAAACCAAGCCCCCGGCTTTGCCGGGGGTACCTGACTCGTCGTTGCCGGCCGATCACCAAGCGCGTGCCGTCTGGGCCTTCGTGCAGTCGCTTGATCTTCAAGCCCTGTACGGGCAGATCCAAGCGGTCGAGGGCGGCGTCGGGCGCGCGCCCATCGACCCCGCCATTCTGATGAGCTTGTGGCTGTACGCGACGCTCGACGGGGTGGGCTCGGCGCGCGAGCTCGACCGGCTGTGCGACAGCGACGACGCCTACCGCTGGTTGTGCGGCGGGGTGGGAGTGAACCACCACACGCTGGGCGACTTCCGGGTCGAGCACCCGCAGTGGCTGGACGGCCAACTCACCCGCAGCGTGGCGGGTCTGCTGTCGCAGGGCCTGGTCAGCATGAACCGGGTAGCCCACGACGGCATGCGCGTTCGCGCCCATGCGGGTGCGGCCAGCTTCAGGCGCCGCGAGACCTTGGAGCAACTGATGCAAGACGCGCAGGCCCAAGTCCAAGCGCTCAAGCAGGAGGTGGGCGACGACCCGGGGGCCGGCACGCGGCGCGTGCGTGCGGCGCGCCAGCGTGCCGCGACCGAACGCGAACAATGCATTGCGCGCGCCCTCAAGGCGATGAACGAGAACGACAAGAACATGTCGGGCAAAAACATGTGCAACAGAGGCAAGAAGCGCCAAGCCGACAGATCCCAAGCCGACACGACCCAAGACGAGCCGGCTCGACCACAGGCGACCCCGGACAGTCAACCGGCGGGCGAGCAAACCGCCGAGGAACAATCCAAGGAGGCCAAGCAAGCCAAGAAACCCAAGGAGCCGCGTGCGAGCACCACCGATTGCGAGGCGTGTGTGATGAAGATGGCCGATGGCGGCTTCCGTCCGGCGTTCAATGCGCAACTCGCGGTGGACACCCAGACCATGATCATCACGGGCGTGGAGCTCATCAACTCGGGCAGCGACATGAACCAGATGCTGCCCATGCATGAGCAGCACCAGGAGCGCTACGCACGGGTGCCAGATGAGTGGCTGGCCGATGGGGGCTTTGCCAAGCACGGGCATATCGAGCAGCTTGAAGCGCGAGCCACCAAAGTATTCGCGCCGGTGGTCGCGCCCAAGGACAAGCTGCGTGATCGGTATGCACCTCTGCCCGGCGACAGTCAGGCGCTGAGCCAGTGGCGCGAGCGCATGGGCACCGATGCGGCCAAGCTGATCTACAAGGAGCGAGCGGCCAGCATCGAGTGCACCAACGCGCATCTGCGCAACCGAGGCTTGCAGCGCTTCAACGTGCGCGGCCTGGTCAAGGCGCGCGCCGTGTTGCTGTGGCACGCGCTTGCCCACAATCTGAAGCGAATGATGGCTTTGAACTTCGCGTTCGCGGCCTGAGAGGTCGGGAAAACGCCGCTGTGGGCGGCCTTTGCGCCCCACCATGCCCTCGTTCAACGCCGGCTCGCCCCAAAAGACGAACTTCCGGTCGAATCGACTCGCCGCGCCCATCCGCAGAGCATGGGCGTCTCGATGCGTTGAATTCATCGCGGAAATTGAAACGTTCACGGGCTCTCAGATGACATTGCTCACGACGGCAATGTCGAGCATGTACACGCGTGTCATCGGTCCGCGAGGATTTTTCGTGCCTTCAACGGCTTGTTCAGAGGGCGATCGTTCATGAATTCGGTTTGCACATCGAGTGCCGCTGCACAGCTTCAGAACCTTGCTCAAGGACCTCGGCACGCTGGCCTACAACGTCACCCACGCCCAGCCCAACCCCGAGGTCAAGATCGTGCTAACCACGCGGCCTACGCCGCTTCAAGCCAAGGCCTTCGCGCTGCTCGCACTGAATCCGGCTTGTACCCAGTAGCCGCACACCCCGCGAACAAAAAGTTCAAGCGAGGCGCGGGGTTATGTTCTCGGGGGCACCAAAGTTCGGCCTAGCGCGGGATGCAGGGAGCGCCCTGCGCACCTTCTGCGACCGGCGCTAGCCCGGGACGCTGCCCAACGCGCGACCGACCAGCGCCAGCAGGTGGCGACGCATCGCCACGGCGCCGACGTCGCCACCCTTGACGAGTCTTTGCAGCATCATGCCGCGCAGCGTCCCGACGATGAACTCGGCGCCCACCGCAGGCGACACCGATTTGTCGATCTCGCCGTTGCGGATGCCGACGCGGATGTTCTCCTCGAGATAGGAAAACATCGAAGCATTGAAATTGACCATCTGGTCGGCGTTCTCCGATCCTTCGAGAAGCGCCTCGGTCAGCAGCAGCAGCAGCGTCCGCGTATTGGTCCACTTCGGGTCGGTGC
>JANXZN010000186.1 GCA_025355545.1 Rhizobacter sp.
GTACTGCGGAGCAGTTCCCCTCGATCGACCGCTGGGCCGCCTTGCTGCGCTACATCTGCGACCGGATCGTCGGCGTCGGGCCGCCTTTACCGGTGCTGGTCGGTCCTACGCCGACCGGGTAACTCACGTTTTTAGGTTCAAGCGTTTCTTGGAAGCGGCAAGCTGCAAGTCTTTCAGCCGCAAGTCAACGAGATGGACAAGCTGCATCGGCAATGGCTTGCCGATCTGGAAAGCTTCAAAAGCTCTCTACGTGCGCTGGGCGCAGAACCCAAGGCATTGGAGTACGTGAATGAAGCGTTCGGACGCCTTGCCGAGCGCATCAAGAAACTTGCAGGTTGAAGGTGGAGTTGGGGTGACGGAATTTTCTGGGGTTCCGGCTTACAACCCCAGCTGGCTGGTTTCGTCGCGGCTGTCGACCGTGAAGTCGCAGCGCAGGTCGCCTGCCGCCACTGCCTCGGCCAGCTTGACCGCACGCACCAGCGGGCGCGTGACTGCCTCGCTGATGAACCAGCCGAGCGCGAACGCGCCGAGCGCCGCGAGCACGCAGACGACGACGAGCACCAGCTGGTCGTGCGAGTAGGCCGCGGCCGCGACCTTGATGCTGTTCGCGCCGCCGGCCTGGGCGTCGGCGATGTAGTCGTTGGTCGCCTGCAGCAGCGCCGCCAGCAGCGGGCGGCACTCGTTGTTCAGCTTCGTGACCGCCTCCTCGCGCTTGCCCTCGAGCGCGAGATCCGCGATGGCGAGCGCGACCGGGCCGTACGTCGTTTCGACGTCCTCGATGCGCTTGAACAGCTCGCGATCGCTGGCGTTCGCACCAGGTTGCCCGGCGATCTCGCGCAGCGCGGCCAGGCCGGTGCCCATGTCTTCGTGGGCCTTGGTGACGGCGGCCGTCTCGACCTCGCGGTCCGCGGCCGAGGTGACCAGCACCAGGTTGCGCGCCGCGATCGCGCGCCGGGTCGCGGCGCCGCGCACGTCGGTGGCCAGCTGCTCGCGCTTGGCAGCGCCGCTCAGCTGACCCGAAAACCGCTCGTCCGAGTTGCTCAGCGAGCGCAGCGAGATGCCCGCCACCAGCAGCACCGCCAGGGCCATCACGGCAAAGGCCAGCATCAGCTTGGCCTTGACGCGGAAATTTGCATAGCTGATTCGAAGCTGCCTTTCACCATCGGCTTGAAGCGCACGAGGGGGCACCGGTCAACTTCGGCAACAAGGAGACGGGCTTGAGCGGGAAATCGTGCAGCCCGCACGCCGCGCGGCGGTCGTTGGTCAGTCGGCCGCGCGCAGCTGGGCGCGCAGCTTCTCGCCCAGTTCCGGCTTGTGGGCGAACGGATCGGTCGGATTGCGCGGGGTCATGATGTCCTCGAGCCGCACCTGCACGCTGGCGAGCGATTTCGGGTGGCTGTAGACGTAGAAATGCCGCTGCGCGATGGCGTCGAACACGAACTGCGCGACCTGTGCGGCGCTGACCTTGCCGCTGCTGACGGCCTTGTCGCTCATCGCCTGGCCGATCAGCTGGCTGCGCGTGAGCTGGCGGCCGGCCTCGGTCATTTCGGCGGGCCGGTTGCGGTGGCTCCGCGTGATGCCGGTAGGCACGAAGAACGGGCACAGCACCGAGGCGCTGATCTGGTCGGTGACGAGTTTCAGGTCCTGGTAGAGGGTCTCGCTCATCGCCACGACCGCGCTCTTGGTGGCGTTGTAGACGCCCATGTTCGGCGCGTTCAGCAGGCCGGCCATCGACGCGGTGTTGGTGATGTGGCCTTCATAACCGGGGTCTTTCGCGGCCGCCTCCAGCATCATCGGCGTGAACACGCGGATGCCGTGCGCCACGCCCATCAGGTTCACGCCGACGACCCACTCCCAGTCCTTCAGCGTGGTCTCCCAGATCAGGCCGCCGGCGCCGACGCCGGCATTGTTGAAGACGACGTTTGGCGCGCCGAAGCGTTCGAGCGTCGCGGCGCCCAGCGCCTCGACCTCGGCCGCCTTCGAGACATCGAGGCGGAACGGCAGCACCTGCGCGCCGAGCGCCGCGATCTCGGCCGCGGTGCGGTCGAGCGCATCCTGCTGGACATCGGCCATCACGATGTTCATGCCCAGCCCGGCGGCGATGCGCGAGGCCTCGAGGCCGAAGCCGGAGGCGGCGCCGGTGATCACGGCCGTGCGGCCCTTGAAGGTCTTCATGCGAGCGTCTCTTTCATTGCGGTTGCGGTTTCTTGATCTGGAACGCAATGCGCGGGAAGTGCACGTGCACGGTGCCGGCGCGCTCGTCGCGGCGCTCGATCACGACTTCCTGGGCGCTCAGGCCGACGAGCTTGCCGGCGACCGCGTCGTGCGCGTAGTCGCTCGGTGTCACGGTCACGTCGGCGCCCTGCTCCAGCCCGGTTTCGGCCGTGAAGGACAGCGGTGCATGCGCGCCCTGCGCTGCGACCGCGATCGCCTCGGCGCTGCTCGTCTTGGTGAACGTGCCGTGCCCGAATCCACGCATTCGCTGGTACCACGCCTCGACCTTCGGGTAGGCCTGCAGCAGCGCGGCGATCGGCGGCGCGAGGTGAATGAACCAGACGGATTGCGCCGCCGAGAAGTCGGCGATGCTGGCGAGCGCACCGAGCAGGAACGGGCGGCCGTCGGCGAGCAGGTGTTCGAGCCGGCCGAGGTAGTTACTCAGCGCCGCCGCGCCGTCGGCGACCGTCGCGCGGCGCATGTTCGGGTTCATCGCGGCGCGGTCGGCACCGAAGGCCTTCAGCATCTCGGGCGTCGCGTCCTTCAGCACGTGCGTTGCGCCGGCCGGCTGCAAGGTGAACGGCACCGCGGTCCAGAACAGCGCGGTGTCGGCCCATTGCGCGACGATGTCGGCGATGCCCGCGGTGGCCATCGGGTACAGCGGCGGCTCGGGTTGCAGCGCGTCGATCACGCGGCACATCAGCGCAGTGTCGCAATAGATGTCTGCGCCGATCTGCATGAACGGCGTGCGCCGGTAACCGCCGGTCAGCGCGAGCACGTCGGGCTTGGGCATGATGTTCGGCACGACCACCGAACGCCACGCCAGCCCCTTGAAGCCCAGGATCAGGCGGACCTTCTCGGAGAACGGCGAGCCGGCGTAGTGGTGCAGGATCAGGTCGGGCATGGTGGTGGTCTCGTCGGTGCAGCTCAGGTCGGGCTGGCGCGCTGCAGGATGGATCGGAAGTCGACGCCGGCCGGCAGCGTGCCGAACACTTGCGGCCCGGCACCGCCCAGGCGCGAGCGGCAGAACGCCTCGAACACGAACTCGGGCGCGTGACGGCGCAGCAGCGACCCCTGCACCGCCAGCGCCACGTCCTGGGCGAGGCGGCGCGCACCTGCTTCGTCGCCGCCGCCGTCGGCGGCATCGTCGAAACGTGCAAGCAATGCAGCGGCAAAGCGGTCGAGCGCGGGGTTCGCGCCGCGTGCGGTGTCGAGTTCGGCGGCCAGCGCCTGGACCACGTCGATGTTCCTGGCGTCGCGCCGAGCGCAAGCGCGCAGCAGGTCGAGCGCCATGATGTTGCCGGCGCCCTCCCAGATCGAATTCAGCGGCATCTCGCGGTAGATGCGTGCCATCACGCCCTCGCCGTGCTCCTCGACATAGCCGTTGCCGCCCAGGCACTCCATCGCCTCCTGCGCGAGCGCGGCGCCGCGCTTGCAGATCCAGAACTTCGCGACCGGCGTCAGCACGCGCCGCATCAGCGCCTCGAACGGATCGTCCTGGCGGTCGATCGCGCGCGCCAGGCGCATCGCCAGGGCCGTCGCGGCCTCGCTCTCGATCGCCAGGTCGGCGAGCACGTTCTGCATCAGCGGCTGTTCGATCAGCGGCTTGCCGAACGCGCTGCGCTGCGCACTGTGGTGGAGTGCGAGCGCGACCGCGGCGCGCATCAGGCCGGCGGTGCCGAGCGCGCAATCGAGCCGCGTCAGCGTGCCCATCTCGAGGATCTGGGGAATGCCGCGACCCTCGTCGCCGACCAGCCACGCGAGCGCGCCGTCGAACTCGACCTCGGAACTCGCGTTCGCGTGGTTGCCGAGCTTGTCCTTCAGGCGCTGGATCGCGACGGCGTTGACGCTGCCGTCCGGCAACACGCGCGGCAGGAAGAAGCAACTCAGCCCCGCAGGGGTCTGCGCCAGCAGCAGGAAGGCATCGCTCATCGGCGCCGATAAGAACCACTTGTGGCCGACGAGCCGATAACAGCGGCCCCAGGCGGTGTCTTCGATGTACTCGGCGCGCGTCGTGTTCGCGCGCACGTCCGAGCCGCCCTGCTTCTCGGTCATGCCCATGCCCATGGTCAAGCCGCTCTTGGTCTGCACGGTGGCCAGGCGCGGGTCGTAGCGGGTGCTCGCGAGCTTGTCGAACCAGTCGGCGAAGACCGCGGCGTTGCCGCGCAGCGCCGGCGTGACCGCGTAGGTCATCGAGACCGGGCACAGCACCGCGGGCTCGAGCTGCGTGAACATCATGAAGCCCGCCGCGCGCTCGAGGTGCGCGCCCGCGCCCTGCGCCCACGGTGTCGCGTGCAGGCCGGCGCCCACGGCGGCGCCGAGCAACGCGTGGTAGCTCGGGTGGAACTCGACCGTGTCGATGCGGTGGCCGAAGCGGTCGTGCGTGTGCAGGCTCGGCTTGTGCACGTTGGCCAGGCGCGCATGCGTCTGCATCGCCGCGTCGCCGAGCAGCGCGCCGAGCTCGAGGCGCGGTTGCTCGTCCGTCTGCGGCGCGTGCAAGCGCAGCGCGTCGCGCAGCGCGCGGTCGGTGGCGTAGAGGTTGTGACCGGCCAGCGGCGCGGCCTGGTTCGTCACCTCGTGGGTCGCGGTGCCCATCGCCGCCTCACACCAGCTTGACGACCTGCTTGCCGAAATTGCGACCCTTCAGCAACCCGAGAAAGGCCTCCGGCGCCGCCGCGAGCCCCTGCGCCACGCTCTCGCGGTACTTGAGCTTGCCGGTCGCCACCATCGTGCCGAGCTCCTTCAGCGCCTCGGGCCAGAACTGCATGTGCTCGCTGACGATGAAGCCTTCGATCATCAAGCGATTCGTCAGGATCAGCTGCGGCTGCTTCAACGGGATCGGCTCGCCGTCGTAGCCGCTGATCATCCCGCACAGCGCGATCCGGCCGAACGCGTTCATGCGCGCGAGCACCGCGTCGAAGACCGCGCCGCCGACGTTCTCGAAGTGGCCGTCGACGCCATCGGGCGTGGCCTCCTTCAACGCCTCGTACAGTGCCTTCGGGTCCTTGTGCGCCTTGTAGTCGATGCAGGCGTCGAAGCCGAGTTCGTCGACCACGTAGTCGCACTTCTCGGCACCACCGGCGATGCCCACGGCGCGGCAGCCGCGTGCCTTGGCGAGCTGGCCGACCGCGCTGCCGACGGCACCGCTGGCCGCGCTGACGACGATCGTCTTGCCGGGCGACGGCTTGCAGATCTGCGTGAGGCCATACCAGGCCGTGACGCCGGGCATGCCGACCGCGCCGAGGTAGGCCGACAGCGGCACGTGGGTCGTGTCGACCTTGCGCAGCAGGCCCGGCGTGTTCGCGTCGACGACGCTGAACTGCTGCCAGCCGCCGAAGCCGACGACCTTGTCGCCGACCGCGTAGCCGGCGCTTTTCGACGCCGCGATCTCGCCGACCGTGCCGCCCTGCATCACCGCGTTCAGCGGCTGCGGCGCGGCGTAGCTCTTCGCGTCGTTCATGCGCCCGCGCATGTACGGGTCCAGGCTCAGGAAGTGGTGGCGCACCAGCACCTGGCCGTCCTTCAACTCGGGCACCTGGGCCTCGATCAGCTTGAAATGTTCGGCCATCGCTTCGGCGGTCGGGCGCAAGACGAGATGGATCTGCTGGTTGGTGGTCATCGGAAAACTCCTCGATCAATCGGTGGATGGTGGCTGCAACTGCGCGTCGGCGGCGTTGCCGCCGACCGGCAGGCGTTTCACATACTTGAAGGTGCCGGTCGCGTGCGAGCAGGCCCGGCCCTTGGCGTCGTAGATCGTCGCTTCGGTGAAGGCCATCGTCGCGGTGCGATGCATCAACCGCCCCTTGGCGATCAGTGGCCCGGTGGCCGGCTGCATGAAGCTGGTCTTCAGCTCGATCGTCATGACACCCATCTCCTGCTGCACGCTGCGCGCCGCGGCGGCCATCGCGACGTCGAGCAGGGTCATGCAGGCGCCGCCGTGGGTCACGTGGAAAGTGTTCATGTGCTCGGGCCGTGCGGTGTAGCGCAGTTCCGACTCGCCGCCCTCGAAACGCTCCAGCGTGAAGCCCAGGTGCTCGACGAACGGGATCAGCACACCGAAGGACAGGCTCATGGCAGATTCGACTCAGGCCGCGCCGAGCACGACGCTGACGCCGCCGTCCACCGCGAGCCACTGGCCGGTGATGTGCTTGCCGGCTGCGCTCGCGTACAGCACCGCCAGGCCCTTGAGGTCGTCTTCGTCGCCCAGCCGACCGAGCGGCGCCTTCGCGGCCATCTTGTCCTCGCCGAACGAGTGGATCAGCCCGGCGGCCATCTTGGTCATGAAGAAACCGGGGCAGATCGCGTTGACGTTGATGTTGTACTTGCCCCATTCGGCCGCCAGCGTGTGCGTGAAGCCGATCACCGCGCTCTTCGAGGTGTTGTAGGCCAGCGTGCGCATCTCGGGCGGGTTGCCGTTCAGGCCCGCGATCGACGCGATGTTGATGATGCGCCCGCGCTTGTTCGGGATCATGCAGGCGCGCGCGACCTGCTGCGACAGGATGAAGTAGCCGCGAATGTTCAGGTTCATCACCTTGTCCCAGGCGGCGACCGGGTGGTCCTCGGCCGGAGCGCCCCAGCTCGCGCCGGCGTTGTTGACGAGGATGTCGATCTTGCCCAGGCGCTCGAGCGTCTCGTCGGCCAGGCGGCGCGTGTCTTCTTCCTTCGAGCAGTCGGCAGCGATCCAGCGCGCATCGATGCCCGCGGCCTGCAGCTCGGCCGTGGCCTGTTCCAGGTCCTGCGCCTTGCGCGAGTTGATCATGATTCTGGCACCGGCCTCGCCCAGGGCGTGTGCCAACTGAAGGCCCAAGCCGCGCGAGCCGCCCGTGACCAGAGCGGTCTTGCCTTTGAGATCAAAAAGTTGCTGGATCGTCCGCGTCATATGCCTTGTCTCCTGAGGGAAGCAGATTTTGCAGGAAATTG
>JANXZN010000211.1 GCA_025355545.1 Rhizobacter sp.
CGAAACTATGTCCAGTTCGACGTTGACCCATCAGGGTGATAACTGCGCCAGGCAACGGCCGCAGCGTTCCAGCTCACGAAACCTGCGCATAGTTCCGATCTGCGCATAGGCAGCGTCATGCAGATATGTGCATGACGCTGCGTTGACGCCGTTCAAGACCTTTGGCTGAACGGCTCTGTCACCTTGATCGACTTATGCCGGAGGTGGACCGTTCGCACGTCGATATGGCAGCCGTGGCGAGCCCACCCTGAAGGTGCTGTCTGGATTCACGGTCAGCGCGACGACCGTGGCGCCGCGCGGCCCTAGAAGACCCCGAGCACCAGTCCGGTGGCCATCGCCGCGCCGATCTCCGCGCAGCGCGTGAGATCGGCCGCACCGATCTGCTTGGGCCGCAGGATGTCTTCCGGCGTCTGCGCATGGGTGCAGACGATCAGCACCGGGGCGATGGCCTTCAGCCGCCAGCCGGTCGCGATACGCTCGATCTGGCGCGCCGCGTTGCTGCCGTCGCTGCCGGCGCAGACCAGGCTCGCGTACGGGCGGCCCTCGATGCGGTCGAGCGCACCGTAGTAGCAGCGGTCGAAGAAATCCTTCATCAGCCCGGACATCGCGGCCAGGTTCTCGGGCGTCGCGAAGAGGTAGCCGTCGGCCTGCAGCACGTCGTGTGCATCGGCCTCGGGAGCGCGCAGCAGTTTCACCCGGACCGCCGCCTCGGTGGCGGCGCCGGCCGCGGCGGCCTGCGCCATCTGCAGCGTGCCGCCGGTCATCGTGTGGTAGACGATCAGCAGCGTCTTCACTCGAGCGTGAAGCCGACCTTCAGCGACACCTGCCAGTGCGCGACCTTGCCGTCCTTCACATGGCCGCGGGTCTCGGTGACTTTGAACCACTGGATGTTGCGCAGGGTTTCGTGCGCCTTCGCGATCGCGCCGGCGACCGCGTCTTCGATGCTCACGGTCGACGAGCCGGTCAGCTCCAGCAGCTTGTAGACGTGGTTGCTCATGGTGGTCCCCCGGTGGCAGCAGTTCGCTGGGAGCCGCCAGCTTAGGCGCTTCGGCGGCGTTCGACAACCGCGTGCGCGCCCTGGCTTACGAGACCATGTAGGCCGCCGCGCCGGTGGCGAGCAGCCTGCCCTGCGGGCCGAAGAACTCCATTCGTGTGGAGGCGACGCGCGAGCCGAGCCGCAGCACCTGCGCGCGCAGCTCGAAGCGGTCGCCGACCGCCGGGCGCAGATAGTCGACGCGCAGGTCGATCGTGCCGAGCTTGGCGAAGCGCTGCAGGCGCTGCGCCGGCGTCTCGTCCATGTGGCGCGCGCCGATCGCGGCCATCGCGGCCAGGCCGCCCATCGCATCGAGGCTGGCGCTGATCACGCCGCCGTGCAGGCGCTCGTGGAGGTAGTGGCCGATCAGAGCGGGTTGCATCAGCAGGTGGCCGCTGACGAGCGTGCCGCCCAGTTCGTCGATCTGCAGGCCGAGCAGCTTGTTGAACGGGATGTCGCGCTCGAAGAGGCGCTTCAGCCCGGCGATGAAATCGGGCTCGAACGGTGGCGGCTCGGTGCTCTGGCTGCGTGGCATCGAATCAGGGCCTCAGATGCCGAGCTGGCGCGCCGCCAGCTCCTTCATGATCTCTTCGGCGCCGCCGCCGATCATCATGACCTTGACCTCGCGGTAGATGCGCTCGCTCTTCGTGCCGCGCATGTAGCCCATGCCGCCGAGGATCTGCACGGCGGCGTCGGCGCACCACTGCATCGTCTGGGTCGCATGGTTCTTCAGCAGGCACAGCTCGGCGACCCACTCGGCGCCGATCAGGCCGGCCTCCTGGCGCGCGACCGTCGCGTGCAGCCAGGCCCGGGTGCTCGCCAGGCGCATGCGCATGTCCATCAGCTTGTGGCGCGTGACCTGATGCTCGACGAGCGCCACACCGAAGGTCTGGCGCTGGCGCGCCCAGTCCAGCGCTTCGTCGAAGCAGACCTGCGCGAACGCGCACGCGCCGGCCGCCATCAGCAGGCGCTCGCCGTTGAAATTCTCCATGATCATCCGAAAGCCCGCGTTCTCGTCGCCGATCAGGTGGTCGACGGGCACGCGGCAGTTCTCGAAGTGCAGTTGCGCGGTGTCGCTGCACCACCAGCCCATCTTCGCCAGCGGCGTGCGCGTCAGCCCCGGCGTGTCGCCGGGCAGCGCGATCAGCGAGATGCCGGCCGCACCGCGTTTGCCGGCTTCGCCGCCGGTGCGCACCGCCAGCGTGATCCAGTCGGCGCGCATGCCCGAGGTGATGAAGGTCTTGTCGCCGTCGACGACCCAGTGCTCGCCGTCGCGCCGCGCGCTGCAGCGCAGTCGTGCGACGTCGGAGCCGCCCGAGGCTTCGGTGATCGCGAGCGCGGCGATCTTCGTGCCGGCGAGCACGTCGGGGATCACACGGCGCTTCAGCGCCTCGCTGGCGTGCGCGACGATAGGCGGCAGGCCGATGTTGTGCGAGAACAGGCTTGCCATCAGCCCGCCGCTGCCGGCGCGCGCGATCTCTTCGGTGGCGATCAGGCGAAACCAGGCGTCGGCCGGCGTGCCGCCGTAGGCCTCAGGGTAGCCCAGGCCGAGCAGGCCGATCTGCGCCGCGCGCTGGTACAGCTCGCGCGGGAAGGTGTCGGCCTCGTCCCAGGCGTTGACATGCGGCGCGATCTCGGCGGCGACGAACGCACGCACGCTGTCGCGGAACAGCTCGTGCTCGGGCGTCATGACGACACCCTGATCGCCGCGTACGGCGCGGCCCGGCGCGGCGGCCCGCCTCATGCGGCGATCTCGATCAGGACCTGGCGCGCCGCGACTTGGTCGTCGACGCGCGTGTGCAGCGCGCTGACGATGCCGGCGAAGGGCGCGTGGATCTGGTGCTCCATCTTCATCGCCTCCATCACCAGCAGCAGGCTGCCGGCCTTCACGTTCGCGCCGATCTGCGCATGCAGCTGCGTCACGCGGCCATGCATCGGGGCGCGCAGCGCGCCGGCCGCGAGCGCCTGCGCTGCCTGTGCGCCGACCAGGCGCAGGTCGCGCAGCGCGGCCTGCGCGCCCTCGCACAGCCACCACGACAGCTCGGCGTCGTGGGCCGCGCGCGCACTCACCGGTCGGCCGTCGACGCAGGCATGGACGATCGAGCGGCTCGCGCGCGCCAGCCCGGTGATCGTGTGGGCAACCTCGCCGCAGGACGCGACCAGCGCCTGCGGCGTGCCGCGCAGCTGCCAGGTTTCGCTGTGACTATCGGCCTCGATCGGCGACGCCGTCTCGATGCGGCCGGATGCGGCCCAGCCCGCCCAGAGCGGCGGCAACGCGGCCCGCGGCAGCGCCGCCTGGCTCGCGGCGGCGAGCGCGCGCAACCAGCTCGGCGCCTCGGACGCGCGTGCCGCGTCGTCGGCGAAGTGCTGACCCAGGAACGCCGTGCTGACGGCGTCGCCGGCGAACGCCGGGTGCCGCAGCACGCGCGCGAGGAACGCACGGTTCGTCGCCAGGCCCAGGCACGCGGTGCGGTCGAGCGCGTCGGCCAGGCGCTGGATCGCGGCGTCGCGGGTCGGTGCGTGCGCGATCAGCTTCGCCAGCATCGAGTCGTAGAACGGGCTGACCTCGCAGCCGCTCGCGAGGGCGTGGTCGCAGCGCACGCCACGCGGCGGCTGCCAGTGGCGCACCCGGCCCGACTGCGGCAGGTAGCCGTGGCCCGGGTCTTCGGCGCACAGGCGTGCCTCGATCGCGTGGCCGCCGCGCTCGTAGCGCGCGAGCACCTCGTCCTGCGACACCGGCAATGCCTCGCCCGCGGCGACGCGCAGCTGCCACTCGACCAGGTCGACACCGACCAGTGCTTCGGTCACCGGGTGCTCGACCTGCAGCCGCGTGTTCATCTCCATGAACCAGAAGTCGCCTGCTTGGTCCAGCAGGAACTCGACGGTGCCGGCGCCGACGTAGCCGACCTCGCGCGCGACCGCGACCGCGACCCCGCCCATGCGCCGGCGCAGCGCCGGCGTGACGGCGGGCGAGGGCGCCTCTTCGATGATCTTCTGGTGGCGGCGCTGCACCGAACAGTCGCGCTCGCCGAGGTGGATCAGCTGGCCCTGCGTGTCGGCGAATACCTGGATCTCGACATGGCGCGGCGCGAGCAGCGCGCGTTCGATCAGCAGCCGCGCGTCGCCGAACGCGGCCTGCGCTTCGGCGGCGGCCGAGGCGAGTGCGGCGTCGAGCTCGCCGGGCTCGCGCACCAGGCGCATGCCGCGGCCGCCGCCGCCGGCGCTGGCCTTGATCATCAGCGGGAAGCCGAGGTGCAGCGCCGCGGCGCGCAGCACGCGCGGCTGCTGGCCGTCGCCGTGGTCGCCGTCGTTGTCGTCATGGCCCGGCAGCACCGGCACGCCGGCGGCGGCCATGCAGCGTCGCGCGCGCGCCTTGTCGGCCATCGCGTGCATCGCGCCCGGCGAGGGGCCGACCCAGACCAGCCCGGCGTCGACGACCGCCTGCGCGAACGCCGCGTTCTCGGAGAGGAACCCGTAGCCCGGGTGCACGGCCTGCGCGCCCGCGGCTCGCGCGGCGGCCAGCAGCTTGTCGATGCGCAGGTACGAGTCGGCCGGGCGCGTGCCGCCGATCGCGACCACCTGATCGCAGGCGAGCGTGTGTGGCGCGCCGTGGTCGGCCTGCGACGCGACGCCGATGGTGCGCAGCCCGAGCGCACGCGCGCTGCGTGCGATGCGGGCGACGACTTCCCCGCGGTTGGCGATCAAGAGCGAGTCGAAGCGCGTCATCGCGCCGGCCCGTCGGGTGCCGTGACCCAGGCGGCAGCGCGCCTGGCCGCCAGCGCCGCGAGGCCTTCGCGCGCGCTGCCGCTGCGCAGCGCCGCGGCGAACGCGCGCGCGGCGAAGTCCAGTGTGTCGGGGCGCGGCCCCGGATGGCGCAGGATCGCCTTCGCGGCGCGCAGCGCGGCCGGTTCGGCGCGGCCGAGTTCGGTCAGCAGCTCGTGCAAACGCGCGTCCAGCGCATCGGCGGCCAGCACTTCATCGGCCAGGCCGAACGCGAGCGCCTGCGCGGCGTCGAGGCGCCGCCCGGTCAACAGCAAGCCCAGCGCCGCGCGCTCGCCGATGCGGTCGGCCACGAACGGCGCGATCTGTGCCGGCGGCAGGCCCAGCGTGACTTCGGGGGTCGCGAACTTCGCGCCGCCGGCGGCGAGCACGATGTCGCAGGCCGCCGCCAGGCCGCAGCCGCCACCGATCGCGCCGCCCTCGACGACCGCGATCGTCGCGACGCTGGCGGCGCGCAATTGTTCGAGCAGCGTGCCGAAGCGGCGGTTGCCGGTGGCGATCGGGTCGGCGCCGTCGGCCGGCGCGATTCTGGCCATCGAGGCGCGAAAGCCGCTGAAATCACCGCCGGCGCAGAACGTGCCGCCGGCGCCGCGGATCACCAGCGCACGCGCCGCGGGCATCGCGTCGGCCAGGCGCAGCGCATCGGCCAGGCCCGCGACCATCGCGTCGGTCAGCGCGTTGCGCGTGGCCGGCGCGTCCAGCGTCGCGAAGACGAAGGCGCCGCAAGTCTCGGTGCGGATCACGGTGCGGCGCTCAGCGCTTGCCTGGCAGGGTGTGCATGTACTTGGCGATGATGCTCAGCATCACCTCGTCGGCGCCCCCGGCGATCGAGGCGAGCCGCCCGTCGCGGTAGCTGCGCGAGACGCGGTTGTCCCAGGTGTAGCCCATGCCGCCCCAGTACTGCATGCAGCCGTCGGGCACGGTGCGCAGGAGGCGGCTGGACTTGAGCTTGGCCATCGAGGCCCATTCGGTCACGTCCTGGCCGGCGATGTATTTCTCGGTCGCCATGTAGACCAGCGCGCGCAGCGATTCGACCTCGGTCTTCAGTTCGGCGAGCTTGAAATGCACGACCTGGTTGTCGAGCACGCTCTTGCCGAAGATCTGGCGTTCGCGCGTGTATCGAATAGTCTCTTCGATGCAGTTCGTCAGGCCCTGGATCGCGTTCGCTGCGGCCCACAGGCGCTCCTCCTGGAACTGCATCATCTGGTAGGTAAAGCCCATGCCCTCCTGGCCGACGAGGTTGCGCTGCGGCACGCGCACGCCGTCGAAATGGATCAGCCCGGTGTCGCTCGCCATCATGCCGATCTTGCGGATCTTCTGCGCGCGTTCGACGCCGGGCGTGTTCATCGGCACCATGATCAGGCTCTTGTTCTTGTGCGCCGCGCCTTCCGAGGTGTTCGCCAGCACGCACATCCAGTCTGCCTGCAGGCTGTTGGTGATCCACATCTTGCCGCCGTTGATGACGTAGTCGCCGCCGTCCTTCTTCGCGGTCGTCTTGATGCTCGCCACATCCGAGCCCGCGCCGGGTTCCGACACGCCGATGCAGCCGACCGCGTCGCCGCTGATCGCCGGCGCGAGGAACTCGCGCCTCAGCTCGTCGGTGCCGAAGCGCGCGAGCGCGGGCGTGGCCATGTCGGTCTGCACGCCCACCGCCATCGGGATCGCACCGCAGTCGCAATGACCCAGCGCCTCGGCCATCGCGACCGAGTACGAGTAGTCGAGCGCCATGCCGCCGTAGTCGGTCGGCTTGGTCAGGCCGAGCAGGCCCAGGTCGCCGAGCTTCTTGAACAGCTCGTGCGCGGGGAAGGCCTCGGCCGCCTCCCACTCGTCGACATGCGGGTTGATCTCGTCTTCGATGAAGCGCTTCAGGGTGCGCTTGATCTCTTCGTGCTCGTGGGTGAATTGCATCGGGCGTCTCCAGGGTGTTCCTTGCGTCAGGCGCGGGCCACGCCGAACTGCATCGGGTGCAGTGTGCGCCGTGCCGCCTCGTCGCACAGCGCGAGCGCGAGCGCGAGCACGCGGCGCGTGTCGCGCGGGTCGATCACGCCGTCGTCGAGCAGCAGGCCCGAGGTATAGAACGCGTGCATCTGGCGCTCGAAGGTCGCGACGATCTTGCCGGTGAGCGCCGCGAGCTGCAGCTCGTCGACCGGCACGCCTTTGCGCGCCGCGCCTTCTCGCATCACGATCTCCATCGTGCCGGCGGCCTGCTGCGGGCCCATCACCGCGGTGCGCGCATTCGGCCAGCTGAACACGAAGCGCGGGCGGAAACCGCGCCCGCACATGCCGTAGTTGCCGGCGCCGAACGAGGCACCGCAGTGGATCGTGATTTGCGGCACGCACGCGTTCGACAGCGCCTGGATCTGCTTCGAGCCGTGCTTGATCATGCCGGCGCGCTCGGCCTCGGTGCCGACGATGAAGCCGGTCGTGTTCTGCAAGTAGATGATGGGCGTTCCGGTCTGGCAGCAGGCCTGGATGAAGTGCGTGACCTTGTTGCTGCCGGCCGGGTCGAGCGGGCCGTTGTTGGTGACGATGCCGACGCGAAAACCCGCTATTGATCCGTAGCCGCACACGGTCGCGCTGCCGAAGTCGGGCTTGAACTCTAGGAAGTCGGAGCCGTCGACGACGCGCGCGATCACGTGACGCATCTCGACCGGGCGTTTCATGTCGGCGCCGAACAGGCCGAGCAATTCGTCGGCATCGAACTTCGGCGGCGTGCCGTCGGGCCAGCTCGCTTCGGGCCTCCAGCCGAGCGACGCGACCAGTTCGCGGGCGATGCCGAGCGCGTGCGCGTCGTCGTCGGCGACGTACTCGGCCAGGCCCGAGACCGACGCATGCATCTCGGCGCCGCCGAGCGCCTCGTCGCTCGCGATTTCGCCGGTCGCGGCCTGCAACAGCGGCGGCCCGGCGAGGAACGCCCGCGCCCGGCCGCGCACCATGATCACGTGATCTGCCAGGCCGGTCATGTAGGCGCCGCCGGCCGTCGACGAGCCGTGCACGACCGCGATCACCGGCAGCCCCGCGGCCGACAGGCGCGCCAGCATGTAGAACAGGCCGCCGCCGTGGATGAACAGCTCGACCTTGTAGTTCAGCAGGTTCGCGCCGGCCGACTCGACCAGGTGCACGAAGGGCAGGCGGTTCTCGAGCGCGATGGCCTGCGCGCGCTGCAGCTTCTCCAGGCCCCGGGGCTGGATCGCACCGGCGTCGATGCCGGCGTCATCGGCGACCAGCATCACGCGCGTGCCGGCGATCACGCCGATACCGCAGATCGTGCCGCCGCCGGGGATCGATTTCTCAGGATCGGGTGTGTCCTGCAGCCAGCCGGCCATCGTCGAGAGTTCGAGGAAGGGCACGCCGGGATCGAGCAGGCGCGCGACGCGCTCGCGCGGCAGCAACTGGCCGCGTCTCTTGAACAAGGGCTCGGCGCGCGCGCTGGCGGCGCGGGTGCGCGCCT
>JANXZN010000257.1 GCA_025355545.1 Rhizobacter sp.
TCGTTGTTCTTGTTGTTGCGGAAGGTCTTCCACTCGCTCTCGTTGCTGTGCGCGAGCACGATGCCGTCGAACGGGATCGCGCCGAAGCCCTCGGTGCCCTTGAAGTTGCCCTCTTGCGTGGCGGTCAGCAACGGGTGCAGCACCTTGATGGGCGCCTTGAACATCTCGACGAACTCAAGCAGGCCCTGGTTCGCCAAGCACAGGCCGCCCGAGAAGCTGTAGGCATCGGGATCGTCCTGCGCGAAGGTCTCGAGCTTGCGGATGTCGACCTTGCCGACCAGCGCCGAGATGTCCTGGTTGTTCTCGTCGCCCGGCTCGGTCTTGGACACGCCGATCTGCTTGAGCACGCTCGGGCGGCGCCTGACGATCTTGAACTTGCGGATGTCGCCGCCGTACTCGTCGAGGCGCTTCACCGCCCACGGGCTCAGTATGCGCTGCAGGTAGCGCGTCGGGATGCCGTACTCCTTTTCGAGCAGCGGGCCGTCTTCGGCCGGGTCGAACAGGCCGAGCGGCGACTCGTTCACCGGCGAGCCCTTGATCGCGTAGAACGGCACCTGCTCCATCAGCTGCTTCAGACGCTCGGCAATCGAGCTCTTGCCGCCGCCCACCGGCCCGAGTAGATACAGAATCTGCTTCTTCTCTTCGAGACCTTGCGCGGCGTGGCGGAAATACGAGACGACCTGTTCGATCGCATCTTCCATGCCATAGAACTCGGGGAACGCGGGATAGATCTTGATGACCTTGTTCGCGAACAGGCGCGACATGCGCGGGTCGTTGCGCGTGTCGACGAACTTGGGCTCGCCGATCGCCTTGAGCATGCGCTCGGCGGCGGTCGCGTAGGCGACGGGATTGCGCTTGCACTCGGCGAGGTAGTCCTCGATCGAGAACTCTTCTTCGCGGCTGCGTTCGAAGCGAGCGGCAAAGTTGCTGATCACATCCATGCTGATCTCCTGTGGGGTTGCCAAGGAGACGCTGAAGACGGGCCAAGCCTCGCGTTCAACGTCTGGGGAAGTTCTGATGAAACCCGGTGGGGCGCCATCAGAGCTTTCCGTTTTCAGCGGATCCGTGCGTGATTCAAGCTTCGTTCATTTTGCGCCAGCCGGCCCTTCGAGTACAAGGTTCATCACCGCCCATTTCGATGGGCACAAACAACATCATCGATGTTTAGCAAACAACGTGCCGATGATGTGCTGGTTGACCTCGTTACGTTGAAGAGCGCGCGTGGATGCACGAAGTTCCGTCACCATGCTTCAGCGTTGCGTGAGCCCGAGCTTGCCGAGCAGACCGTTCAGTTCGTCGAGCGAGCCGAACGCGATTGCGACCTCGCCCTGCTCGCCGCGCTTGGTGCGCTTCTTTACGCGGATGTCGACGGCCGCGGTCAGCGCATCCGACAGTTCCTGCTCGATGCGCTGCAGGTCGCGCGGCTTCTCGTGCTTCGCGCGCAGCAGCGGGGCTTGTCGGCCCGAGCTCGCGCTCGCGCGCGCGACCAGTTTCTCGGCCTCGCGCACCGAGAGTTTTTTCGCGACGATCTCGGTCGCGTTCAGGATCTGCTGTGCACCGTCGAGCGGCAGCAATGCACGCGCATGGCCCATGTCGATATCGCCGGCCATCAGCATTTGTTGCACCGGCTCGGTCAGGTTGAGCAGGCGCAGCAGATTGCTCGCGGCGCTGCGGGATCGGCCCACCGCCTGTGCGGCCATCTCGTGCGTCAGGCCGAACTCGGTAGTCAACCGCTTCAGGCCCTGCGCCTCTTCGAGCGGGTTCAGATCTTCGCGCTGGATGTTTTCGATCAGCGCCATCGCAGCAGCGGATTCGTCGGGCACGTCCTTGACGAGCACCGGCACCTCGTCGAGACCGGCGAGCCTGGCAGCACGCATGCGGCGCTCGCCGGCAATGATCTCGTAGTGCTCCCCACCGACAGGGCGCACCAGGATCGGCTGCATCACGCCTTGCGCCTTGATGCTTTCGGCCAGCTCGTAGAGCGAGCCTTCGTCCATGCGCGTGCGCGGCTGGTACTTGCCCGGCCGAAGCTGCGTCAGCTTGAGCGTGTGCGGCGTGCTGCCGTTGCCGGCGGTGGGCGTGTCACCCGGTTCCTTAACGCGCGGGCCGAGCAGCGCTTCGAGGCCGAGGCCGAGGCCCTTGGGTTTCTTGGTCACCATGCGGCGATTGTCAGCGATCAGCCGAGCAGGGTTCGCAGCAGCGCGCGCCCCTGCGGCCAGTCGGCCAGGCCCGAGTCGCCGTTGATGTGGCCGCGCGGGCCGATGTCGAACGCGTCGCTGCCCCAGTCGCGCACGAACTGCTCGGCACGCGCCGGCGCGCAGTACGGATCGTCGCTGCTGACCACTGCGAGGCTCGCGAAGGGCAGGCGCTCGCGCACGACCGGGCGCCATCCGGCGAGATTCGGCGGCATGTCGTGTCGCTCGGTATCGGGGATCGCCACCAGCAGCGCGGCGCGCACGCGGGCGGCATGCTGCGAGTGTGCCGCCCAGGCCGCGACGCGCTGGCAGCCCAGGCTGTGCGCGATCAGCACCGCAGGTCGGTCGGATTCAAGCAGCACCTCGTCGAGGCGCGCCATCCAGTCGCCGCGCTTGGGCCACAGCCAGTCGTCCTGTTCGACGCGCCTGCAGCCGTGCAGCGCTTCCCAGCGGCTCTGCCAATGGTCGCCGTCCGAGCCGAGCCAGCCCGGCAGCAGCAGAAAGCGCGATGGGTCGATGGCGGCGCGGGACATGGGACTGGTTTATCCTTGCACGCTGTTTCGACGAGAGGGCTGGCGATGGGTTACCACGCGTTTGTTGATGGCCAGGAAGGCACGACCGGCCTGCGCATCCACGAGTATCTCGCGCAGCGTGACGACATCGAGGTGCTGCGCATCGATGCCGACAAGCGCAAGGATGTGGCCGAACGCGCGCGCCTGCTGAATGCCGCCGATGTCGCGTTCCTGTGCCTGCCCGATGCGGCGGCGCGCGAGGCCGCGGCGCTCGTCACGAATCCCAACACCTGCCTGATCGACGCGAGCACCGCACACCGCACCGCGCCGGGCTGGGCCTTCGGCCTGCCGGAACTGGCGCCGTCGCAGCGCGCGCTGATCCGCGCATCGAAGCGCATCTCGAACCCGGGCTGCCACGCGTCGGCGTTCATCCTGCTGCTGCGTCCGCTGGTCGACGCGGGCCTGGTGCCGGCGGCGCTGCCGGTCACGGCCACGTCGATCACCGGCTATTCGGGCGGCGGCAAGAAAATGATCGAGCAATACGAGGCTGGCGGCGACGCGCACCTCGATTCGCCGCGGCCTTACGCGCTGAGCTTGGCGCACAAGCACGTGCCGGAAATGACAGCTCACACGGGCCTTGCCGTGCGACCAATATTCATGCCCATCGTCGGCAAGTTCTATAAGGGACTATCAGTAAGCGTGCCCTTACATCTATCGCAACTGAGGAGCAACGCGACCGCGGCGTACGTGCAGGCGGCTTTCGAGCAGCGCTATGCTGACGAGCGCTTCATCCGAGTCATGCCGCTGCATGACGCGCAAGCGCCGACGGATGGCTACTTCGACGTTCAGGCCTGCAACGACACCAATCGTGTCGACATCTTCGTGTTCGCGAACGAAGCGCAGTTGATCCTGATGGCGCGTCTCGACAACCTCGGCAAGGGGGCCAGCGGTGCAGCGGTGCAGTCGATGAACGTGCACCTCGGTTTGGACGAAGGCAAGGGCCTTTGACCCTAGTGTAGTGTTTGAATCTTGACGGAACTTAACATCGCTACCCGACTCGAATGCCCTACTTCGATTTGAATTGGAGCGAGCAATTGCGAGTAGCCCCGGCGGTTGAGTTGACGGATGAGCAGGAGAGCGAGCTGACGAG
>JANXZN010000301.1 GCA_025355545.1 Rhizobacter sp.
GTACGGCGAGCAATCTCCGATGCCCTTGCTCTACAACAAGAGCCGCTATCTGAACGAGGAGTCGGCCGGCTTCGCCGAGCAGCTCGCCTTTGACGAAGCGCTCGCCGCGTCGGGACTGCTCGGCGACAGCGAGTTCGGCCCGACCGCCGAGGACCTCTCGAAGGGCTTGAGGCTACGGCGGCTCGAGATCGATGGTCTGACGCTGATCCGCGCCAGAACGGTTCCGGGCCTGGACGACCCGTGCGGTGCGCACTTCACTTATCGGCAGTTGATCGAGTGCGGCGAGACGCAGGTCAGGCTCTCGCTGCCGAACGTGCCCGCGAACCCGGAGTCCTTCAACGCGCTGCGTGACCTGGCCGTAGTGTTGTTGGACCCGATCATCGGGTACTTCGGCGCGATTCGGCTGACCTACGGATTCTGCTCGCCCGGCCTGGCCAAGCACATCCACGCCAGGGTGGCACCGGAACTCGATCAGCATGCGGCGCACGAGATAAAGCGCAACGGGCAGCCTGTGTGCCCCCGTGGCGGCGCGGCGTGCGACCTGCTCGTCGACGACGAAAACATGCGTGAGGGGGGTCTCTTTGTTCTCCGTGCGATTTGGGACGATAGCGACCTCTAGCATTCATGCGGGTTTGCGGGCATCGAACCTTGCAAACCCGCATGAATGCTAGGTATCCTGTCTCATCAATTTCGTGTTTCCGGCAACTCTGGGTTGGTGTCGGCCGCCGCCAGGCTATGCACCATAGACTTGCGCCGACGTTCCAAGCCCGTTACCGTCGCGCCTCTGCAACTGGGTTGAACAAGAGTTGGAGCACTGGCGAACCCCGTATCTCGGTCTGCGCGACCTTCCGCCCGGCCTCGACGATTTCGAGCTGACGACCTTCTTCTCCTACAGCGCCGCCGAGCGGCGATGCATTGACGCGCGTCGCAAATCGCTGCACTGCCTGGCCATCGCGCTGCACATCGGGTTCATCCGCATGTCCGGTCGCACGCTGGACGCCTTCGAGCGCATCCCCAAGCGCCTGTGGACCCACATCGCCGGACAGATCGACGTGGAGCCACCCGACATCGCGACCCTGCGCTCGCTCTATGCCGAGCGTGTGCGTACCTTGGCCGATCACCAGCAACTCGCTTATGAGGCACTGGGATTTCAGAAGATGACCGAGCACCAGCGCCGCTACGTCGTGCGCTGGCTCCGAGAGACCCTCACCGGCCGCGCCGGCGGCGGCACCGTCCTGCCCGAGCTCAAGCGCTGGTTCTACGACCACCAGATCCTGCTCATCGCCGATCGTGAACTCAAGCGTCTCATCACCGGCGCCCAGCGCGACCACGAAACCCAGCTGACTGAGGCACTCGTCGGCGCCTACAAGTCAGAGCGCCTGAGCACCTGGGACGACACCCTCACGTCTTCCACGATCGAAGGCACGCCGATGCAGTCGTGGCTGTGGTCGGCGCCGCGCAAGCAGTCCACCGTGCAGATGAACGAGCTCTTCGACAAGATCGAACATCTGCGCGGCATGGGCGTGCACGCCGTCTGGCCCGCGGCGGTCAACGACGCCGCGGTGCGGTATCACGGACGGCGCTGTGCCAACCGCCCACCCTCGGTCAGCAAGCGCATCACCTCCACGCGCCGTACGCTGGAGGTCGGCTGCTTCCTTCGCTACGCCCTGTGCACCGCCTCCGACCAGTTGCTCATGATGTTGCGCCGCTGGATCAAGAAGATGGCCAACCAAGCCGCTCGCGAGACCTCGCCGAAGTACACCGACGCGCAAAAGCGACTGCGCGAATTCGCGCAAACCGTTCGCGGCCTGGCCACCGACCCGACCTTGTCCCACGAGGACCTCAAAACGCAACTGTGCGCGAAGGCCGACGCCACCCTGCAGGAAGCCAAGGTCAGCGGCGCCGCGCTGGCACGCGCCTGGCTGATCGAGCACCCGAATCAGGCCCGCGCCGTGCTCGCCGAACTGACCGCACTCCCGCTCGAATCCGACAGCGAGCATCCCGTGATCGAAGCGCTCAAGGTGCTGCGCGAGCTGTACGCCGGTAAGTCTCGCGAGCTGCCCCCGGCCGCGCGGATCGATTTCGGCCGCCGCTGGCGCGACGCCGTCACCGTCGAGGACCGCAGGAAGGCCCTGAACGCCTTCGAGTGGGCGACGCTGTTCAAGCTGCGCATCTCGCTGCGCAACGGCTCCATCCACCTCGAGCACAGCTTCGCGTTCCGAGGCCACGCCGCGCTGCTGATTCCACAGGAGAAATGGCACGCCCATCGCAACAGCCACTACGGTCACCTCAAGCTCTCCCAGGACCCCAAGGAGTTCCTCGGCCCGATCACGGAACAACTGCGAAAGCGCATCGAGCAGTTCACTGAAGCCGTCACCTCAAACAAGATTCGCGTCGACGACGAGGGCATGCACCTGGACCGGCAACCAGCGAGCCCCGAAGAGCTTCGCGTGGCCGAGCTGCGCCGCACCCTGTACGCCGGCCGCGGCGCCGGGCAGATCGCCGAGATGCTGCTGCAGGTCGACAGCAAGGTGCGTTTCAGCTGGCTGCTGCTCGGGCGAGAGCCCCACAACAGCAACGAGTTGCTGCTGACCTACGCCGGCGTGTTGGCGCTGAGCACCTCGATGTCGGCGTCGCAAGTCTCGCGCATGGTGCCCGGGCTCTCGCCGGAAGCCGTGCGCCTGATGACCAAGCGGCTGGCCGACGACCGCAAGCTCCGGCTGGCCAGCGACGCCGCGTTCCAGTACCTGCATCGCTTTGAGATCGCGAAGCACTGGGGCCAGGGCGACCTTGCGTCATCGGACATGATGAGCCTGCAGACGCCCCGAGCCATCTGGCAGGCGCGAGCCGACCCACGGCGCAAGACCGCCTCGATCGGCATCTACACGCACGTGCTCGACCGCTGGGGCATGTTCTACGACCAGCCCATCGTTCTCAACCAGCGCCAGGCAGGCGCGGCGATCGAAGGAGTGGTGCGGCAGTCGGTCGTCGAGGACATCGGCCAGCTCGCAGTGGACACGCACGGCTACACGCACTTTGGGATGACCCAGTCGAAGTTGCTGGGCTTCGACCTGTGCCCGCGCATCGCTGACTTCAGGAGCAAGCACCTGCACGCGCCGATCGGGTTCTCGGCGCCTGACGCGTTACTGCAGGTGCTGGACTGCGACATCGATGAGGCCAGGATCGAATCGGCCTACGACGAGCTCGTTCGCATCGCCTCGTCGATTCGCACAGG
Organism: Rhizobacter sp.; assembly: GCA_025355545.1. Taxonomy (GTDB): domain Bacteria; phylum Pseudomonadota; class Gammaproteobacteria; order Burkholderiales; family Burkholderiaceae_C; genus LMDS01. The sequence continues at coordinate 3,236 of JANXZN010000301.1, forward strand.
CCAGTGTTCGGCGGTGCAAGCCTTGCACCGTTATGGCAGCGACGCGCGCGGGCAGCCGGCCTATGACGCCGGCGTTGAGTTGGGCAAGCTGCTGTGCGCCATCTTCCAGATGGACTACTTCCTCAACCCGGCGTTCCGGGGCGAGATGCAGCATGCGCTGAACCGCGGCGAGGCCGTGCACACGCTGCAGCGCACCATCCACGACGGCCAGGTTCCAAACGAGTTGGCCAAGCGGGAGGAATCGCTGGCCGCCGTTTCGTCGGCGCTGAGCCTGATGTGCAACGTGGTGATGGCCTGGAACGCCGAGCACATGCAGCGCGCGTTCGAGCAGATCCGTGCCGAGGGAGCCGAGCCGCTGACGGAGGACCTGCGGCGGGTTGCGCCGACCAATGTCGAGGGGATCAACATGCGCGGCATGTTCGACTTCCCGGTCGCAAAGTACGCCGAGCGGATCTTGCCGAGCTCGGCGGTCGGCGATATGCCCTCGCGCTCGCGCCAAGCGTGAGCAGCGTCGATTCGGCATCGCAGAACTCTATGAACAAGGTTGCTCAATTCCTGTCGCAGTTGGTGGTCAACCGCCGCTTCGTCAATGAGCTGCGCGCGCGCGAAAAGTCGTGCTGTGCGCTGGGTCTGGTCGAGGAGCGCAGGTGAAACCACGGCATGGTGGCGCTGCGTCCGGGCGACACCATCCTCACCGAGACCTCGCAGCGCAGGTCCGAGTTCGGGCACTGCCTGCTGGGACGAGTTCGACCTGGTGCTGCGGACGTTCGAGTTCCGGGGCTTTGATATCTCCCGAGGCTTTCTTAGAAGTATCCTTGCCCGGACTCTCGGTGCCTCAAGTGTGATCGCGGGTCTTGCGAGACGATGCTGAGGGTTCGCGCCATGGGTGACGCTATCGCTGCCAACGTGCCCCGCAACGTTGGTGATGCACAGCAAGCTGTCCGACCGCACCGTTGGCGGTTGCGCGTCTGAGGCGCAAGCGGGCATCGACTTCCGTATCTCCACACGGTTGAGGATGCTGTCGCCGTTCGCGCCGTTCGCGCCGTTCGCGCCGTTCGCGCCGTTCGCGTCGGTCTAGGGGTATGCCTGCCTGATTTCAATTCCTAGAATGAATCTTCCTTGCGCACCTCACGCCGTCTGAGATTCAGCGGGCCTTGAGAGCAGTCCATCGACTGCGCGTCACGGAAGGGTCTCGATACGCAATCGCGTTGATTCATTCGAAGGAGGGAAGTGCATGAGAGTTCGTCGCGTTCACTACGTCGGTGCAGTGGCGGTCGCTGCTGCAGCGGTGAGCTTGTATCTTCACGAGGAATCGTCAACTACGGTCGGCGGAAGTTCCGTTGCAATGTCCGGAGGGAGTTCCGTCGCGGCAGCTCAACCCGCGGCGCTCCCCGACAGGCCGGCAGCACTGGTACGTCCCGTGGGGGTCCATGGCGCAGCTGCGTCGACGCTATCCACGCGATACGAGCAACTTGCAGGGTCCGGTAACCCAGCCAACGCTTTCGCTGCCTACAACTTGGCGATGGATTGCGTTTGGGCTAGGCAGCAGTTGCGCCAGATTGAGCTGCAGGCCCCCGGAGAACGTAGCGAGGAGTCGAAGACAGGTCTCACCGATGGAAGCCTGGCTGCGCGAGCTACCGAGGCATGCGGTGACATAACCGATGCGCAGATTGAGTCACGACTCAAGTACGTCGAGGCAGCTGCTGCCGCAGGCGTTCCGCTTGCTGCACTCCGACTGTCGGCGGAGGGACCATTCGGTGACCAGACTGCCTTGTCCAATCGTCCTGATGACCCGGCCGTTCTGCAGTGGCGAGAGCGTGTCGCCGCGCTCATCAAGCTCGCCGCGGACAAGGGTGACTTGGCCTCGATGGCGAGCCTCTCGAACATGTACGAGTCCGGCACCGGGATTATCGGTCAGCGGGACCCTTACAAGGCACTTGAGTACGCCACCGCGAAGTGGGAACTTCAGAGACAGCTGACTGGCACGCCCCCGCCGTTCCAGGAGAAGTTGTCTTCCAAGTTGGCTGCCGCACTCACTCCTGAGCAAGCTCAATCCGCTCGCGAGGCCGGCTACCGCATCGCCGCAGCGGCCAACACCGGGGCAACGAAATGAACTCCAAGCTGAAGTCCAAGCACTACCTCTGCGCAACCGCGGCCGCCGCGGCGCTCGCCTTCGCGACCCCGGCCCAGGCAACCTTTCGGGACTGGCTGTATGGCCTGTTCACCGGGCCGCCGCAGAACAAGGGAATCTGGCTATGCACTTCATGCAACCTGCCCCCGCCGAGCACGCCGATTGCAGGGACCGCCCTCACCGATGTCATCGACTGGATCAAGGCGAACAACGGCGATATCTTTGCCAAAGACCGCGTCCAGCGGTGGATACCCAACTCGCAAATCACGGTCTGCGACGGAACCAACTGCGTGACGGTGTATTACCAGGCGGACACGGACATCTGGCTTCCGAAGGGACCGACAACGC
>JANXZN010000325.1 GCA_025355545.1 Rhizobacter sp.
CGCCATCCGCATCCTCGCCCGTGCCTGGTTGCGTGTGCTCTGGCGTGCTTGGACCGACCGCAAACCCTATGACCCGGCGCTCCATAACAACGCGCTCAAGCAGGCTTTGAATGAAGCAGGTTGACACCGGATGTCTCATGCCACCCCCTTTCCGGCCAGCAAATCGACCACCTGCGCCGGCACGTTGCCGATCGAGCCGGCACCCATCGCGATCAACACGTCGCCGGCGCGCACCTGCTCGACGATGGTCTGCGGCAGCGCGGCGATCTCGTCGACGAACACCGGGTCGACCTTGCCGGCCACGCGCAGCGCGCGCGCCAGCGCACGGCCATCGGCGGCGACGATCGGTGCCTCGCCCGCGGCGTAGACCTCGGCCAGCAGCACCCGATCGGCGGTGCCGAGGACCTTGACGAAGTCCTCGAAGCAGTCGCGCGTGCGGGTGTAGCGGTGCGGCTGGAACGCGAGCACCAGGCGCCGGCCCGGGAACGCGCCGCGCGCCGCCGCGAGCGTGGCCGCCATCTCGACCGGGTGGTGGCCGTAGTCGTCGATCAGCGTGAAGCTGCCGCCGTCGCTGCTCGGGTGCTCGCCGTAGCGCTGGAAGCGCCGGTCCACGCCGTTGAATTCGGCCAGGCCCTTGACGAGCGGCGCGTCGGGCAGCTCGAGCTCGGTCGCCACCGCGATCGCGGCGAGCGCGTTCTGCACGTTGTGCTCGCCGGGCAGGTTCAGGCTCACGCGCAGGTCCGGCATGCGCACGCCGTTCTTGCGCTGCACGGTGAACTGCATCGTGCCGGCATGCGCCGAGAGGTCGACCGCGCGCACCATCGCCTCGGCGTTGAAGCCGTAGGTCACGAGCGGGCGCGAGATCATCGGCATCACCGAACGCACGCCGGCGTCGTCGCTGCACAGGATCGCCGCGCCGTAGAACGGCATGCGGTGGATGAACTCGACGAAGGCCGCCTTCAGCTTCGCGAAGTCGTGGCCGTAGGTGTCCATGTGGTCGGTGTCGATGTTCGTCACCACCGCCATCACCGGCATCAGGTTCAGGAACGACGCGTCGGACTCGTCGGCCTCGACGACGATGTAGTCGCCGAGCCCGAGGCGCGAGTTCGCGCCGGCCGCGTTCAGGCGCCCGCCGATCACGAAGGTCGGGTCCAGGCCCGCCTCGGCGAGCACGCTGGTGACGAGCGAGGTGGTCGTGGTCTTGCCATGCGTGCCGGCGATCGCGATGCCCTGCTTCAGGCGCATCAGCTCGGCCAGCATCACCGCGCGCGGCACCACCGGCACGCGTTTGGCGCGGGCGGCGACGACCTCGGGGTTGTCGCCGCGCACCGCGGTCGACGTGACCACCGCTTCGGCGCCGGCGATGTGGCCGGCGTCGTGGCCGATCGCGATGCGGATGCCCAGCGACGCGAGCCGGCGCGTCGTGGCGCTCGCGGTCTGGTCCGATCCCGAGACCGTGTAGCCGAGGTTGTGCAGGATCTCGGCGATGCCGCTCATGCCGGCGCCGCCCACACCGACGAAGTGAATGTGTTTGACGGCATGTTTCATGCGCTGACCTTCCAGCCGGCACGCGTCTTCGTCGGGGCTCGTGGCCCTTCGACGAAGTGAATGTGTTTGACGGCATGTTTCATGCGCTGACCTTCCAGCCGGCACGCGTCTTCGTCGGGGCTCGTGGCCCTTCGACGAAGTGGAGGTGCTTGACGGCGTGCTTCATGCGAGCACCAACCCTTCGATCTGATCGGCCACACGCGCCGCGGCCTTCGGCTTGGCCAGCGCACGTGCCTTCGTCGCCATGTTGAGCAAGGCCTCACGCGTCAGGCCCGACAGCAGGTCCGCGAGCTTGCGCGGCGACAGCTCGCTCTGCGGCAAGTGGATGCCGGCGCCCTGCCCGGCCAGCCACTGCGCGTTGTCGCGCTGATGCGAGGTGGTGCTGACGATCAGCGGCACCAGCACCGCGGCGACACCCGCCGCACACAGCTCGCTGACCGTCACCGCGCCGGCGCGGCAGACGATCAGGTCGCAATCGGCGAGCTGTGCAGCCATGTCGTCGATGAACGGCAGCACCTGCGCGTCGACCGGCACCGCGGCGTAGGCGGCCTGCACGCCTGCGAGATTCGCCTGGCCCGTCTGGTGCGTGACCTGCGGGCGCTGCTCGGCCGCGATCAGCGCGATCGCCTGCGGCACGCAGTCGTTCAGCGCGCGCGCACCCAGGCTGCCACCGACGACGAGCACGCGCAGCGCGCCGGCGCGGCCGGCGAAGCGCTGCGCCGGTGCCGGCAGCGCCTCGATCTCGGCGCGCACCGGGTTGCCGGTCACGACCGCGTGCCGGGTCTTGCGTGCGGCCTCGCCGTCGAATCCGAACGCGATTCGATCGGCCACCGGCAGCAACGCCTTGTTGCTCATCAGCAGCGAGGCATCGGCGTTGACCAGCACCAGCGGCTTGCCCGACAGCGACGCCATCAGCCCGCCCGGAAAGCAGACGTAGCCGCCCATGCCGAGCACCGCGGTGGTCTGGCGGCTGCGGATGATCCGCAGGCAGCTCCAGAATGCGGCCAGCAAACGCAGGCCTCCGGTCAGCGTGTGCAGCAGGCCCTTGCCGCGCAGGCCCGAGAAGCCGATCGTGTCGATCGGGATGCCGCTCGGCGGCACGAGCTTGTTCTCCATGCCCGAAGGCGTGCCGAGCCAGCTGACTGACCAGCCGCGCGACTGCATTTCGCGCGCCACCGCGAGGCCCGGGATCACATGCCCGCCGGTGCCCGCTGCCATCACGAGCAGGTGTTTCATGCGCGACCTCCGCGCATCAGCTGTCGATTTTGGCTGCGGCCCGCTCGCTGCGCGCGCTTTGCATCGCTGCGCGATGTGAGCCTGCGCCGAAACAGCGAGCCGTCGCTGCGCGCCGATGCCATGTCCGCGCTTCGCTCCGACACGGCACTCATGCGCGGCCTCCGCGCATGAGCTGTCTGTTTTCGATGTCGATGCGCAGCACGATCGCGAGCGCGACGATGTTCATCACGATCGCCGAGCCGCCGTAGCTCATCAGCGGCAGGGTCAACCCCTTGGTCGGCAGCACGCCCAGGTTCACGCCCATGTTGATGAAGGCCTGGCCGCCCATCCAGATGCCGATGCCCTGCGCGTACAGGCCGGCGAACACGCGGTCGAGCGCGATCGCCTGGCGGCCGATGTGGAACAGGCGCCGCGCGATCCAGAAGAACGCGAAGATGACGCAGGCGACGCCGACGAAGCCGAGTTCCTCGCCGATCACCGCGAGCAGGAAGTCGGTGTGCGCCTCGGGCAGGTAGTGCAGCTTCTCGACGCTACCACCCAGGCCCTGGCCGAGGATCTCGCCGCGGCCCAGCGCGATCAGCGAGTGCGTCAGCTGGTAGCCCTTGCCCATCGCGTACTGCGGGTCCCAGGGCTTCAGGAACGCGAGGATGCGCTCGGCGCGCCACGGGCTGGTGATGATCATCAGCACGAACGCGCCGACCAGCACCGCGATGCTGAGAAAGAACATGCGCCCGTTCACGCCGCCCAGGAACAGGATGCCCATCGCGATCACCGCGATCACCATGAACGCGCCCATGTCGGGCTCGGCCAGCAACAGCAAGCCGATCACCGCGAGCGCCACCGCCATCGGCGCGACCGCGCGCACGAAGCGCTCCTTGATGTCCATCTTGCGCATCATGTAGCTCGCCGCGTACATCGCGATCGCCAGCTTCGCGAGCTCGGAGGGCTGGAAGTTCAGCACCCCCAGCGGAATCCAGCGCTTCGCGCCGTTCACGCCCTTGCCGATGCCCGGGATCAGCACCACCACCAGCAGCAGCAGCGAGCCGACAAAGACCCAGGGCGAGGCCTTCTCCCAGAAGTCGACCGGGATCTGAACCGTGACCAGCGCCGCGACCAGCGCCATCGCGACGAACATCGCCTGGCGCGACAGGAAGTAGGTCGGCGCGTAGCGCGCGAACTTCGGGCTGTCGGGCAGCGCGACGGTGGCGCTGTAGACCATCACGATGCCGAGCGCGAGCAGCGCGATCACGACGCACACCAGCGCCTGGTCGAAGCCGAGCAGGCGCGCCGGCTGGCCGCTCTTGCCGACATCGATCCAGTCGCGCACCGGGATCGGCTCGGGTGCGCGCACGCGCCTGCCCTCGGCCGGCTTGTCGCCGCGCTTCGGCACGAAGCTCGCGACGCGCTCGCGCAGCGCGTCGAACCAGGTCAAGGTCGCCGCGCTCATGCCGCGAGCCCTCCGTGGTCGGCGACGATCGCGTGCACCTCGGCGACGAACACCTCGGCGCGGTGGCCGTAGTTGCGGAACATGTCCAGGCTCGCGCAGGCCGGGCTCAGCAGCACGGCGTCACCGGGCTGCGCGCGCTCGAAGCACCAGCGCGTCGCCGCCTGCAGGGTCTCGTGGCGCTGCACGGGCAGGTCGGTGGGAGCGAGCGCGCGCTCGATCCGTTCGGCGTCGCGGCCGATCGTCGCGACCGCGCGCACGTGGCGGCGCACCGGCTCGACCAGCGGCGCGAAGTCCTGCCCTTTGCCGTCGCCGCCGAGGATCACGACCAGCTTGGCCGGTGCCTTGTCGGCGCCCAGGCCGTTCAGCGCCGCGACGGTCGCGCCGACGTTCGTGCCCTTGCTGTCGTCGAACGCGTCGACGCCATCCAGCGTCGCGAGGTACTGCACGCGGTGCGGCTCGCCGGCGTACTCGCGCAGGCCGTGCAGCATCGGTGCGAGCGGGCAGTCGATCGCGGTCGCGAGCGCGAGCGCGGCCAGCGCGTTCGCGGCGTTGTGGCGGCCGCGCACGCGCAGTGCGTCGGCCGGCATCAGGCGCTGGATCAGCAGCTCCTCGGGCTCCGAGGGCGTGCCCTTGCCGCCCTTGCTGCGCTTGAGCGTCTCGTCGAGTTCGCGCGCGCGCACCAGCCAGGTCATGCCGTTCTCGTCGACCAGACCGAAGTCGCCGGGCAAGCGCGGCGCGCCGAGACCGAAGCGCACGACCTGGCGCGCGACCACGGTCGGCTTGCGACCTCTCTTGCCCGATGCGGCGCCCTTGATCACCTCGGGCGCCGGCACCAGCGCCTCGACCAGCGGGTCGTCGCGGTTGACCACCATCACCGCGTGCCGGCCGAACACGCGCGCCTTCGCGGCGACGTAGTGCGCCATCGCGCCGTGCCAGTCGAGGTGGTCTTCGCTGATGTTCAGCAGCGCCGCGGCGCTGGGCTCGAAGCCGCGCACCGGGTCGAGCTGGAAGCTCGAGAGCTCGAGCACCCAGACCTCGGGCAGCACCTCGAACACCGGCTCGGCCGGCCTTGGTGGCGCGAGCACGCGCGGCGCGGCCGTGTCGTCGTCGGGCAGCGCGGCGGGCGACGAGTCGATCGACTCGTCGCTGTCGTTCGCCGGCGCATCGTCGAGCGCGCGCAAATCGGCGAGATCGCCGGGGTCGGCCGCGGCGTCGAACAACTCAGGCTCGTTCACCGCCGCGTTCCCTGGTGCGGGCTCGCGGTCGAGCGCGTCGGCCAGTGTCTGCAGCATCGTCGGGCCGATGTTGCCGGCCACCGCGACGCGCTTGCCGGTGCGCGCGATCAGCTGCGCGGTCATCGCGGTCGTCGTCGTCTTGCCGTTGGTGCCGGTGATCGCCAGCACTTCGGGCGCGTAGCCGCGCTCGATCTTCAGGTCGGCCAGTGCGCGCGCGAACAGGTCGAGCTCGCCCTGCACGGGCACGCCGCGGTCGGCGGCGCGGTTCAGCGCGGCGGCGATGCGCTCGTCCTGCGGCGACAGGCCCGGGCTCTTCAGCACCAGCGTGACGCCGGCGAAGGCCGCGTCGGTCAGCGGCCCGCGCAGCCATCGCGCGGCCGGCACGTGCTCGGCCAGCGCGGCGGCGTTGGCAGGCTGCTCGCGCGAGTCCCAGACGCGCACGTCGGCGCCGAAGCGGGCGCACCAGCGCGCCATCGCGAGACCCGATTCGCCGAGGCCGAGCACGAGCACAGTCGTGTCTTGCAAGTGGTTGGTCATGTCAGCCGGTACGGCGCCGCGCGCCGCCCTCCCCAGGGGGTGCGACTGTCTTGAGGCGGCTCGGCGACAGTCTCATCGCAGCTTCAGGCTCGCCAGACCGATCAGGCACAGCAGCATCGTGACGATCCAGAAACGCACGACGACCTGCGTCTCCTTCCAGCCCGACTTCTCGAAATGATGGTGCAGCGGCGCCATCTTCAGGATGCGGCGACCGGTGCCGTACTTGCGTTTCGTGTACTTGAACCACATCACCTGGACCATCACCGACAGCGCCTCGGCGACGAACACGCCGCCCATGATCCCGAGCACGATCTCCTGGCGCGTGATCACCGCGATCGTGCCGAGCGCCCCGCCGAGCGAGAGCGCGCCGACGTCGCCCATGAAGACCTGCGCCGGATGAGTGTTGAACCACAGGAACGCCAGGCCCGCGCCGGCCATCGCGGCGCAGAAGATCAGCAGCTCGCCGGCACCGGGGATGTACGGGAAGAGCAGGTATTTGCTGTAGACCGAGCTGCCGACGATGTAGGCGAAGATGCCCAGCGCCGAGCCGACCATCACGACCGGCATGATCGCCAGCCCATCGAGCCCGTCGGTCAGGTTCACCGCATTGCTGGCGCCGACGATCACGAAGTAGGTCAGCGCGATGAAGCCGAACACGCCCAGCGGGTAGCTGATGGTCTTGAAGAACGGCACCATCAGGTCGGCCTTGGGCGGCAGCTCGTTCGCGAAGCCGCTCTGCACCCAGCGGATGAACAGTTCGAGCACGCGCAGGTTCGAGGTCTCGCTGACGCTGAACGCGAGGTAGAGCGCGGCGATCAGCCCGATCACCGACTGCCAGAAGTACTTCTCGCCCGAGGGCATGCCTTCGGGGTTCTTGTGCACGACCTTGCGCCAGTCGTCGACCCAGCCGATCGCGCCGAAGCCGATCGTCACCAGCATCACGATCCAGACGAAGCGGTTGCTCCAGTCGAACCACAGCAAGGTCGAGACGCCGATGCTGATCAGGATCAGCACGCCGCCCATCGTCGGCGTTCCCGTCTTGACCATGTGCGACTCGACGCCGTAAGCGCGCACCGGCTGGCCGATCTTCAGCGAGGTGAGGCGCGCGATCACCCACGGGCCGAACGCGAGGCCGATCAGCAGCGAGGTCATCGCCGCCATCACCGCGCGGAAGGTCAGGTACTGGAACACGCGGAAGAAGCCGAACTGCGGTGACAGCGTCTGCAGCCAGTCGGCCAGGCTAAGCAGCATGTGCAGCTCCCTCGTCGGAACCGGCCGCCAGCAGCGCCGCAACCACCCGCTCGGTCTTCATGAAGCGCGAGCCTTTCACCAGCACCGCGCTACAGGCCGGCGCCTGCGGCAGTGCGGCGAGCAGCCCGGCCATCGCGTCGAAATGGCGGGCACCGGCGAAGGCCGCGGCAGCGTGCGCGCTGGCCTCGCCGACGGTCCAGAGGGCGTCGATGCCGCGCGCCTTCGCGAGCGCGCCGACCTCGCGGTGGAACACCGGCCCCTGGTCGCCGACCTCGCCCATGTCGCCCAGCACCAGCCAGCGCGGGCCCGCCAGCGACGCGAGCAGCTCGATCGCGGCGCGCACCGAATCCGGGTTGGCGTTGTAGCTGTCGTCGATCAGCGTGACCGTCTTGCCGTCGCGCTCGAAGCGCTTTACCTGCGAGCGACCCTGGACCGGAACGAAGGCTTCGAGCCCGTGCCGGATCGCGTCGAGCGGGCAGCCGGCGGCCAGCGCGCAGGCGGTCGCGGCGAGCGCATTCCTGACGTTGTGCCAGCCGGCGACCCGCAGCTGCACGGTGCTCGCGCCGGCCGGCGTCTGCAGCAACACCGCCCAATGGTCGACTACCCATTCGGCGTGGCACCTGACGTCGGCCGCACCGGTCAGCGCGAAGACCAAGGTCGGGCGGTTGCCGGCGAGCTGCTGCCAGACCGGCGCGTGCGCGTCGTCGGCCGGGAACACCGCGGTGCCCGAGGCGCCGAGCGCCGCGATCGCCGCGCCGTTCTCGTGCGCGACCGCCTCGACCGTGGCCATGAACTCCTGGTGCTCGCGCTGCGCGTTGTTGACGAGCGCGACGGTCGGCGCGGTGATCGCGGCGAGTTCGGCGATCTCGCCCGAGTGGTTCATGCCGAGTTCGACCACGCCGGCGTGGTGCCAGGCGGTCGCGTCCTGGCGCAGCCGCAGCAGGGTCAGCGGCACACCGATGTGGTTGTTCAGGTTGCCCACGGTCGCGAAGGCCGCGTCGCCCAGCCAGGCACGCAGGATCGTCGCGATCATCTGCGTCACCGTGGTCTTGCCGTTGCTCCCGGTGACCGCGATCAGCGGCAGCTGGAAGCGCTGGCGCCAGGCGCGCGCGAGGGCCGTCAGCGCCTGCTGCGTGTCGGCCACCTGCAGGCCCGGCAGCCCGGCCGCTTCGAGGCCGCGTTCGGCGATGGCCGCGACCGCACCGCTGGCCCTGGCCTGCGCGAGAAAGTCGTGCGCGTCGAAGCGTTCGCCCTTCAACGCGACCAACAGGTCGCCGCGCTGCAGGCTGCGCGTGTCGGTGTGCACGCGCTCGACGACGGTCGCACCATCGCCGACCAGGGTCGATTGCGGCAGCAGCGCGTGGGCCTGCGCCAGCGTCATCACGACGACAACCCTTCGCGTGTGCGCAGCGCCGCGCCGGCTTCGGCCACGTCCGAAAACGGGTGCTTGACGCCGCGGATCTGCTGGTGGTCCTCGTGGCCCTTGCCGGCGATCAGGACCACGTCGTGCGCGCCGGCGTGGCGCACCGCATGCGCGATCGCTGCGCGCCGGTCCTCGATCACCTTGACTCTCTCCTGGCTGCCCTTCAGCCCGGCGACGATCTGCAGCAGGATGAAGGCCGGTGCCTCGTGGCGCGGGTTGTCGCTGGTGATCACGACCCGCTGCGCCAGCGCTTGGGCGAGCGCGCCCATCAGCGGGCGCTTGGTCGCGTCGCGGTTGCCGCCGCAGCCGAACACGCACCAGAGCTGCCCGCCGCGCTCGGCCGCGAAGGGCTGCAGCGCGAGCAGCGCCTTCTCGAGCGCGTCCGGCGTGTGCGCATAGTCGACGACGACCTGCGGGCCCGACGCGGCGGAGGCGACGCGCTGCATGCGGCCGGGCACCGGCGTCAGCAACGCGCAGGCCGCGGCCGCGTCGGCCAGCGAGACGCCGCAGGCGCGCAGACCGCCGATCGTCGCGAGCAGGTTCGCGACGTTGTATTCACCGATCATCTGCGTCTTCACGTCGACCCGCGCCGCGCCCTCGTGCAGCTCGAAGGCCAGGCCGCCGGCGTCGTAGCCGACATGCAGCGCGTGCAGCCGCGCGTTGCCCCGGGTCGAGTAGGTCCACAGCTCGAGCGCCGTGTCCTGCAGCGAGCGTGCGAGCCGCGCGCCCTGCGCGTCGTCGACGTTGACCACCGCGGCGCGCAACCCCGGCCACGCGAACAACCGCGCCTTGGCCTGCCAGTACGCTTCCATCGAACCGTGATAGTCGAGGTGATCCTGGGTGAAATTGGTAAACAGCGCGACGTCGATCTTCGTCCCGGCCAGGCGATGCTCTTCGATGCCGATCGAGGTCGCCTCGATCGCGCAGGCCTGGAACTGCGCGTCCGCGAAGCGCTTGAATGTGGCCTGCACCGTGACGGGGTCGGGCGTGGTCATGCCGGTGAAGGTGATCGCCGAGGGCTGCAGCGCTGATGGGGGCCCGGCCCCCGCTTCGCGGGCGCGGGGCGGCTCGCCGACGCCGAGCGTGCCGATCACGCCGCAGCGCCGGCCGAGCGCGCTCAGCGCCTGCGCGACCCACCAGGCGGTCGAGGTCTTGCCGTTCGTGCCGGTCACCGCGACCACGATCAGCTTCTCGCTCGGCGCGCCCATGAAGCCGCTCGCCAGCACGCCGGTGGCGGCCTTCAGGCCGTGCAGCGCGGCGACCGCGGCGGGGTCGTCGATCGCGTCGAACGCCGGCGCAGCGTCGGCCTCGACCAGGCAGGCGCGCGCTCCGGCGGCCAGCGCCTGCGGCACGAACTGGCGGCCGTCGACCGCGTAGCCGGGCCAGGCGATGAACGCGTCGCCCGCGACCACCTTGCGGCTGTCGGTCGCGAGCGCACGCACGCCACGCTGCGCGAACCAGCCGAGCGCAGCGGCGACCGATTCGAGCCGGCGCAGGGTCATGGTGCCCCCACGGCGCTGCGCACCGAGCCCCCAGCGCCACGCAGGGGCTCCTTCGTGGCGCTGGGGGCGCTCGCTTGCTTGGGGCGGCCCGGCGCGGCGCTCATCAGAAACTCTCCTCTTCGGCCGGCACGTCTTTCGCGACGATCTGCGTCTTCACGTCGAGATCGGGCTGCACGTTCAGCGTGCGCAGGGTCTGCTGCACCAGATCGCTGAACACCGGCGCGGCGACGTCGCCGCCGTACCACTTGCCGGCGCTGGGCTCGTCGACCATCACCGCGACGATGATGCGCGGGTTGCTGATCGGCGCGATGCCGACGAACCAGGCGCGGTACTTCTTGGTCGCGTAGCCCTTGCCTTCCTGCTTGTACGCGGTGCCCGACTTGCCGCCGACCGAGTAGCCGATCGTCTGTGCCTTCGGCGCGGTGCCGCCGGGGCCGGTGACGAGCGACAGCATCTGGCGGATCGTCTTCGCGGTGTCGGGCGAGATCACCCGCAGCCCCGCGACGCGCGCGTCGTCGCCGGACGCCGGGCTCCTGGTCAGCGTCACCGGGATCATCTCGCCGTCGTGCGCGAACACGGTGTAGGCGTGCGCGATCTGGAACAGCGAGGCCGACAGGCCGTAGCCGTAGCTCATCGTCGCCTGCTCGATCGGGCGCCAGGTCTTGTAGGGGCGCAGCCGCCCGGTCACCGCGCCGGGAAAGCCGAGCTGCGGCTTCTGGCCGAAGCCGGCCTGGGTGTACAGCTCCCACATCTCGCGCGGCTGGAACATCAGGCCCATCCGCATCGCGCCGATGTTGCTCGATTTCTGGATCACTTCGCTCACCGTCAGGTCGCCGTGCGGGTGCGAATCGCTGATCACGAAGCCGCCCATCGAGACCCTGCCCGGCGCGGTGTGGATGATGGTCTCGGGCCTGACGCGGCCGGTCTCGAGCGCCCACGCGACGATGAAGGGCTTGACGGTCGAGCCGGGCTCGAAGGTGTCGGTGAGCGCGCGATTGCGCAGCTGCGCGCCGGTCAGGTTCTTGCGGTCGCCCGGCGTATAGCTCGGGAAGTTGGCCAGCGCCAGCACCTCGCCGCTGCGCGCGTCGAGCACGATCACGCTGCCGGCCTTGGCCTTGTTCTCGGCGACCGCGTCGCGGATGCGCTGGTAGGCGAAGAACTGCACCTTCGAGTCGATGCTCAGGTCGATGTCCTTGCCGTCGACCGGCGCGACGCTGTCGCCGATGTCCTCGACGACTCTGCCCAGACGGTCCTTGATCACACGGCGCGTGCCGGCGCGGCCGAGCAGGTCTTTCTCGTGCGCGAGCTCGATGCCCTCCTGGCCGTGGTCTTCGACGTTCGTGAAGCCGACCACGTGCGTCGCGGCCTCGCCCTCGGGGTATTTGCGTTTGTACTCGCGCACCTGGTGCACGCCCTGCAGGTTCAGCGCGAGCACGGCCTTGGCGACGCCGTCGTCGACCTGGCGGCGCAGCCAGACGAAGTTCGGGTTGTCGTCGAGCCGGTCGGCCAGCTCCTTGCCCGTCATGCCGAGCAGCTTTGCGAGTTGTTTGCGCTGCGCCGGATCGGAGTCCAGGTCTTTCGGGTCGGCCCACAGCGACGGCGCCGGCACGCTCGACGCGAGGATCAGCCCGTTGCGGTCGAGGATGCGCCCGCGGCTGGCCGGCAGTTCGAGCGTGCGCGCGTAGCGGATCTCGCCCTGGCGCTGGAAGAAATCGGTGCCGATCACCTGCACGTAGAGCGCGCGGCCGAGCAAGCCGCAGAAGCTCAGACCCACCGCCGCGACCAGGAATTTCGAGCGCCATGGCGGCGTCTTCGAGGCCAGCAGCGGGCTGGTCGAATAGGTCACGCTGCGCACGCTGGCGGCGCCGCTGCGGTTCTGCGCGCGGCCGCCCTTGCCGGCGGTGCCGCTCGTGGTCCTGTCCCGCCAGCTCATGGCGCGCTCCCGGCCGCGCCCGTCGATGCGGCGCGGCTGACGTACTGCGTGACGGCCGGCGTCGCGCCGCGCATCGCAAGCTTGTCGCGCGCGGTCTTCTCGACCCGCAGCGGCGTCGCCTGCGACTGCTTGTCGGACTTCAGGCGCTCGAACTCGTTGTCGAGCAGCCGTTCCTCGCTGCGCGCCTTGTCGAATTCGGCGAACAGGCGGCGCGACTCGTGCGAGACCCGCACCAGGTAGACCGCGCTTGCGATCAGCGCGACCAGCAGCAACACGTTCAGGCGCGTCATGCCGCGACCTCCGCTCTTTGGGCGACGCGCATCACTGCCGAACGCGCACGCGGGTTCGCGCGCACTTCGTCGTCGCCCGGCTTGACGCGCCCGAGTGCGTGCAGCCGCATCGCCTTCGGCGCGGCGAACGGCGCGCGGCGGTCGAACGCATGTTTGCTTTCGCGCGCAATGAATGTCTTGACGATGCGGTCTTCGAGCGAGTGGAAGCTGATCACCACCAGCCGCCCGCCCGGCGCGAGCAGGCCGAGCGACGCGTTCAGGCCTTGTTCGAGCTCCTCAAGCTCGGCGTTGACGAAAATCCGAAGAGCTTGAAATGTGCGCGTTGCAGGGTTCTGGCCCGCTTCGCGGGTCTTGACCGCACCAGCCACGACGTTGGAAAGCTCCCCTGTGGTTCGAACAGGGTTCCCGCTTTCGCGCCGAGCAACAAGCGCCTTTGCAACCTGTAGAGCAAACCGTTCTTCCCCATAGTCACG
>JANXZN010000355.1 GCA_025355545.1 Rhizobacter sp.
CAACATGCACTTCACGCCGACCTCGGCGTCGTGGCTGAACATGGTCGAGCGCTTCTTCCGCGACATCACCGTCAATAGGCTGCGTCGTGGCGTGTTCACCAGCGTGGCGGAGTTGGTCGCCGCAATTGATGAGTACGTCGCCCATCACAACACCAAGCCCAAGCCGTTCATCTGGACCAAGAGCGCTGCCGACATCCTGCAGAAGGTCATCCGAGCGAATAGCCGCTTAAGTTCTAAACAGAATGCAACACTACACTAGCATCGTAGCGGGCCTGCGACACAAGGGCTTCAGCAATTGTGCTGATACGCTCAGGGCTGTGTTCCATGGCGCAGTTGCCGACTCGGCACCGAACACGCTGGCCGCGCGTTCGAGCAACTGGTTCTTCCAATCCACGATCTGATTGGCGTGCACGTCGTGCAGCTCGGACAACTCGGCCAGCGTTTTCTCGCCTCGGATCGCATCCCGCGGCCCTCGACCTCGCCCCCGCCGCGCCGTGGACACCCGGCGCCACTCGTCCTGCCACATGTCCGGAAACGGCGAGTAGCGCTCCGCCCGCCGCCGATAATCACGGCATGGATCTCGCCCATGTCTCGCTCGACAACCACGCCGCCTACCGCGTCATCATGGCGCGCGACGCGCGCTTCGACGGCCGGCTGTTCGTCGGCGTGACCTCGACCGGCATCTACTGCCGGCCGATCTGCCGCGTGCGCACGCCGCGCGAGCGCAACTGCCGCTTCTTCGCGACGCCGGCGCAGGCCGAGGCCGCGGCGTTCCGCCCGTGCATGAAGTGCCGCCCCGAGATCGCACCCGGCGCGCCGCACGCGTGGACCGTGATGGACGCATCGCGCACGCTCGCACGCCAGGCGGCCGACGCGCTCGACGCGCAGGCCGCGAGCGGCGAAGCGGCCAGCCTCGTCGACGTGGCCGGGCGGCTCGGTGTCAGCGATCGGCATCTGCGCCGCATCTTCCAGACCGAGCACGGCGTGACACCGCTGCAGTATCTGCAGACGCGCCGCCTGCTGCTCGCCAAGCAGTTGCTGACCGACACGCGGCTGCCGGTCGCGCAGGTCGCGCTGGCGAGCGGCTTCAACAGCCTGCGGCGCTTCAACGCGGCGTTTGTCGAGAGCTACCGCATGAGCCCGAGCCGGCTGCGTGGCGAAGTCGACGACGCTGGGTTCGACGACCGGGCCGCGATCACCGTCAAGCTCGGCTACCGGCCGCCGTACGACGCCGCGGCGCTGCTGCGCTTCCTGGCGCAGCGCGCCGTGCCCGAGGTCGAGGTCGTCGATGGCCTGCGCGTGCGGCGCACGTTGCGTGCCGGCACGGTCGCAGCGGTCGCGGGCTGGGTCGAGGCCGAGTTTGCGACCACCGCGCCGATCGTTCTGCTGCGTTTCGCACCTGAGCTCGCGGCCGCGAGCGGCCGCGTCGTCGCGGCGGTGCGGCGCTGGCTCGACCTCGATGCCGAGCCGCAGACGATAGACGCGGCACTCGCCGCGTTGCCCGGCGCACCGGGGCTGCGCCTGCCGGGCAGCCTGGACGCGTTCGAGCTCGCGCTGCGCGCAGTGCTCGGGCAACAGGTCACGGTGGCCGGCGCGCGCACGCTGGCGCGGCGCGTCGTCGAGCGTTTCGGCGCACCGCTGCGCACGCCCTGGGACGACATGGGCCGCGCCTTCCCGGCGCCGTCGGTGCTCGCCGCGACCGCGCTCGAGCGCATCGCCGAGCTCGGCATCATCCGCAGCCGCGCCGGTGCGATCCAGGCGATCGCGCAGGCGTGGCCCGAGATCGCTGCGCTGCTCGCGCCCGGCGCGCGGGCCGAGCCGCTGATCGAGCGCCTGTGCGCCCTGCCGGGCATCGGCCCGTGGACGGCGCACTACATCGCGATGCGCGCGCTCGGCTGGCCCGATGCGTTCCCGCCGAACGACGTCGCGGTGCTGAAGGCGCTCGCACTGTGGCGCGGTGCGCCGACGACGACCCAACGCGAGGCCGAGGCGCACGCGCAGGCCTGGCAACCGTGGCGCGCGTATGCCGTGCTGCGCCTGTGGAATTCTATGGAGAAGACGACACCATGAACACGACCACCGATTCGATCCGCGCTGCCTGCACCGCGCAGGCCACGATCGCCACTCCGCTCGGCCCGCTGCTGCTGGCGCGCACCGCGCGCGGCCTGGCCGGCGCGTGGTTCGAGGGGCAGAAGCATCATCCCGGGCCGCTCGGGGCACCGCAGCGACCGAACGATGAACTGCTGCGCGAGGCCGCCGACCAGCTGCACGCGTACTTCGCCGGCGAGCGCGACAGCTTCGAGCTGCCGCTGGACCTGCACGGCACGCCGTTCCAGCACGCGGTGTGGCAGGCGCTGCTCGCGATCCCGGGCGGGCGCACGCGCAGCTACGGCGAGATCGCGCACGCACTCGATGCGGCTTCGGCGCTGCGCGCGGTCGGCGGCGCGGTCGGGCGCAACCCGGTCTCGGTGATCGTGCCCTGCCACAGGGTCGTCGGCAGCGACGGCTCGATGACCGGCTATGCCGGCGGCGTCGAGCGCAAACGCGCGCTGCTCACGCTCGAACGCGCGCCGGCAGCGGCGTGAGCGATCGCTGCGAAGGGCCGAGGTGAAGAACGCCGATGTGGCCGGGCTGTTCGCGCTCGGCGCGCTGTGGGGCGGCTCGTTCGCGCTCAGACGATGCGGCTGCGGCCGTGCCCCTGCCAGTACTGGTTGCGCAGCGGCTGCTTGTAGAGCTTGCCGGTGGGCAGCCGCGGCAGTGCGTCGGTGAAGTCCACGGTGCGCGGGCACTTCATCGTCGCCAGGTGCTCGGCGCAGAACGCGATCAGCAACTGCGCGAAGGCCTCGTCGGCCACCACGCCGGGCATCGGCTGGACCACCGCCTTGACCTCCTCGCCCAGGTCTTCGTTGGGCACGCCGAAGACCGCCGCGTCGGCCACCTGCGGGTGCGTGATCAGCAGGTTCTCGCACTCCTGCGGGTAGATGTTGACGCCGCCCGAGATGATCATGAAGGTGGAGCGGTCGGTCAGGTACAGGAAGCCGTCGGCGTCGCGGTAGCCGACGTCGCCGACGGTGGTCATCAAACCGTCGGCGGAGCGCGTGGCCTGGGTGCGCTCGGGGTCGTTGAAGTAGACGAAGGGGTTGGCAGTCTT
The DNA here is from genome assembly GCA_025355545.1 of Rhizobacter sp. Lineage (GTDB taxonomy): Bacteria > Pseudomonadota > Gammaproteobacteria > Burkholderiales > Burkholderiaceae_C > LMDS01. Next base: position 3,152 of record JANXZN010000355.1, read on the forward strand.
GAACCACAGCTCGCCCGGCTGGCCCTTGGGCGCCGGCTGCATGGCGTCGTCGAGCACGTGCAGTTCGCCCATCAGCACCTTGCCGACCGTGCCACGGTGCGCCAGCCATTCGGCGCTGTTGCAGGCGGTGAAGCCCATTGCCTCGGTGGCGCCGTAGTACTCGTGGATGATCGGCCCCCACCACGCGATCATCTGTTCCTTGATCTGCGCCGGGCACGGCGCGGCTGCATGCACCGCGATCTGCAGCGACGAGCGGTCGTAGCGCGCGCGCACGTCGGCGGGCAGCTTGAGCATGCGGCTGAACATCGTCGGCACCAGCTGCGTGTGCGTGATGCGGTACTGCTCGATCAGCGCCAGGTAGTGCTCGGGGTCGAAGTGCTCCATGATCACCACGGTGCCGCCGTTGCGGATCGCGAGCGCGACGTTGGCCTGCGGCGCCGAGTGGTACAGCGGCGCCGGCGACAGATAGCGCATGCCCTCGCTGCACTGCCACAGCTCGTTCAGGAACGCGAACAGCGGCAGCGGCAGCGACGGCGGCGTCTCGGGCAGCGGCCGCAGGATGCCCTTGGGCCGGCCGGTGGTGCCCGACGAGTACAGCATCGCGGCGCCCAGGCTCTCGTCGGCGATCGGCGTGTCGGGGTAGGCGGCCACCGCCTCGGCGAAGTCGACACAGCGCGGATCGTCCAGCGCGCGCACCGCGGCGCCGCCGTCGACCACGAGGCAGCGTTTCACGCGCGGGCACAGCGCCAGCGCCGCGTGCGCGATCGGCAGCTTCGCGAGCGAGGTGATCAGCAGCTGCGATTCGCTGTTGTCGACGATGTACGCGAGCTCCTCGGCGGTGAGGTAGGAGTTGATGCAGGTGTAGTACAGCCCGGCACGCTCGCCCGCGCCGTTGCACTCGAGGTAGCGGTTGTTGTTCTCCATGAAGATCGCGTAGTGGTCGAGCCGCCGCAGACCCTGGTCGCGCAGCAGGTGGGTCAGCCGGTTGGTGCGTGCCTCGAGCTCGGCATGGCTCACCGTCTCGCCGCTGCTGGCCATGATGAAGGCGGCGCGGTCGGGGTGCTGGGCAAATCGGTCACCGACGTACATGGGGTGTCTCCGGCGGCCCGGATCGGACCGATGGTTTCGTTAGGCGGGTCTGCAACGCCATGATGATCGCGGCTCTCAGCCGGGTCGGGGATCGGCAAAATACGCGGGCCGCCCGGCGGTCCACATCTCGCCCCACAGGCGGCCGCCGCCGTCGACCGTCATCGCCTCGCCGGTCATGAAGCTGGCCGCGGGGCTGGCGAGAAAGACCGCCGCCTCACTGATCTCGCGCAGCGAACCCGGGCGCCGCATCGGGTTGGCGCGGGGGAACTCGCGCCTGGCCTCGGGCGGATACACGTCCAGCCCTTCGCTCGCGGTCAGCCCGGGCGCGATGCAGTTGACGCGCACCCGCAGCGGCGCCCAATCGACCGCGACGGTGCGGGTGGCGCCGATCACGCCGGCACGCGCGGCCATCGAGTGCGCGATGCCGGGCATGCCGCGGTCGACCACCGCGATCACGTTGACGATCGCGCCGGGCGCGGCCGCATCGCGCCAATGGCGCGCCGCCGCCTGCATCATGTGCCAGGTGCCGTTGAGCTTGGTGCTGATGACGGCGTTCCAGCCCTTCACCCAGAAGTCGATCGCCGCCTGCGGAAACTGCCCGCCGGCGTTGTTGACCACCGCCGTCAGGGTGCCGCAGTCGGCGCCTATGCGCGCGAACAGCGCCGCGACCTCGTCGGGCTCGCGCACATTGGCCGCGATCGGCAGCATGCGCGCGCCCTGCGTCTGCGCGAACGCCGCGACGCGCTCGAGCTTGGCCAGCGTGCGGCCGCAGACGATCACCTGCGCGCCCAGGCGCGCGAACAGCAGCGCGATCGCGCGGCCGATGCCGGTGCCGCCGCCGGAAACGAGCACGTTGCGGCCCTTGAACAGCTCGGCGTGGTAGACGGTGGGCTCGCGCCACAGCGCCTGCTCCACGGACGTGTCCAGCGACACTTCGGTCGCATCGATCATCGCCATCACCCGCGCAGCATCTCGCCGCTGATGATGAGCTTGCGCACCTCGGTCGTGCCGGCGCCGATCTCGAGCAGCTTGATCGCGCGGTAGAGCCGGTTCACCTCCGACTCCCAGATGTAGCCGCTGCCGCCGTGGATCTGCACCGCCTGGTCGAGCACCGAATTCATCGTGTTCGCGGCGAACATCACCGATGCGGCGGCGAGTTTGTGGATCTCGCCGCGGCCCATCTCGCCGTTCTCGAGCGCGCTCGCCGCGCGCAGCGCCTGGTAGGTGAACAGGCGCATCGCCTCGACCCAGACATACATCTGCGCCAGCTTGTCCTGGATCATCTGGAAGCTCGCGATCGGCTTGCCGAACTGCTCGCGGGTGCGGGCGTAGTCCAGGCTCAGTTCGAGCGCGCGCTCGGCGATGCCCAGACACAGCGGCGCGATCATCGCGCGCTCGAGGTCCAGGCCGCTCATCACGACCTTGACGCCGGCGTTCTCGGCGCCCACCAGATTCGCGGCCGGCACGCGGCAGTTGTCGAACACCAGCTCGGCCGTCTGGCTGCCGCGAAAACCCATCTTTCGCAGCTTCTGCGCGACACCGAAACCCGGCGCGTCCTTGTCGACGATGAAGGCCGAGATGCCTTGCGAGCCGAGCGCCTTGTCGGTCTTCGCGTAGACCAGCAGCACGTCGGCAACCGCGCCGTTGGTGATGTAGATCTTGTTGCCGTTCAGCACATAGTGGTCGCCATCGAGCACGGCGGTGGTGCGCATCGAGCCCAGTGCATCGGAGCCCGCGCCGGGCTCGGTCAACCCCAGTGCGCCGACCGCCTTGCCGCTGGCCAGGCGCGGCACGTAGCGCGCCTTCTGCTCGGCGTTGGCGTTGCGCAGCAGGTTGTGCAGGCACAGGTTCTCGTGCGCGACCCAGCTCAGCGCCAGCGCGTGGTTCCAGCGCGCGAAGGCCTGCAGCACGAGGCCGCTGGTGAACAGGTCGGCGCCGGCGCCACTCAGGGTTTCGGGAGCCGTGATACCGAAATAGCCGTTGGCGCCGATCTTGGCGAATGCCTCCGGCGGCCACCACTCGTCGTCATCCATGCGCTGCGCCAACGAGTACAGCTCGGCGCGCGCAAAACGATCGGCTTCGCCCAGCAAGAACACCTCTTCGTCCGACAGGCCGCTGAAGATCTGCGCGGCGGAGCGGGCGGCGAGCGGCGGGCTGGATGCGGACATGGCGAGACTTTATTGAGTTAGCCTCATTACGATACGTCTCCATGTATTCAAGCCCCATAGGGACAAACGATCATGGCGCCGTATGAGTACGCCTCAATAATTCACGCACCGGGCGAAATGCCTATCGAACAGGAGCAGGCGTGCAGCAGGAGTGGCCCTTTGCAGCCGTGCTGATCGCCAATCGAGGCGAGATCGCGCTGCGTATCGTGCGCACGGTGCAGCGGCTCGGCTTGCGCGCGGTCGTCGTGCACCACGCCGTCGATGCGGGCTCGCCAGCGGTTCGTCGTGCCGACCTCGGCGTCGAGATTCACGGCGCCACGCCGGTCGCGGCCTACCTCGACGGCGCGCAGATCGTCGCCGCCGCGCTCGCCGCCGGCGCCGGCGCGGTGCACCCCGGCTACGGCTTCCTGTCCGAGAACGCCGGCTTCGCGCGCGCCTGCCGCGACGCCGGGCTGGTCTTCATCGGCCCGACGCCCGAGGTCATCGAGCGCATGGGCGACAAGGTCACCGCGCGCGCCTTTGTCGAACGCGGCGGCTTCCCGGTCGCGCCGTCGGCGATCGAGGACGACGACCCGGGCAGCTTCACCGAGCGCGCCGCCGCGGTCGGCTTCCCGCTGCTGATAAAGCCGGCCGCCGGCGGTGGCGGCAAGGGCATGCGCATCGTGCGCGACCCGGCCCTGCTGGCCGGCGAGATCGAGCGCGCGCGCAGCGAAGGGCAGCGCTATTTCGGCGACGGGCGGCTGTACGCCGAGGTCTTCGTCGAGAACCCGCGCCACATCGAGGTCCAGGTGCTGGGCGACGCGCACGGCCATGTCGTGCACCTGCACGAACGCGAGTGCTCGGTGCAGCGCCGCTTCCAGAAGATCGTCGAAGAAACGCCGTCGCCGATGCTGACGCCGGCGCTGCGACGCGAGATCTGCAGCGTGGCCGCCGGCATCGCGCGCAGCGCGGGCTACACCAACGCCGGGACGGTCGAGTTCATCTTCGGTGGCGGCAAGTTCTACTTTCTCGAGATGAACACGCGGTTGCAGGTCGAGCACCCGGTCACAGAGGAAGTGCTCGGTGTCGACCTGGTCGAGCAGCAGGTGCGCGTCGCCGCCGGCAAGCCCCTCGCCTTCACGCAGGAAGAGCTGCAGCCGCGCGGTCACGCGATCGAGTTCCGCATCTACGCCGAGGACGCTTCCGGCGGCTACCTGCCCACCACCGGCAGCATCCTCGCGCTGCATGAGCCGCAGGGCCCGGGCATTCGCGTCGACAGCGGCGTGCGCGCCGGCCAGGACGTGACCGCCGCCTTCGACCCGATGCTGGCCAAGCTGATCGTGCACGCACCAACGCGCGACGCGGCCATCGCGCTGGCGCAACGCGCGCTGCACGACTACGTGCTGCTGGGTTGCAAGACCAACATCGGCTTTCTGCAGCGGCTGCTCGCGCACCCGGCCTTCGGCGCGGGCGCGATCCACACCGGTTTCCTCGACGCGCATCCCGAGGTCGCAGCCGAGCCGGCAATCGGGCCTGCCACACTGCACAAGCTGCTGGCCGTCGCCGCCCTCGCCTCGCGGCCGCTGCGCGACGCCGCCGACGCGGTGCCGGCATTGCACGCCGCCATCGGTGCCTGGAGGAACTGATGGGACACGCCTTCCGCCTCGCCGGCGTCGACCACGAGCTGTGGCTGTCGCGTGTGGGCGGCGTCTACCAGGTCCACGTCGGCGATACCTGTGTGCCGGCCACGCTGGTCGCGCGTGGCGAACATGTTCACGAGCTGACGCTGCGCGGCCTGACCGAGCGTGTCGTGATCGCGCAGCACGGCGACGCCGTGCACGTGCATCTCGATGGCGAGGCCTACCTGCTGCGCTACTCGCACAGCCTGGAGCGCTTCGCCCATCCTGCCGTCGACGAAGACGAGGCGGTCGCGCGCGCGCCGATGCCGGGCGCCGCGATCGACGTGAGCACCGAACCGGGCGCGGTCGTGCGGCGCGGGCAGGCGCTGCTGGTCATCGAGAGCATGAAGATGGAAACGACTATCGTCGCGCCCTGCGACGGCACGGTGCAGACCGTGCATGTCGCCATCGGCCAGACCTTTGATCGCGACGCCGCACTGGTCACGCTGGAACGGTTCAAAGAAGCGACATGAAGCGAATCGATTCCGCCCTCGACACCGGCTCGACCGAGTTCCAGGCGAATCGGCTCCACAACCTCGCGCTATCGCGGGCACTGCACGAGCAGCAGGCCGCGGTGCGCCACGAGCGGCCGGCGCGCGACATGGAGCGGCTGGCGCGCCAGAACAAGCTGTTCGTGCGCGACCGGCTGACGCGCCTGCTCGACCCGGGCACGCCGTTCCTCGAGCTGTCGACGCTCGCCGCCAACCTGGACTACGACGGCGAAGTGCCCGGCGCCGGCATCGTCACCGGCATCGGCATCGTCTCGGGCCGAGAGGTGATGGTTCACGCGTCGGACGCGAGCGTCAAGGGCGGCGCGTGGTACCCGCTGTCGGTCAAGAAGATCGTGCGCGCGACCGACATCGCGGTCGAGAACAGGCTGCCGATGGTTCATCTGTGCGACAGCGCCGGCGGCTTCCTGCCGCTGCAGGCCGAGCTTTTCGCCGACCGCCACAACGCGGGTCGCATCTTCCGCAACCAATCGATCCTGTCGAAGATGGGCGTGCCGCAGGTCGCGGTGGTGCTCGGCCACTGCACCGCCGGCGGCGCGTATGTGCCGGCGCTGTCGGACTACAGCGTGATCGTGCGCGGCAACGGCGCGATCTTCCTCGGCGGCCCGCCGCTGGTGAAGGCCGCCACCGGCGAGGAGGTCAGTGCCGACGAGCTCGGCGGCTGCGACGTGCACACGCGCGTCTCGGGCACCGCCGACTACCCGGCGAGCAACGAGTTCGAGGCCTTCGCGATCGCCCGCGATGTGGTCGCACAGTGGAAGCGCCCGACCAAGGCCGAGGTCGAATGGCAGGAGCCCGAGGCGCCGCTCTACGACCCCGCCGAGCTCTACGGCATCGTGCCGCGCGACATCAAGGTCCAGTTCGACATGCGCGAGGTGATCGCGCGCATGGTCGACGGCAGCCGCTTCCACGAGTACCAGCCGGCGTATGCGACGACGCTGGTCTGCGGCTTCGCGCACCTGTGGGGCTACAAGATCGGCATCCTCGCGAACAACGGCGTGCTGTTCAACGAGAGCACGCAAAAGGGCGCGCACTTCATCCAGCTGTGCAACCAGAACCGCACGCCGCTGGTCTTCCTGCAGAACATCACCGGCTTCATGGTCGGGCGCGACTACGAGAAACGCGGCATCACGAAGGACGGCGCGAAGATGATCATGGCGGTGGCCGGCTCCGAGGTGCCGAAGTTCACGGTGATCTGCAACGGCTCGTTCGGCGCCGGCAACTACGGCATGTCGGGCCGGGCCTTCGACCCGCGCTTCCTGTTCATGTGGCCGCAGAGCCAGATCTCGTAGTCGCGCCCGACCATGAAGCCGGTGATGTTCTGCAGGAAGACCAGCGGCGTGCGGTTCTGGTTGCACAG
>JANXZN010000363.1 GCA_025355545.1 Rhizobacter sp.
GGGTCGGCGAAGTAGGAGTAGGTGCACTCCTTCTTGTCGAGCATGACCTGGTCGAGCTTGTCGTCGGCCTTGTAGACGACTTCGGTGCCGGAGTTCGAGAGCAGACTCTTGAGCTTCATGCGCACGGTGGCCGAGTTGCGGCCACCGCGGCTGTACTCGGTGCGCAGCACGACCATCGGGTCCTTGCCGAGCAAGATGACGTTGCCGGCGCGAAATTCCATTGCGGTCTTCATGGCTGCTGTTTCCGTAAGCGGTGGGGTGCGGCGCGACGATGCGCCTGGGCTCGGTTCGAGCACACAGGGCGATGACCCCGTGGCGCGAAAAGCCCTCGATTTTAGCGTGTTTCGGCGACAAAGCCGAGCAGCTCGGTCACCAGATCGGGGCGAGCCCGAAGCGATTCGCGCCACAGGCCACACTGCTCGGCCCAAAGCGGCAGCGCCGGCAAGGCTGGCAACGCATGATCGGCGCCGTTCCACGCGTGCCAGAGGCGGCTCAGCCCGGCACCCCAGTGCGCGTCGGCGCCCGCCAGAAAGCGCACCAGGAAGGCGTCGAGCTTGGCGATGTGCACCGCGTCGTGCTGCGGGTAGATCTGCCACACGAACGGCTTGGCGGCCCACTGCGCACGCACGAACGAATCTTCGCCGCGCACGAAGTTCAGGTCGCTGGCCCACAGCAGATGATCGTAGTCGTGCTGCGCGAGGGCCGGCAGCGCCAGCGCACGCAATGCGCCGCGCCGCAGGCCGGCGCCGAGCAACTCGGCGATCTGACGCGCCGCGGCACCTGCGGTCGCGAGCAGCAGGGTCGGGCGCAGGGCGAGCTGGTCGAGCAGCGCGGGCAGGGCGCCGGCCTCGTAGCAGAACAGGCTGACGACCTGTTCGCCGTGAGCGACCGCGCCGCACTGCGCCGCGAGCCAGGAGGGCGCATCGAACGCGCGCTGGCGGGCCGCGAGATCGGCCTCGCGGATTAGCCCGCCGGTGCGCGGCGTGAAGCCGGGGTAGAAGAAGTACTTGCTCAGGCCCGCGCCCGGGCCGTTGGTCTGCGGCGACGGCAACTTGTGAGCGCGCTCGACGAAGCCCTCGGCGCTGAGGTACTCGAGGTTGATCCACACCGGCGCGCGCGTCTGGCGCGCCATGTGCCCGAGGAAGGGCGCGGGCAGTTCGCAGCCGAAGGCCTCGATCACGACGTCGCCGCAATCGACCGCTGCGTCGGTCGCGGGCCATGCCATCACGCGCACCCCCGGGGCGCCGCCGGGCGCCATCCAGGGCAGCGCCGATGCATCGTCGAGCCATAGCCGCACCTGCTCGCCGCGCGCCGCCAGGTCGGCCGCGAGCCGCCAGCACACGCCGACGTCGCCGAAGTTGTCGACGACGCGGCAGAACAGGTCCCATTGCATGCGGCCCATTATTCCGGAGCGCGCCCGCGTGCGAGCGCCGCGGCACAATCGCGCTCGATGACCGACGACGACAACGTTCCCGCCCCCGGCGACGAGCCGACCGACGCGACCCGCGCGCAGGTGCTCGCCGACGTCGCCGCGCTGCCGAACCTGCCGGGAGTGTATCGCTACTTCGACGTCCGCGACGCGGTGCTGTACGTCGGCAAGGCGCGCGACCTGAAGAAGCGCGTCTCGAGCTACTTCCAGAAGAACCACGGCGGCACGCGCATCGGCCACATGGTCACGAAGATCGCGCGGCTGCAGACGACCGTGGTGCGCTCCGAGGCCGAGGCGCTGCTGCTCGAGAACAACCTGATCAAGACGCTGGCGCCGCGCTACAACATCCTGTTCCGCGACGACAAGAGCTACCCCTACCTGAAGATCGAATCGCACAAGTTCCCGCGCGTCGCCTACTACCGCGGCTCGGTGGATCAGAAGCACCGCTACTTCGGACCGTTCCCGAGCGCCTGGGCGGTGAAGGAATCGATCCAGACGATCCAGAAGGTGTTTCGCCTGCGCACCTGCGAGGACTCGGTCTTCAACAACCGCACGCGGCCCTGCCTGCTGTACCAGATCAAGCGCTGCTCGGGGCCCTGCGTGAACTTCGTCTCGGCCGAGGACTACACGCTCGACGTGAACCACGCCGAGCGCTTCCTGCAGGGCCAGCAGCAGGAACTGATGGACGACCTGCAGGCGCAGATGATGGTGCACGCCGAGGCGCTGCGCTTCGAGCAGGCGGCCGAGATCCGCAACCGGATCGGCGCGCTGTCGCGCGTGCTGCATCAGCAGGCGGTCGAGGACAACACCGGCGTGACGACGAAGGACGCCGACATCCTCGCCGTGAAGGTCGAGGGCGGGCGCGCCTGCGTGAACCTCGCGATGGTGCGCGGCGGCCGGCACCTCGGTGATCGGCCGTACTTCCCGAAGCATGTCGAGGACGCGATGGCGCTCGGGCCGGAGGACGACGACGCGCCGTCGACGCCCGCTTCGCCCGAAGTGCAGGTGCTCGAAGCCTTTATCGCGCAGCACTACTTCGATGGCGCCCCCAGGGCATCGCATGCGATGCCCGCCACCCAAGAGCGGCAAGGAATCTCGGGGCGGCCCGGCGATTCCTTCGGCGGCGTGCCGCCGCTGCTGGTGCTCAGCCACGCGGTGGGCAGGGCGCTGATCGATGCCTTGTCGCTGCAGGGCGGCTGCAAGGTCAGCGCGCAGCACCAACCGCGCGAGCCGCGGCGTGCGTGGCTCGACATGTGCATCAAGGGCGCGCAGCTCAAGCTCGCTCAGCTGCTCGCCGAAGAGGGTTCGCAGCAGGCCCGCACGCGCGCACTGGTCGAAGCGCTGGACCTCGGCGTCGACGACGTGGACACCTTTCGCATCGAGTGTTTCGACATCAGCCACACGGCCGGCGAGTCGACGCAGGCATCCTGCGTCGTCTTCGAAGGCCACAAGATGCAGAGTGCCCAGTACCGCCGCTACAACATTGAGGGCATCACCGGCGGCGACGACTACGCCGCGATGCGCCAGGTGCTGACGCGCCGCTATGCGAGGCTGGTCGAGGCCGCGAGCCGCGCTGATCCTGCGAACCCCGCGCGCCTGCCCGACCTCGTGCTGGTCGACGGCGGGCGCGGCCAGGTCAGCGTGGCGCGCGAGGTGTTCGAGGAACTCGGCATCGACCTGGGCCGCATCGTCGGCGTCGAGAAGGGCGAGGGCCGCAAGGTCGGGCTCGAAGAACTGGTGTTCGCCGACGGCCGGCCCAAGGTCTACCTCGGTCGCGACTCGGCAGCGCTGATGCTGGTCGCGCAGATCCGCGACGAGGCGCATCGCTTCGCGATCACCGGCATGCGCGCGCGGCGCGCGAGCGTGCGCACCGGCAGCAGCAAGCTGGAGGACATTGCCGGCATCGGGCCGAAGAAGCGTGCGAAGCTGCTGCAGCGCTTCGGCGGCGTGCGCGGGGTCGGCAACGCGAGCGTCGAAGACCTGTTGGGCGTCGACGGCATCTCGAAGGAACTCGCGGAGGAGATCTATCGTGTCCTGCATTGATCATCGACGGGTGCGCGCGGGCCTCGCCGGGCTGTGTCTGATCGCCGGCTGCTCGTCCTCGCCGCGACCGGCGCCGGTCGCGGCGGTGCCGAGTGTCGCGTCGACTGCGACGGATGCGGCGGCATCGGCGCGCCTGCCGCCGCCGGGCCCGGTGCACAGCTGGGCCGAGCTGCGGCTGCAGGCCGCGCAGCGGCTCGTCGCCGCGAACCCGAACGGCAGCTACACCGGCGCGGTGATCGAGCCGCTGCTGGGCATCCCGGTGCTGGAGATCGAGCTCAACGGCGACGGCAGCGTGCGCAGGATCGTGTTCGTGCGCCACGCCCAGGAGGCGAAGGACACCTCGCAGCTGGCGGCCGACGCGGTGCACCGCGCCGCACCGTTCGGCAACGTCACGGGTCTGCCCAGGCCCTGGCGTTTCACCGAGACCTTCCTGTTCAACCACGAGCGCAAGTTCAAGCCACGCACGCTGGACCAATAACCGCGGCGCGTCTCAGGTGACAATCGCGGCATGTTCTTCAACCTGCCGACCTTGCTGACCTGGGCGCGCATCGTCGCGATCCCGCTGGTCGTCGGGGTGTTCCATCTGCCGCTGGCCGAGGCCGATCGCAACCTGAGCGCGACCGTGCTGGTCTTCGTGGTCGCGCTCACCGACTGGGCCGACGGCTACCTTGCGCGGCGCCTGAACATGACCTCGTCGTTCGGCGCCTTCCTGGATCCGGTGGCCGACAAGTTCCTGGTCTGCGCGGCGCTGCTGGTGCTGGTCGAACTCGAGCGCGTGCAGAGCCTGATCGCGCTCATCATCATCGGGCGCGAGATCGCGATCTCGGCCCTGCGCGAATGGATGGCGCAGATCGGCGCGTCGCGCAGCGTCGCGGTGCACATGCTCGGGAAGGTCAAGACGGTGGTGCAAATGGTGGCGATTCCGTTCCTGCTCTTCCACGGCGCGCTGTTCGGCCTGATCGACACGCAGCTCTGGGGCACGTGGCTGATCTACGCGTCGGCGGTGCTGACGATCTGGTCGATGGTGTACTACCTGCAGAAGGCGCTGCCCGAGATCCGCGCCAAAGCGCGCTGATGGAGCCCCTCGTCGAACGAGTACATTCGCCGATCCCCCGCGGGGATGCGGGCCGGCCGAGGGTTACGTGGTGGGCCTCTTCGTGGCCCATGGCGGCCCGGCGCTCGGCCCGCCAATGACCACCGTGATCGCCGACAACCGGCGCACGTTGATCCGCGCGATGCCGTGGGTGTTCGTGCTGATCTGGAGCACCGGCTTCGTCGTCGCGCGCTTCGGCATGCCGCATGCGCCGCCGCTGACCTTCCTGTCGATCCGCTATGCCTTGTCGTTGCTGTGCTTCGGCGTGTGGATTCGCGTCGCGCGCGTCGCGTGGCCGCGCGAGCGCGTGCAGTGGGCCCACCTGGCGGTCGTCGGTGTCCTGATCCATGCCGGCTACCTCGGCGGCGTCTGGGCCTCGGTGAAGGCCGGCATCGGCGCCGGCACGGTCGCGTTGCTGGTCGGGCTGCAGCCGGTGTTGACGGCGCTGTGGATGAGCTCGCGCGCCAACCCTGCGGGCGATGCGCGCGCCCGGGTCTCGCTGCAGCAATGGCTCGGCCTCGCGCTCGGACTGGGCGGGCTGACGCTGGTCGTGTGGCACAAGCTCGGTGGCGGCGAGGTCACGCACCGGAACCTGGCGCTCGCGGTGTTCGCGCTGTTCAGCATCACGATCGGCACGCTCTACCAGAAGCGTTTCGTCGCCCGCTGCGATGTGCGCAGCGCCGGCGCGATCCAGCTCTTCGCCGCGCTGGTCGTGAGCGCGCCGCTCGCGCTGCTCGAGACCGCTCCGGTGGTGTGGGACCCGCAGATGATCGGCGCGATGGCGTGGTCGGTGCTCGCGCTGACGCTGGGCGGCAGCTCGCTGCTGTACCTGCTGATCCAGCGCGGCGCGGCGACCGCGGTCGCAAGCCTGATGTATCTCGTGCCGCCGTGCACCGCGGCGCTGGCGTGGCTGCTGTTCGACGAGGCCTTCACCTGGAGCATGGCGCTGGGCATGCTGCTCACCGCGACCGGCGTGGCGCTGGTGGTGCGGACCCCCGTGCGCGGCAGCTGACGCGACATGCGCCGCACACGCGCCGCAGCGGCCTCGCGTGAGAAACGACCGCGCTGCCTTGTCAAGCGAGAAAGCACGCAGTTCCACCCGAATAGGTGCGCGTGATTACGAATAGAATCCGCTTCCGCGCTTGACAGTGAGGTAGGGCGCGGCTGTAATCGTTTCGAGCTGCCGCGTCACCACACTTGCAGCCCGAGCATCCACCCGAATTCATCGTGAGATACCTTTAGAGGGGGAACACCCGTGAACAAGTCCGAGTTGATCGAGCACATCGCCAAGCAGGCCGACATCTCCAAGGCGGCCGCAGCGCGCGCCCTGGAGGCCGTGATCGGCGGTGTGAAAACCACCCTGAAAAAGAACAACACGGTGTCCCTCGTGGGCTTCGGCACGTTCAGCGTCGGCAAGCGTGCAGCACGCAGCGGGCGCAACCCGCGCACCGGCGCGACGATCAAGATCAAGGCCGCGAAGGTGCCGAAGTTCCGGCCCGGCAAGGCCCTCAAGGACGCGGTGAACTGAGAGGCCCGGTCCGGTTCTCGCAAGACAGGCTGCGCGGGTGCTTAGCTCAGTTGGTAGAGCGGCGCCCTTACAAGGCGTAGGTCGGGGGTTCGAGCCCCTCAGCACCCACCACGCGAACCACAAGACGATTCACCGGCCCGTTGCGGCCCGACGCGGTTTGCGGCGCCGACGGCTCGGCTAGAATCGGCGCCACCATCCAGCCAAAGGCGAACCTCGGTTCGCCTTTGTTGTATCTGGATCGCAGGTTTGATAGGCGCGGCGATGCGTCGCACTCGTTGGGCCCGGCCCATGCGGCGCGGGCCGCCCGTTGACAGAGGCTTTCGATGTTTGATTTCTTCCGCAAGCACACCTGGTTGCTGCAATTGGTTCTGGGCTTCGTCGTGCTCGCGTTCGTCGGTGGCGGCGTCTACCAGGGCTACGGCAGTTTCATGCGCGACGAGAGCACGACGATCGCGAAGGTCGACGGGCGCAAGATCACGCGCAACGACTGGGAGGCGGCGCAGCGCGAGCAGATCGAGCGCATCCGCCGCCAGATGCCCAACGTCGACGCCAAGCTGTTCGACACGCCGGAGATGAAGCGCCAGTCGCTCGATGCCGTGGTGCGCGAGCGCGTGATGCTCACCGCCGCCGACAAGCTGCACCTGGCGACCACCGACGATCGCCTGCAGCGCCTTTTCGCGACCGACCCGCAGCTCGCGTTTCTGCGCAACCCCGACGGCAGCGTCAACAAGGATGCGCTGTCGGCCCAGGGCATGTCGTCGGAGATGTTCGCGCAGCGGCTGCGCCAGGACCTTTCGTTGCGCCAGGTCGTGTCCGGCATCAGCGCCACGGTGTCGGCGCCGCTGAGCGCCACCAACGCCGCGCTCGATGCGATGTTCCAGCAGCGCGAGGTGCAGGTGCAGCGCTTCGCGACCAAGGACTCGGTCGCGAATGTCGCGCCGACCGACGCCGACATCGAGAAGTACTACAAGGTTCCGGCGAACGCCTCCCAGTTCATGGCCCCCGAGGTCGAGGACGTCGAGTACGTCGTGCTCGACCTCGACGCGTTGAAGAAGGGCGTCAATGTCTCCGACAAGGAACTGCGCGACTACTACGCCGCCAACGAGGCGCGCTACACCGCGCCGCCGGAACGCCGCGCCAGCCACATTCTGGTCAAGGTCGATGCGGGCGCTTCGGCCACCGATCGCGCCAAGGCGAAGGCCAGCGCCGAGGCCCTGCTGGCCGAGGTCAGGAAGAACCCGGCATCGTTTGCCGAGGTCGCACGCAAGAACTCCGACGACCCGGGCTCCGCCGAGAAGGGCGGTGACCTGGACTTTTTCGGCCACGGCGGCCTGGCCGCGAAGCCGCTCGAGGACGCCGCCTTCGCGCTCAAGCCCGACGAGATCAGCGGCCTGGTGACAAGCGACTTCGGCTACCACATCGTCAAGCTCACCGCGGTGCGCGGCGGCGACAAGCGCAGCTTCGATGCGGTCAGGGCCGAACTCGAGAGTGAGGTCAAGACGCAGCTCGCGCAGAAGCGCTTCTCCGAGGCGGCGGTCGACTTCACCAACACGGTCTACGAGCAACCCGACAGCCTCAAGCCGGTGATCGACAAGCTCAAGCTCGAACCGCGCAGCGCGCAGAACGTCAGGCGCGCGCCGGCGCCGGGCGCCAGCGGCGCACTGGCGAACCCGAAGTTCCTGGACGCGCTGTTCGGCACCGACGCAATCCGCAACAAGCGCAACACCGAGGCGATCGAGATCGCCGCGAGCACGCTGGTCTCGGGCCGCGTCGTCAAGTACGAACCGACGCGCCAGTTGCCGCTGGCCGACGTGAAAGCGCAGGTGCGCGAGCGGCTGGTCACGGTGCAGGCGACGGCGCTCGCGCGCAAGCTCGGCGAGGCGCGGCTGGCCGGGTTGCGCGCCGCCCCGGCGACCGCGATGGCGGAACCGGTGCTGACGCTGTCGCGCGCCCAGCCGCGCGATTTGCCCGGGCCCTTGATCGATGCGGTGCTGAAGGCGCCGACCACGGCGCTGCCGGCCTTCGTCGGTGTCGACCTCGGCGACCAGGGCTACGCGCTCGCGAAGATCACCAAGGTGCTAGGCCGCGACCCGCTCACGACCGATGCGGCGCGCGCCCAGTCGCAGTATGCGCAGGCCTGGGGCGATGCCGAATCGCTGGCCTACTATGCGGCACTGAAGGCGCGCTACAAGGTCGAGATCAAGCCGGACGCGTTGCCGGCGGCGGCCTCGGATGCGGCTTCGGCCGCTGCGCCAGGCACCTCGAAGTAGCGCGGCCGAGCGGGCGTCGCCGCACGGGCTTCGTTATAATGCAGCGCTCAACGGTGGCTGTAGCTCAGTTGGTAGAGTCCAGGATTGTGATTCCTGTTGTCGTGGGTTCGAGCCCCATCAGCCACCCCACTTGATATAGGTAGTTGATTTCAATAGGATCTTGAAAGTTTTGGCGGAAGCGGTGTCACGAATGAGTGTCACGCATGGCTTCACGATCGCTGAACGTCAAGATTCCCCGCCTCGGCAGGAATCGCTACGGTGTGTTCTACGTCCGTTCCTCAGCAGTTGATTCAGCTGGGCGGCGGAGGGTGACGCAGCACATCCTGCACACCAAGTCCCCGCAGGCCGCCAAAATCCTCGCGCTGAAGTTTTGCCTACTTCTTGCCGAGGAAAGTGCAATGTCAGATTCAGACCACTTGTTCAGCCGCTACGAGTTGGACATTCCGGGTGGCAAGGCCAAGGCAACGGGTGCGGAAGACCACAAGCGCATGCTCGATGCCGTGGCGGCGTTTCAGGCCACACTGAAGCTGCAAGCGGGCCTCGCAGCGCGTGGTGTGAACGCTGGTCAGGAACCGCCCTTATGTGATGGCGAGGAAGCGGATTTGGTCCGCAGCTTTCATGCGGCAGCGGCTCGCAATATTGCGAGCCGAGCAGCTGATCGATGAGGGGTGC
>JANXZN010000391.1 GCA_025355545.1 Rhizobacter sp.
CCAAGCCGGTGCTGCTGCTGCGCAACCACGGGCCGGTGACGATCGGCGCCACGCTGGCGCAGGCCTTCGGGCTGATGTGGCTGCTCAACCGCGCCTGTGAGGTGCAGCTCGCGACGCTGGCGATGGGCGCGCCGCGCACGATCGACGCGAAGGTGCTCGAGGCCTGCGTGCGCGACTCCTTGCAATACGATCCACGCTTCGGCGCCGGGCAGGATGCGTTCGACGCGCTGCAGCGCATCGTCGACCGCATCGACCCGAGCTACCGCACCTGAGGAAGGATTCGCGATGGCACTGATCTACTACCTGACCCATGTGCATCTGGACTTCGGCAGCCGCGCGCTGCTCGCGAGCGAATGCGAGCGCGTCGGCATCAGGAAGCCGCTGATCGTCACCGACGCCGGCGTGCGCGCCGCCGGCGTGCTGCAGCAGGTGCTCGATGCGCTGCCCGCGTCGCTGCAGGGTCCGGTCTACGACGGCACGCCGTCGAACCCGACCGAGGCCGCGGTGCGCGAGGCCGCGGCGCTGTACCGCGCGCACGGCTGCGACGGGCTGATCGCGGTCGGCGGCGGCTCGTCGCTGGACTGCGCGAAAGGTGTCGCGATCGCCGCGACACACCCCGACCCGCTCGTCACCTACGCGACGATCGAGGGCGGCAGCGCGAAGATCACCGAGGCGGTCGCGCCGCTGATCGCGGTGCCCACCACCGCCGGCACCGGCAGCGAGGTCGCGCGCGGCGCGATCGTCATCACGGACGACCACCGCAAGCTCGGCTTCCACTCGTGGCACCTGCTGCCGCGTTCGGCGATCTGCGACCCGGAACTGACCCTGGGCCTGCCGCCGGGCCTGACCGCCGCGACCGGCATGGACGCGATTGCGCACTGCATGGAGACCTTCATGGCGGCACCGTTCAACCCGCCGGCCGACGGCATCGCGCTCGACGGGCTGGAGCGCGGCTGGGCCCACATCGAACGCGCCACCCGCGACGGCTCGGACCGCGAGGCGCGGCTGAACATGATGAGTGCATCGATCGAGGGTGCGATGGCGTTTCAGAAGGGCCTGGGCGCGGTGCATTCGCTGTCGCACAGCCTGGGTGGCGCGAATCCGCGGCTGCACCACGGCACGCTCAACGCGATGTTCCTGTCGGCGGTGGTGCGCTTCAACGGCAGCGCCGAAAGCGTCGTCAAGGACAAGCGGCTCGCCCGCATGGCGCGCGCGATGGGGCTGGGCAGCGGTGGTGACATTCCGGACGCGATCCGCGCGATGAACGCGCGCCTGGGCTTGCCGGCCGGCCTGGCGGCGATGGGCGTCGAGCCGGCGATGTTCGACCGCATCGTCAGTGGTGCACTGGCCGATCACTGCCACAAGAGCAACCCGCGCATCGCAAGCGCCGATGAGTACCGCGCGCTGATCGAGGAATCGATGTAAGGGCCAGCGCCGAACGGCGGCCTGTGCATCGGCTGGAGTCAGCGGTATGCAAGACCGGGCCAGTCGCGGCCGGCCGATGCCTGCTGGCGACCACGCCCGACCGAGCGCGGCTCAGACGCGCCGAACCTGCCCCGGAGGTGGCGAGCAGGTTCGGCCGCCCGTTACCTCAAGAGCGGCTGCGTCGGCGCGCCGTGAAGCCGACCGCCGCCAGGCCCGCGGCGAGCAAGGCGTAGGTGCCCGGCTCGGGCACGGTCGACGCGAAGTTGATCGAGCCACCGCCCTGGCGAACCCGGAAGCCGCCGCCGTTTTCGAACGGCTCGATCGTCCTCGTCGTGTTGCCAAACTCGGATTCCGCGATGTTGTAGAACGGCACCGGCGACTGGAAGAAGCCACCGTTCTCCGCGTCTGGAGTCAGCGTCAGGAACACATTCGCCGAGGCGGTGTACTTGCCGTTGGTAGCCGGCAACGTGGCGACGCTGCCGGAAATCAGGCTGCCGGTGGCGAGTACGACCTCGCCGGATGCGGTTTCAGTCGGCGTGTTGCCGCTGAACCCGAACGTGGCAGTGCCGTTGAAGCCATATAGCGTGTAGGTAAGGTCGGTGAAGCTCCCGAAAGTCGGCGCAGCGGTCGGATCGCCCGGTGACGTGGTTCCGTGGCCCGAGAACGCGATGTACATGCCATAGGTGCTGTTCAGCCCGGCCGGCGTGAATCCCGTACCGACCAGCTGGAACGACTGCACCGACAGGTAGCCGGTTTCGGAGAAGGTCGTACCGGTGGTCGTGACCGCCGCGAAGTCCGAAATGATGATGTTGTCCGCCGTGATGGTTCCAGCGGGAAGTCCTGCAGCACCGAGGTTGAACGTGAACGGCGGCAGCGGGTCGGCCACGGCCGCGAGGCACGGTAGCGCGACTGCCGCGGCGATCACGGTCTTCCTCAAGACCGAGGGCCACGGAAGGGGCAATTGAAGAGACATGATGGGCTCCTGGGGTAAGAGTCGGAATGGTTGGCTTTATCCGCGGGGCGGACGGTCGATTTAGCGACGCTTGCGTTCTTCCTCGTGTAGGAAAACCCCTCGTTTCACAGGCCACCCCCTCGAACGCGGGGTTCGCCCCCGGCACTCGATCGACGCCTGATGTCAGACGTGTCCTACCTGCTTCCCGTGTCCCGACGCGCGGGCGGAACCGAGCGCGCTGCAACCCGGACACGCAGGTACGGAAAAGGTGATCCAGGAAGCGAGGCGACGTGATGGCCGCGCCGGGCGGTCGGCATGCCGACGCGTTCCGAAACAAAAATATGCGCCCGGGGGGCCACGCGCAGCCGGCGCAATCAACCTAAAAACGTGAGTTACCCGGTCGGCGTAGGACCGACCAGCACCGGTAAAGGCGGCCCGACGCCGACGATCCGGTCGCAGATGTAGCGCAGCAAGGCGGCCCAGCGGTCGATCGAGGGGAACTGCTCCGCAG
>JANXZN010000392.1 GCA_025355545.1 Rhizobacter sp.
CTGCGGAGCAGTTCCCCTCGATCGACCGCTGGGCCGCCTTGCTGCGCTACATCTGCGACCGGATCGTCGGCGTCGGGCCGCCTTTACCGGTGCTGGTCGGTCCTACGCCGACCGGGTAACTCACGTTTTTAGGTTGATTGCATTCGAGATCAGGTTGATCCGCACCAGCAGGCGCTGGCGGTCGGCGCAGACCGTGCCGCCAACTGCGCCACACTTGCCGCCGTTGACGCGGTCGGCGGTGCGCCGCGGCTCAGGGCGAGCCGTTGTGCGGTTGGGTGTCGGCGAACTTCAGAACCTCGAAGCGAACGCTCGGGCTGAGCGCGTCGGTCGGCTGGCTGCCCAGGCCGATCGTGCCGCTGCCGTGCAGCGTGCAACTGCCGCGGCGCAGGCTGATGACCTCGGGGTCATTGTCGAAGCGGACGTAGGTGCCGTTGTAGCTCAGGTCGGTGATCTGGAACGTGCCGCCGTGCCAGTCGATGCGCGCGTGCGACCGCGACACGCGCGTGTCGTCGATGATGTAGGTGGCCTGCGGGCTGCGGCCGAGCACGACCGGCAGGCTCGGGCCGGCGTAGACGCGGTGCTGGTCCATCCAGTCGAGGCGGATCGCCTCGGGCTCGGACGCGACCGGGACGATGTCGCCGAACGCGGTCGCCGCGGTGTCGCCCAGACGCGGCGCGGCCTCGAGCAGGTGCACGTGCACCGGTTCGACGCGACCGCGCAACTGCATCCGATCGAGGCTGCGAAAGCGCGCCCGTTCGACCGGGTCGAGGCCGTCGAGGACGAGCGCGGTGACCAGCGTCTCGTTGTCGCCGGCATGGTCGAGCAACCGGGCGGCCACGTTGACCGCGTCACCGAACACGTCGCCCGCGATCTCGACCACCTCGCCGCGCGCCAGGCCGACCTGCAGCTTCAGCGGCACCATGCGCGCCCGCAGCGTCAGCGCGCCGTCACCGGGCGCGCCGACACGCTCCAGCGATTCGTGCATCTCGTCGGCCGCCGCGACCGCCGAGGCCGGCGCGACGAACATCGCCATCAGGCCGTCGCCGAGCGTCTTGACGACGTGGCCCTGGTGCAGCTGCACGATGCGGGCGAGCAATGCGACGCTTCGCGTCACGACGGCGCTCGCGTCGGAGTTGCCCAGCGTCTCGTACATCGACGTGCTGCCGCGCAGGTCGGCGAACAGCACCGTGCGGTCGATGGTCTGGGTCATGTGGGGCGGGCCGGGCAGAGGGTTAGCGGGAGTTTATAGCCCAGCACCGCCGCAAGAAAAACGGCCCCGTGGAACGCACGGGGCCGGATCATGGGCGCAGGCTTGATCAGAGCGTGCTCACAGGGTATCCAGGTAGGTGCGCAGCTTGTCGGAGCGGCTCGGGTGCTTGAGCTTGCGGATCGCCTTGGCCTCGATCTGGCGGATGCGCTCGCGCGTCACGTCGAACTGCTTGCCGACTTCTTCGAGCGTGTGGTCGGTGCTCATTTCGATGCCGAAGCGCATGCGCAGCACCTTGGCTTCGCGCGGCGTCAGGCTGTCGAGGATGTCCTTGACCACATCGCGCAGGCCGGCCTGCATCGCGGCTTCGATCGGCGCGGTGTTGTTGGTGTCCTCGATGAAGTCGCCGAGGTGCGAATCGTCGTCGTCGCCGATCGGCGTTTCCATCGAGATCGGCTCTTTCGCGATCTTCATGATCTTGCGGATCTTGTCTTCCGGGATCTCCATCTTCTCGGCCAGCGTCGGTGCGTCGGGCTCGAAGCCGAACTCCTGCAGGTGCTGGCGGCTCAGCCGGTTCATCTTGTTGATCGTCTCGATCATGTGCACCGGGATGCGGATCGTGCGCGCCTGGTCGGCGATCGAGCGTGTGATGGCCTGGCGAATCCACCAGGTCGCGTAGGTCGAGAACTTGTAGCCGCGGCGGTATTCGAACTTGTCGACCGCCTTCATCAGGCCGATGTTGCCCTCTTGAATAAGGTCGAGGAACTGCAGGCCGCGGTTGGTGTACTTCTTCGCGATCGAAATGACCAAGCGCAGATTCGCCTCGATCATTTCCTTCTTAGCGTCGCGCGAGGCCTTCTCGCCTTCGTTCATGCGCTTGTTGATGCGCTTGAGGTCTTCGAGCGGTACGACGGCACGCGCCTGCTGGTCGGTCAGCTTCTTCTGCAGTTCCTGCACCGGCGGCAGGTTGCGAGCCAGGATCGCGCTGTACGACTTGTTGGTCGCCACTTCCTTCTCGGCCCACTTCAGGTTCAGCAGGTTGGGCGGGAAGTGCTTGATGAAGTATTCCTGCGGCATGCCGCACTTGTCGACCAGGATCTTGCGCAGTTCGCGTTCGTAGCGGCGCACGTCGTCGACCTGCGATCGCAGGATGCCGCACAGCTTCTCGATCGTCTTGACGGTGAAACGCACCGTCATCAGCTCGTTGCTGATGGCCTGCTGCGCCTTGTTGTACGAGGGCGACTGGTAGCCGTCCTTTTCGAAGGCCTTGCGCATCTTGTCGAAGTTGATGCGCAGCGTCTCGAACTTGGCCAGCGCCGAGACCTTCAGCTCCTCGAGCTTCTTGGTCAGCGCCTTGCTGCCGCCCTGGCCGTCGTCGTCGTCTTCTTCGTCGAAGAAGTCGACGTCCTCCTCGGCGACGTAGTCGTCGGCCTCGTCTTCGGAGACGAAACCGTCGACCGCTTCGGAGATCTTCATGTCGCCCGAGCCGATGCGGTCGGCGTAGCTCAGGATCTCGGCAATCGTGGTCGGCGACGCGCTGATCGCGTACATCATCGCCTGCAGGCCACCCTCGATGCGCTTGGCGATCTCGATTTCGCCTTCGCGCGTCAGCAGCTCGACCGTGCCCATCTCGCGCATGTACATGCGCACCGGGTCGGTGGTGCGGCCGAATTCGGAGTCGACCGTGGACAACGCCGCTTCAGCCGCTTCTTCGGCCTCTTCCTCGGTCGCGGTGGTCGCGCCGCCGCCGGCGATCAGCAAGGTGGCGGCATCGGGCGCCTGCTCGTAGACCGCGATGCCCATGTCGTTGAGCATCGAGACGATGGCCTCGAGGATTTCGTTGTCGACGAGCTTTTCGGGCAGGTGATCGTTGATTTCCTGGTGGGTCAGGAAGCCGCGCGTCTTGCCCATCTTGATGAGCGTCTTCAGCTCCTGACGGCGCTTCGTCGCTTCCTCTTCGGTCAGCGCCGTTTCTTCGAGGCCGAACTCGCGCATCAGCGCGCGCTCCTTGGCGCGCGACACCTTCATGCGCAGCGGCTTGGCCTTGACCTTGGTCTCGTCGGCGGCGACGGTCTCGACCTCCGGCTCGCCTTCGAGGTCGGCCTCGAGGTCCGACAGGTCGACATCGTTGTCTACCGGCTTCTTCGCCGTCTCGTCGATCTTTGGCTTGCGGCCCGGCTTGCCCCTTGGCAGCTCGACGACCTTGGCCGCCGGCTTGACGGACTTCTTGCTCGTGCTATCGGCTTTCAGGGCCTTCGCGGGGGCGCTCCTGGCAGTCTTCGGCTCCGCCGTCTTGTGGCCAGAGACAGGGGCGGCCTTCGCGGCCGGGGCGCTCTTCTTCGCGGTCATGCAAATCCTTGGATGATGGCGGGCCGGCGATGCGGAAGCCCGTTTACCGAACTGCGCGCGATGCGGCGCAATTCAAGTGCAGGGGCACCCGATCGGAGAGGCCCGTTGGATGGTCGATCGAATCGTCGCTCGGCCCCTCGAATCATCGATCGGGCCGACATCGGGCGGGCAAGCTCGGGTGATCATTTGGGCGTGCAGTCCTTGCGGGAAAGGGTGGCCTGTAACCCGCAATGGGAACCCTGGGTCAGAGGGTGGCCGGGGCCCGGAGGTGCTGCTGTCACTCTTGCCGCGCTAACGTCAACCGGGGATTATACCCACAGAACGCCGGTTTCGCCAGGTCAGTTGCTCGCGTTTTGCTGGCTTGCCAGCAGATTCTTCAGCCTCGCGAGCTCGCCGTTCAGCAGTTTGAATCGCTGGTGTGCATCGGGCGAGCTCAACCCGCCTTCGACCATCAGATCGAGTTCATCCCGGACCGCCCGCAGGCGCAGGCCGTCGAGCACCAGCGCCAACTCCCTGGCCACGTCGACGTTCGAACCGGACGCATGGAACCCGGCGATCCGCGCGATCACGCTGGCAGCGTTAGGCTCGCCGGCCGCCTGCTGACGCAACTCCTGCAGCAGCGCGGCGAAGGACAGCGCGCCGTGTTCGTGAATGCTGCGCTCGATGCCACCGAAGAACAGATCGTAGGGCGCGGCCTGCCCGGCCAGAAAGTCGTGCGCCTCGCCGTCGAGCGCGGTCCACAGCTCGCTGCGTTGCAGCAACAGCCAGATCGCCCGGTCGAACAGGTTCGCCGTGCCCTTGCTGAGGGCGCCGGCACGGCGCGGCGGCAGCCTCGCTGGCGCCGCGTCGCGCGACGCGACGCGCGCCGGAGCGTGGCCCCACTGGCGCAGCAACTGATCGACCTCGTCGCGTGCGGTGCTGGCGATCTCGGTCAGCAACTGTCGCTTGAGACTGCCCTCGGGCAGCGCCGTCCACAACGGCTTCGCGTTGGCCAGCAGGTGGGCCCGGCCTTCGGCGGCCGTCAGGTCGCAGCCTTCGGCGGCCGCCTCGATCAGCTGGCGCGACAGCGGCACCGCCTGCACGACGCATTCCTCGAATGCCGCCGCGCCGAACTCGCGGACATAGGAGTCGGGATCGTGCTCGGCCGGCAGGAACAGGAAGCGGATCGTGCGCGTATCGCTCGCATGCGGCAGGCTGGCCTCGAGCGCGCGCCGCGCGGCGCGCCGCCCGGCCGCGTCGCCATCGAAGCTGAACACGACCGAGTCGGTGAAGCGAAACAGCTTTTGCAGGTGGTCGGGCGTGCAGGCGGTGCCGAGCGTGGCCACGGCATTGCCGAAGCCGGACTGCGCCAGCGCGACCACGTCCATGTAGCCCTCGACCACCAGCGCGTAGCCCCGCTGGCGCAGCGCGGCCCGCCCTTCGAACAGGCCATAGAGCTCGCGGCCCTTGCTGAACACCGGCGTCTCGGGCGAGTTCAGGTACTTGGGCTCGCCGCGATCCAGCACCCGGCCGCCGAAGCCGATCACGTCGCCCTGCACCGAGCGGATCGGGAACATGATGCGGTCGCGGAAACGGTCGTAGCGTTTGCCGTCCGTCTCGGCGCCTGATTCCGCCGGCTGGTGGATGACCATGCCGCTGTCTTCGAGCAGGGGGTCGTCGTAGCTCGGGAACACGCTGGCCAGGCTGCGCCAAC
>JANXZN010000001.1 GCA_025355545.1 Rhizobacter sp.
GCGATGCTCAAGAGCGTGCGACCCTACGTCACGCGGTTCTCGTCGAGCGGCTACATCAACGACCTCGCGAGCGGCCAGCTGTGCGCGGTGATGGGCTACTCGGGCGACATCAACATCGCCCGGGAACGTGCGATCGAGGCGAATCCGAAAGCGCCGCCGGCGATCGAGGCGCTGATCCCGAAGGGCGGCGCGACGCTGTTCTTCGACACGATGGCGATCCCGAAGGACGCGCCGCACCCGAACAACGCGCACCTGTGGATCAACTACGTCCTGCGCCCCGACGTCGCGGCCGCGCTGACCAACAAGGTCTTCTACGCGAACCCGAACGCGGCCGCGCTGAAGTTCGTCAAGAAAAGCGTGGCCGAGAACAGGACGATCTTCCTGTCGGACACCGACAAGAAGCGCCTGACCCCGCCCGACGCCGCGCCGCAGGACATCCGGCGCGTGCAGACGCGCATCTTCACGAGCTTCAAGGCCGGCCAGTAGCGCCGGTCCGGGCGTTCGGCCGAACCCCCCATTCGAGGGGCGCGCAGCGCTTGCGCTCGCGTTTCAAACGCTCAAACTTCGCGCCCCGGGCACTGTGCCCGCAGGTCCAACGGGGAGGGTTTGCCATGAGAATCTTACAGAGCCTGGTTGCGCTGTTGCTGGCTGGCGTGGGCGCCGCACACGCGGCGCCCCAGGTCGATGTGATCGCCCGCGGCCTCAACAACCCGCGCGGGATCGCGTTCGCACCCAACGGCCAGCTGTTCGTGACCGAGGCCCGCAGCGGCGGCAACGGCAAGTGCATCGTCGGCGGCGACGGCGGCACCAACTGCTACGGCGAGACCGGCGCGCTGACGCGCATCGACCCGTCGGGCGTGAACCCACCGGTGCGCGTGATCAGCGGGCTGCCGTCGCTGGCCGCGACCGGCGGCTTCGGTGCGATCGGGCCGCACGCGATCGCGTTCCTCGGCACCGGCAATGGCCAGCTGGTGCTCGGCCTCGGTGCCGACGGATCGGTGCGCGACGGACTGGGTGCGAAGTCGGCATTGCTGGGCCGGGTGCTGCAGGTCAACGTGGCCGGCGCATGGAAGGCCGGCGCCGACATCGCGGCCTTCGAGGCGGCGAACAACCCGGTGCCCGGCGGCACCGACAGCGACCCGTACGGTGTGGCGGCGCTGCCGTCGCGGCACGTCGTCGCCGATGCGGGCGCGAACGCGCTGTTCGAGGTCGCCGCCAATGGCAGCATGCGCACGCTCGCGGCGTTCCCGTCGACGCTGGTGGCCGCGCCGCCGTTTCTGGGCCTGCCGCCTGGCACGCAGATTCCGATGCAGTCGGTGCCGACGAGCGTCGTCGAGGGTCCCGATGGCTGGCTTTACGTCGGCCAGCTGAGCGGCTTCCCGTTCCCGGTCGGTGCCGCGAAGGTGTTCCGGGTCGCGCCGCACGGCGGCGTGCCGCAGGTCTTCGCGAGTGGCTTCACCAACATCATCAGCCTCGCGTTCGACGCGCGCGGCACGCTCTACGTGCTGCAGATCGGCAATGGTTTCGCCGGCCCCGGCGGGCCGCCGCTGAACGCGCCCGGCAAGCTGATCCGGGTGGCCGCGAACGGCACGCAGACCGTGGTGTACGACGGGCTGTTCTATCCCGGCGGGCTGGCGATCGGCCCGGACGGCGCCGCCTACGTCACCAACTTCGGCATCGTGCCGGGGCCGATCCCGGTGGCATTCCCCGACGGTGGCCAGGTGCTGCGCATCGGGCTGGACTGAGCTGGCGCCCGCGACCCGCCATCCTCACGCGTTCACTCAGCCGGGAGTGCCGACGCGCGCGTGGGCCGTGGACGCCGACGACATCCGCAGCGCCGAGGAGTTCGACGACGCGCTGCTGCACCGCACGCCCGAGATCGCCGCCTTCCCGATCCTGCCCGAGGCGGATCGCGTGCTCGAGCGCAAGCCGGCCTACCTGCTGAACCAGTTCAAGCCGATCGCGCGTTTCAGCGCCGACCCGACCGTGCTGGTGGTGCGTGCCGACGCGCCGTGGGAGACGCTCGCCGAGTTCCTGGCCGACGTGAAGAGTCAGCCCGGCAAGTACAACTACGGCAACTCGGGCAACTCGGGCAACTACGGCACCATGCATGTTCCGAGGGCGATGCTCGAATCTAACGCCAGCGTGCGCATGCCGCACGTCCCCTACACCGGCGCCGGGCCGGCGATCGTCGCGCTGCCCGGCGTGCCCAGCCTGACGCAGGCCGGCGACCCGGCCGTGCGCCAGGACGTCGCGAAGGCCGGCAGCCCGATCGAGTACCTCGACGCGCCCGAGTTCCAGGCCTACTGGGACGCCGACGCCTCGCTGATGACGCAGGTGGTGCGCCGCATCGGCAAGCTCGAGTGAGCGGCGCCGCGGCGCATTACGACACCTGCACGCCCTTCCAGAACGCGACCCGACCCTTGATCTGCGCCGCCGCCTCGCTCGGCTCGGGGTAGTACCAGACCGCGTTCTCGTTCATCTCGCCGTTGACGAACAGGCTGTAGTAGTGCGCCTGCCCCTTCCACGCGCAGCTGCTGCGGTGGTTGCTGAAGCTCACGTACTCGCGCTTCAGGCTCGCCTCGGGGAAGTAATGGTTGCCTTCGACGATCTCGGTGTCGTCGCTCTCGGCGATGGTCACGCCGTTCCAGCTTGCTTTCACGTGGATCCTTTCGCTTTTCGAACTGACGCCAATGATCCCGCATATCGGGCCGCGGCGCTGCGCAGGCGCGCGCCGATCAGCGCGGCCAGGGCCTTGTCGCCGGTCACGAGCACGCTGTCGCCGTGGCGCAGGATGTCCATCGCGAGCTCGGTCGGGTCGCTGTACGGCACCTGCAGCTCGTAGCGCCCCGCGCCGGGTTGGCCCCCGAGCCAGCGCGCCTTCTGCTGCGGGTGCCATTCCTCGTTCGCGACCCACTGCGCCGCGTCGGCGTCGAACACCAGCGTCGCCCATTTCACCTTCGCACCGCCGCCGCCGTAAATGCCGTAGCCGGCGTCGAGCGCGGCCTCGAGCTCGCGCAGCGGCACGTGCCTCGCTTTGGCGTCCAGCAGCACCGCCGCGCGCATCGCGTCGAGCGCGAAGCGGCGCAGGCCGTCGCTGGCATGGCACCAGGCGTCGAGATACCAGGTGTTGCGGTAGTTCACCAGGCGCTGCGGCGAGACCTCGCGCTCGCTCTCGCTGCGGTCGCTGCGCTTGAAGTAGCGCAGCCGCAGCCGCCGGCGCTGCAGCAGCGCGCTGCCGAGCAGCTCGAAATGCCGGCTCGGTGCGCGTCGGCGCGCGGTGCCGATGACCTTGACGCGGCGCATCAGCTCGCGCGCCGCGCTCTCGTCGGTGCCGAGCATGCCCTGCAGCTTCTCCATCAGCGGCTGCAGGTGGCGCGCCAGCACGCCGTCGTCGTCCAGGCCGGCGAGCAGCTGGTGCATCGTCAGCAGCGCGTGGATCTCGTTCTCGCTGAACCACAGGCCGGGCAGCTCGTGGCGCGTCGCCTGCGGCGCACCCGCCTTCGCCTCGGCGAAACGGTAGCCGTTGGCGAAGGCATCGTAGACGATCGGTGCGGCGAGGCGGTCGCGCAGGTATTGCAGGTCGCGCTTCAGGGTCGCGGGCGAGACTTCGAGTTCCGCCTGCAGCGCGGCGAAGCTGATGCAGCCGCGGCTCTTCAGCAGCAGCTCGATCTTGTAGAAGCGTTCGGTGCGGTCCATCGCCGTTTCTCCTCGGGGGGCTCATGGCATGAGCCAGTGGTTCAAAGCATACCCTGAGCGGCGAGCGATTCTGTGGCTCACCCAGTGAGCTACCTGGTTGCCACACTGGCTCCATCGCTGCGAACGGTTCGCGGCGAAAACTCCTGGAGCCCACGCCATGATCACCGCCTTGAACCTGATCGATCTGCAAACCGGCCTCCCCAACACCGGCCTGACGGCGCACGAGCACGTCGGCTTCGAGCTCGGCTGGGACTACGCGCACTACCGCGTCAGCCCGCCGGCCCCATATGCGCAGGAGCCCTCGCCGCTGCGCGACGGCGTGCTTGCCGGCCAGGCCGCGTTCGGCACGCGCACGCTGGCCGCCACGCGCCATGTGCGCAAGTGGTTGCAGCTGCGCCTGCACGCCTGGCTGCGCGGCCGCAGCGTCGAGCTGGTGCAGGTCACGCCGAACTATTTGCATCAGATCGACGCGAGCCATTGCCCGATCACGCGCATCGCGCTGTCGAGCGCCACGTCGGAGGCGAGCGACGCCTCGGTCGACCGCGTGCGCAACGACGCCGGCTACGCGGCCGGCAACCTCGCGGTGATGAGCACGAAGGCGAACCACGCGAAGGCGGCCTTCGGCTTCCGCGACGCGCAGCGTTTCGTGCAACAGATCGAAGCCGAGCAGCGCAGCGGCCTCGGTGGCCTGAGCGCCGAGCAATGGTCGCGGGTAGCCGTGCTGTGCAGCTTCGTCGAACCCTTGCCGCATGACGACGCCTGCGCGCTGCCGCTGCGGGTGCTGCCGCCGAACCGGCTGCGCCTGTTCAACCCGGCGCAGGCGCTGCAGGCCTTCGTCAGCCAGCAGTTGCTGAAGCCCGGCTGGAGCCAGCGCATCAGCCGCTTCGAGGAACTGCTGCCCGGCAAGGCGCTGCGGCGCGATTTCAGGAGCTTTTTCATGACGCTGCTGCCGCGCGTGATCGAGGCCGGCCGCGCCGGCGACGCAGTGCACGCGCGCTGGGCGATCGAGGACGCATGGCGCGCGTCGCTGGTGCAGCAGCGCTGGACCCGGTTCGCGCGCCAGCTCGACGCCGTACAGTGCGAGGCGCTGCTGGCCCGCGCCGCCGCGCGCAAGCTCGGCGCGACCGGGCTGTTGCCGCTGACCGACGCCAGCTCGACCGACGGCTGGAACCTCGCGACCCGCGGCTACCTGGCGCACGCGGCCAACGTCGCACCTGGCGGCACGCCGCGCGACCAGCGCCAGCAGCAGCTCGCCTGGTAAAGCGCGCCACGACGCCGCGTGCCGGCGGGTCGGTTCGGGCTCACGGCCGCAGGATTGCTGACACCCCGTTGTCAGCAGCCTCGCGGCCGTGTCGATTTCCGCGCGCGCCGTTCGTCGTCACATTGTTATATTGCGTCCCTCGCGGCCAACCTGCCCCGTTGTGCGACCCGCACGTGCGCCGGGCGGCGCAGGATGCGAGCACCTCACCCGCGTGCCAGAAAACGAAAGCGATTCGTGATGAAGCCCAGGTTCTGCCTGCTGCGTGCCGCACTGGCCGCAGCGACGCTCGCCGGCCTTGCGGCCTGCAGCAGCGGCCCGCCGCCGCAGCCCGCTGCGGCCACCAGCGCGGCCGACACGCCGGCGCAATGGCAGGCGCCGTTGCCGCATCACGGCGAACTCACGCAGCTGAACACGTGGTGGCAGCAGTTCGACGACCCGCTGCTGGCGCAGCTGATCGCCTCGGCCCAGGCGGCGAGCCCGACGGTCGCGTCGGCCGCGTCGCGCATCGAGCAATCGCGCGCGACCCGTGTTGCCGCCGGCGCGGCGCTGCTGCCGGCGCTGGACGCGAACGCGAGCCTGCAGCGCGGCCAGCAGGATTTCATCCGCGGGCTGGGCAACACGGCGAGCGCCGGCCTGCAGGCGAGCTGGGAGCTCGACCTGTTCGGCGGCCGCCGCGCCGCGCGCGAGGCCGCGCAGGCGCGTTTCGACGGCGCCCAAGCCGGCTGGCACGACGCGCGCGTCGCGGTCGCGGCCGAGGTCGCGACCGCCTACACCGGCCTGCGCGCCTGCGAAGCGCAGGTCGAGCAGACGCGGCTGGACAGCGGCTCGCGCAACCAGACCGCGCGCCTGACCGACCTGAGCACCAGGGCCGGCTTCGAATCGCCCGCCAACGCCGCGCTCGCCCGCGCCAGCGCTGCGCAGGGCAACAGCCTGCTGACGCAGCGCCGCGCGCAATGCGATGTGCTGGTCAAGGGCCTGGTCGCGCTGACCGGCAGCGCCGAGCCGGCGCTGCGCAGTCAGCTGGCGGCCCGGCAGGCGCAGGTGCCGGCGCAGATCGCGATGACGAGCGTGCCGGCGCAGGTGCTGGCGCAGCGCCCCGACGTGCGCAGCGCCGAGCGCGAGCTGGTCGCCGCGAGCGCCGAGGTCACGCAGGCGCAGGCCGCGCGGCTGCCGCGCATCGCGCTGAACGGCAGCCTCAGTGCGGCGCGTTTCGAGTCGGCCGACTTCGGCAACCAGAGCGGCACCTTGTGGGCGATCGGGCCGGTCACGGTGTCGCTGCCGCTGTTCGACGGCGGCACGCGCCGCGCCAACGTCAGCGCGGCGCAGGCGCGCTACGACGAGGCCGGCACGCTGTACCGCGCCAAGCTGCGCAGCGCGGTGCGCGAAGTCGAGGAAGCGCTGGTCGCGCTGCGAAGCACCGACGATCGCAGCGGCGACGCGCGCATCGCGACCGAAGGCTTCGCCGCCTCGTTCCGCGCCACCGAGGCGCGCTTCAAGGGCGGCCTGGCGAGCCTGTACGAACTCGAGGACGCGCGCCGCTCGGCCCTGCAGGCGCAGATCGCGCTGATCGACCTGCAGCGCGAGCGCAGCACCGCCTGGATCTCGCTGTACCGCGCCCTCGGGGGCGGCTGGTCCGGCAACGACAACTCAGTGGCCATCAACCCATGACCTCACCGACCCGCCCCTTCAAGCGCCGCGTTGCCTTCACGGCCCTCGCGCTCGCGTGCGCCGCTGGCGCGCTGACGTTCGCAGTGCGTGCGGCCGACGACAAGGCCGCCGCAGCGGCGCCGGCGCGCGCCGCGCTCAGCGTCAACGTGACCCAGCCGCAGACGATGGCGCTGCCGCTGCGCGTCA
Source organism: Rhizobacter sp. (assembly GCA_025355545.1). GTDB lineage: Bacteria > Pseudomonadota > Gammaproteobacteria > Burkholderiales > Burkholderiaceae_C > LMDS01. The sequence goes on from JANXZN010000001.1 coordinate 6,815, forward strand.
GCGCGAACGGCAACATCGCCGCGTGGCAGGAGGCCAGCGTCGGCACCGAGGCCAACGGGCTGCGGCTCGCGTCGGTGCTGGTCAATGTCGGCGATGTCGTCAAGCGCGGCCAGGTGCTCGCGACCTTCGCGCCCGACACGATGCTCTCCGACGTGGCGCAGGTGCGCGCGGCCGTCGCCGAGGCCGAGGCGACGCTTGCGGACGCCTCGGCCAACGCCCAGCGCGCCCGCGGCCTGCAGGCCACCGGCGCGCTCAGCGAGGCCGCGATCAACCAGTACCTGACGGCCGAACGCACCGCGAAAGCGCGCCTGGACGCCCAACGCGCGCTGGCGCAGACCCAGCAACTGCGCCTGCGGCAGACGCAGGTGCTGGCGCCGGACTTCGGCGTGATCTCGGCGCGCAGCGCGACCGTCGGCGCGGTGCTGCCGGCGGGCCAAGAACTGTTCCGCATGATCCGCCAGGGCCGGCTCGAGTGGCGTGCCGAGGTCGCCGCCAGCGACATGGCGCAGCTCAAGCCCGGCATGGCGGCGCTGGTCACCGCCGGCGGCGCGCCGGCGATCAAGGGCACGCTGCGCATGGTCGCGCCGACCGTCGACCCGCAGACCCGCAACGGCCTCGTCTACGTCGATCTGCCGCCGGCGGCCGGCGCGGCGCGCGCCGGCATGTTCGCGCGCGGCGAGTTCGATGTCGGCAGCGGCTCGGGCCTGACCCTGCCGCAGAGCGCGGTGCTGCTGCGCGACGGCTTCAGCTACGTGCTGCGCGTCGGGCCGGATTCGAAGCTGACGCAGCTCAAGGTCGGCGTCGGCCGGCGCCTCGGCGACCGGATCGAGATCACCAGCGGCGTCGAGCCGGCCACACGCGTGGTCGCGGCCGGCGGCGGCTTCCTCGGCGACGGCGACCCGGTGCGCGTCGTCGACGCGGTGGCGGCCCGGCCGCTGCCCGCGGCGGCCCTCAAGTGAGGGGCCGATGAGTCATCAGAACTTCTCATTGCGCGCGGGCCGAGCGCCGGGCCGCCCCAAGCCGGCCCGCATCCTCTCGGGGGATCGGCCGATGTACTCATCGGACAAGGGGTTGTCATGAACGTTTCCGCCTGGTCGATCCGCAACCCGATCCCGGGCGTGCTGCTGTTCATCATGCTGACCTTGATGGGCCTGATGGCCTTCAAGGCGATGAAGATCCAGAACTTCCCCGACATCGACCTGCCCACCGTCACGGTGACGGCGTCGCTGCCGGGCGCGTCGCCGGCACAGCTCGAGACCGAGGTCGCGCGCAAGCTCGAGAACTCGATCGCGACCCTGCAGGGCGTCAAGCACATCTACACCACCGTGCAGGACGGATCCGCGATCATCACGACCGAGTTCCGCCTCGAGAAGCCGACCCAGGAGGCGGTCGACGACGTGCGCGCCGCGGTCGCGCGCGTGCGCTCCGACCTGCCCGGCGACCTGCGCGACCCGGTGGTCACGAAGATGGAGCTGTCGGGCGCGCCGATCCTGACCTACACGATCGCGGCCACGCGCATGGATGACGAGGCGCTGTCCTGGTTCGTCGACAACACCGTGACCCGCTCGCTGCTCAGTGTGCGCGGCGTCGGCGCCGTCGCGCGCGTCGGCGGCGTGACGCGCGAGGTCCGGGTCGAGCTCGATCCGGCCCGGCTGCAGGCGCTGAACGCGACTGCGGCCGACATCTCGCGCCAGCTGCGCATGACGCAGCAGGAAGCCTCGGGCGGCCGCACCGACGTCGGCGGCGCCGAGCAGTCGGTGCGCACCATCGCGACCGTCAAGTCGGCCGAGGAACTCGCGCGCATGGAGGTCAGCCTGAGCGACGGCCGGCGCATCCGCCTGGATCAGGTCGCGAACGTGTCGGACACGGTCGCCGAGCAGCGCTCGGCCGCGCTGCTGCACGGCAAGCCGGTGGTCGGCTTCGAGATCACGCGCACGCGCGGCGCCGGCGAGACCGAGGTCGCGGCCGGCGTGCGCGCGCAACTCCAGGTGCTGAGGGCGGCGCATCCCGAAATCGTCGTCACCGAGGCCTTCAACTTCGTCGACCCGGTGCAGGAGAACTACGACGGCTCGATGGCGCTGCTGTTCGAGGGTGCCGCGCTCGCAGTGCTGGTGGTGTACCTGTTCCTGCGCGACTGGCGCGCGACCCTGGTCTCGGCCACCGCGCTGCCGCTGTCGATCATCCCGGCGTTCGGCGTGATGCTCCTGTTCGGCTTCACGCTCAACGGCGTGACGTTGCTGTCGCTGTCGCTGGTGGTCGGGATCCTGGTCGACGACGCGATCGTCGAGATCGAGAACATCATGCGCCACCTGCGCATGGGCAAGTCGCCGTTCGACGCCGCGATGGAAGCGGCCGACGAGATCGGCCTGGCGGTGATCGCGACCACCTTCACCTTGATCGCGGTGTTCCTGCCGACCGCGTTCATGAGCGGCGTGCCGGGCAAGTTCTTCGTCCAGTTCGGCTGGACCGCGGCGATCGCGGTCTTCATTTCGCTGGTGGTCGCACGCATGCTGACGCCGATGATGTCGGCCTACATCCTGAAGCTGCCGAAGAAGGCGCACACCGAAGGGCGCTGGATAGAGATCTACATGCGCTGGGTCAAGGCGGCGCTGAAGCACCGCGTGATCACGACGATCGCGGCGACCGTGTTCCTGGTCGGCTCGTTCATGCTGGTGCCGCTGCTGCCGACCGGCTTCATCCCGCCCGACGACCTGTCGCAGACCCAGGTCGCGATCTCGCTGCCGCCGGGCGCGACCTTCGAACAGACCTTCGCGACCGCCGAGGCGGCGCGCGAGATCGTGCAGAAGAACCAGGACGTGAAGCTGGTCTACACCGCGATCGGCGGCGGCAACACCGGCAGCGACCCGTTTGCGCCCGGCGGCGCGGCCGAGGTGCGCAAGGCCACGCTGACGATCAACATGACGCCGCGCGACGAGCGCCATGGCGTCAAGAAACAGGTCGTCGAACAGCAGCTGCGCGATGCGCTGGCGGTGCTGCCCGGCGCGCGTGTGAAGGTCGGCTTCGGCGGCTCGAACGAGAAGTACGTGCTGGTGCTGGCCGGTGAAGACGGCGACGCGCTCGCCGCGCATGCGCGCACCGTCGAGCACGACCTGCGCACGATCCCGGGCATCGGCAGCGTCACCTCGACCAGCAGCCTGGTTCGGCCCGAACTGATCGTGCGCCCCGACTTCGCGCGCGCGGCCGATCTCGGCGTGACCTCGGCGGCGATCGCCGAGACCTTGCGCATCGCCACGGCCGGCGACTACGACCAGTCGCTGCCCAAGCTGAACCTGAGCCAGCGCCAGGTGCCGATCGTCGTCAAGCTGAAGGCCGATGCGCGCAGCGACCTCGACCTGCTGTCGCGCCTGGCGGTGCCGGGCACGCGTGGGCCGGTGATGCTGGGCAATGTCGCGAACCTGAGCGTCGACAGCGGTCCGGCGCAGATCGACCGCTACGACCGCCAGCGCAACATCAACTTCGAGATCGAGCTGAACCAGCAGCCGCTGGGCGAAGTCGAAAAGCGCGCACTGGCGCTGCCCAGCCTGAAGAACCTGCCGCCCGGCGTGACGCAGACGACGGTGGGCGACGCCGAGGCGATGGGCGAGCTGTTCGCGAGCTTCGGCCTGGCGATGCTGACCGGCGTGCTGTGCATCTACATCGTGCTGGTGCTGCTGTTCCACGACTTCGTGCAGCCGCTGACGATCCTGTCGGCGCTGGTGCTGTCGATCCCGGGCGCGTTCCTGGCGCTGTTCATCACGCACACGGCCTTGTCGATGCCGTCGATGATCGGGCTGATCATGCTGATGGGCATCGCGACCAAGAACTCGATCCTGCTGATTGAGTACGCGATCATGGCGCGGCGCGACCGCGGCATGGCGCGCATGGAGGCGCTGCTCGACGCCTGCCACAAGCGCGCGCGCCCGATCGTGATGACGACCATCGCGATGGGCGCCGGCATGATGCCGATCGCGCTGGGCATCGGCACCGACCCGAGCTTTCGCGCGCCGATGGCGATCGTCGTGATCGGCGGGCTGATCACCAGCACCTTCTTGAGCCTGCTGGTGATCCCGGTGCTGTTCACCTTCGTCGACGACGTGGTGCAGTGGACGCGGCGCATCACGCACCGGCATGCCGCAGCGGCGCAGGCCGGGCCGGCGTGAGGCGTCGGCGCTGCCGCGTCCTGCCTCGCGCCGGCGCGGTCAGGGCGTCGCGAGCGCCCCGACCCGGATGCGCAGGGCGACGTTCATCTCGAAGCCGTAGGCCTTGCCGATGTCGAGCCCGACTGCGTCGCGATCGAAACTTCCACTCGCGTCGGCGCCGCACAACTCGCATCGAGTTGCTTCAGACCGAAGTCGATGCTGGCCAGGTCGATCGCGATATCGACCGTACCGGCGCCGGTTGCCTTGTCGAAAACGAGCGTGCCGCTGCTGCGGGTCAGCTTGCCGCGCCACACCGAAATGCCCATGTGGTCGGCCTCGAAGCTCGGGTAGGTGTGGTCCGGGTCGAGCTGCAAGGTCCGCCGGCCATAACTTTACGACGATCCGCCGCCCGCGGAATCGACATCGCGGCGACGTACTGAAAGCATCGCAGAACCGGCCTATGCTTGCGGCGAGACTAAACCCCAGGACAGCCGCCGCCATGTCATCCACCGCCGCACGCACCCCGTTCACCGAGGCCCGCAACTTTCTGCTGCAGCATCGCGAGGACCACGCCACCGCGTACCGCGATTTCCGCTGGCCGGTGCTCGGGCATTTCAACTGGGCGCTCGACCACTTCGACGCGCTCGCACGCGCCGCCGACACCGCCGACGCGACCGCGCTGCACATTGTCGGCGAGGACGGCAGCGAGCTGAAGCGCACGTTCCGGCAGCTGAGCGAGCGCTCGTCGCAGGTCGCGAATCATCTGCGCGGCCTGGGCGTGAAGCGCGGCGACCGCGTCCTGCTGATGCTCGGCAACGAGTTGCCGCTGTGGGAGCTGATGCTCGCGTCGTTCAAGCTCGGCGCGGTGCTGATCCCGGCGACCGCGCTGCTGACGACCGAAGACCTGCGCGACCGGCTCGAGCGCGGCGCGGTGCGGCATGTGGTCACCGCCAGCGCGCAGGCCGCGAAGTTTGCGGCGCTGGCGGGCGGCTACACGCGGCTGTCGATCGGCGAGCCGGTCGACGGCTGGCAGCGTTTCGAGGACGCGGCAGCCGCGCCGGTCGCATTCACGCCCGACGGCGCGACGCTCGCGACCGATCCGCTGCTGCTGTACTTCACGTCCGGCACCACCTCGAAGCCCAAGCTGGTGCTGCACACGCACCAGAGCTACCCGGTCGGCCACCTGTCGACGATGTACTGGATCGGCCTGCGCCCCGGCGACGTGCACCTGAACATCTCGTCGCCGGGCTGGGCCAAGCACGCGTGGAGCTGCTTCTTCGCGCCCTGGAACGCGGCGGCGTGCATCTTCATCTACAACTACGCGCGCTTCGACGCGCCCAGGCTGCTCGATGCGCTGGCGGCGCACCGCGTCACCAGCCTGTGCGCGCCGCCGACGGTGTGGCGCATGCTGATCCAGCAGGACCTCGCCGCCTACCGCGACCGCCTCGGCCTGCGCGAACTGATCGGCGCCGGCGAACCGCTGAACCCCGAGATCATCGAGCAGGTGCGCGCCGCCTGGGGACTGACCCTGCGCGATGGCTACGGCCAGACCGAAACCACCGCGCAGGTCGGCAACCCGCCGGGCCAGAAACTCAAGCCCGGTTCGATGGGCCGCCCGCTGCCCGGCTACCGCATCGTGCTGCTCGATGCCGACGACAAGGAGGCCGACGAAGGCGAGGTCTGCCTGGAGCTCGGCGGCGAGAGCGGGCAGCGCCCGCTCGGGCTGATGGCGGGCTACCTGGACGACGCCGCCAAGACCGCCGAGGTCATGCGCGACGGCCGCTATCACACCGGCGACGTCGCGGCGCGCGACGCCGACGGCTACATCACCTTCGTCGGCCGCGCCGACGACGTGTTCAAGGCGTCCGACTACCGCATCAGCCCGTTCGAGCTCGAGAGCGCGCTGATCGAGCACGAGGCCGTCGCCGAGGTCGCGATCGTGCCCAGCCCCGATCCGGTCCGGATGGCGGTGCCGAAGGCGTTCCTGATCCTGGTCGCCGGCGCCGTGCCCGGGCCCGAACTCGCACAGGCGATCTTCGGCTTCGCGCGCGCGCAGCTCGCGCCCTACAAGCGCGTGCGCCGGATCGAGTTCGTCGCCGAGCTGCCGAAGACGATCTCCGGCAAGATCCGCCGGGTCCAGCTGCGCGCGCAGGAAGTCGAGCGCCGCGCCGCCGGCACGCGCGGCGCCGCCGAGTTTTTCGAAGAGGATTTTCCGGCGCTGCGCAACGGTTAGCAGGCCAGCGCCGCGGCTCGCGAACTCAGCCGCCACTCTTGTTCGGGTCGCGCCACGCGCGCTCGAACGGCAACCGCCAGGCGTGCGGTGCGATCGGCTGGTGGATCGACTTCGGCCCCCACCAGCCGGGCGGGTACAGCCGCACCGGCGGCGGCGCCTCGAGTGAACATGCGCTTGGGCGGCTCGCGGAACGCGATCGAGATGATGCGCTGGCCCTCGGCCAGGCGCTTGCCGGTGCGCAGGAAGAACGGCACGCCGGCCCAGCGCCAGTTGTCGATGAAGCACTGCAGCGCGATGAAGGTCTCGGTCTCGGATTCGGGGTCGACGCCGTCCTCCTGCCGATAGCCGGTGTACTGGCCGCGCACCACGTCGTGCGGCGCACCGGCAGCATGCCGCGAAAGACCTTGTTCTTTTCTTCGCTGATCGGC
>JANXZN010000017.1 GCA_025355545.1 Rhizobacter sp.
CAACATACGGTCATAACACGACAGCACTCCGTGCATGTTGACCGCGTACCGATTGACCAGTTGTGTTTCCATCATCTTGCCTCGTCAGCCATGACGTGGCATGGTATTACTTGTTTGGTTCCGGCTCGTCCGGCTTAGGTAGTCAAATGCTCCGGCAACGCTATCGGCTGATTCAAGACCGGTTGTCTTCGTAAAGCTGACAAGCGATACAAAATTCTTGTCGCCAAAAACCTCATCCATCACTGCCCGCACCCGGTGCACATTCCCATCCCCAATCTGCACAAATATCGACCCCGAGTCCGTCAGCAAATCCCGCGCCACCGTCAGCCGATCCCGCAGATACGTCAGGTAAGAGTGAATGCCATCCCGCCATGTATCCCGAAACGCCTTCACCTGCTCCGGCTCGCGCGTGATGTGGTCGGCATTGCCGTCCTTTACATCCCGGCTGGTGGTGCTCGACTGAAAGTTGCTGTTGAATTTGATGCCGTACGGCGGGTCGAAGTAGATGCACTGCACCTTACCGCGCAGGCCTTCGCGTTCGGCCAGTGATGCCATCACCTGCAGGCTGTCGCCCAGGATCATGCGGTTGGCCCAATGCGCGTCGTGCTGGTAGAACTCGGTCCTGGCGTCGGTATTGGGCAGGCCGTTGAAGTCGGCAAACAAGTCAACCTGTTCGGCGCGCGGCGCGGTGGCCTCGCGGCGCCGTTCGGATTCGCGCTTCAGGTCGTCGATCAGCACCTTGGGGTGCACCTTCTCCTGGATATAGAGCGGCGGCGCCTGCACGATCAGGTTGGACCAGTCCTGTTCGTCCTTGCCGCGCCACACCAGTTGCGGGTCCAGGTCTTTGTTACGGCGCGCGTATTCCACACGCACGGGCTTCTGCTCGTCCTTGGCCATCACCGACTGGTATTCGGCCGTGGGGATGTTCTTGCGCTTGTCGTCCTGGTGCTGCAGCGTCTCGACGCTGATTGGCGGCTTGAGCGAAGTGTTCTTCTTGGTTGCCATGGGGGTGCTGTCGATCCGGCTCAGGTGTCTAGAGCGTCGGGCCGTTTGAGAGCTTCCTTGTCTTCGGCAATGAGATAGCAGGCGTACCGGGTCAGCATGAGGTCGGGGACTTCCTTCTCAGCCCCTTTCGGCATGGCGATCGTTTTGCCGACGTCGGCGAAATGATCGAGAACGCCATGCCCGGAAACTTCACATGCGGTTTTTGCCTTGGAGACGACGTTCAGAAAGTTGTCCCACTTCGTGTAGCCAAGCAAGTATTGAATGTCTCGGGCAAGCCAGAATTCGATGCCACTTTCGGTCTGCTGCGCGTGCGCTTCAAAATTCGTAGTCAGCGTTTGAACCAGTTCAGTTTTCATTGGCCACCCGCTCGATCGTTTTGTTGAACCCGGCTTTCCGCTCGTCCTTGGCCATCACCGACTGGTATTCCGCCGTGGGGACGTTCTTGCGTTTGTCGTCCTGGCGCTTCAGCGTTTCGACGGCGAGCGGTGGTGTGGGTTGCTTGGTGGCCATGGTGGCTGCGGCGCAGGCGGGCGTCGGGCTACGGCAGAAACGGGTTTTTGATCGTAAGCCCTTCGATCCGCTGACCATGTTGCAGGTCTTCGCTGAGCAGGCGCGGGCAGCCGGCTTCCAGCGCGGCGGCAACGATCAGGCTGTCGTAGAAGGTGAACTTGTAGCGCTCCTGCAGGTCCAGCGCGCGGGCATACAGCGCAGGGCTGGGTTGCACACGCCAGAGCGGGGCCAGAACATTTTGCAGCGCCCGCCGCGCATCTTCCCGGCTCATGGCTGGCTTGAGTTTGCGGGTGAGTACATTGAGGGTTTCCTGCACCACCTGGAAACTGACGATGGCAGTTCCCCCGTGGTGCGCACGGGACACCAGGTGCTCGGCAATGCCTTTGCGGCGGGCATCAGCAGGATCGAACAGATAGACAAGGATGTTGCTGTCGAGAAAATCAGCGCCGCTCATTCATTTCCTCGCGTGTGAACTTGCGTCCGCCCGTGCTGTATTTTTTTTGCAGCTCGGCGATGGTCTGCATGGCCTTCGCCGCTCGTCGCTTACGCGCGTATTGCTCCAGCCACAGCCGGAACTGCGCGTTGAGGGTAGTGTTTTCCGCGCGCGCGGCGGCACGGGCTTCTTCAATCAAGGCTTCATCGGCAGCGAAAGTGATGTTCTTGGTCATGATTGGCTCCTGTGTCAAGATCACACGGCAAATTTTACACGGGCTCTTTCCTCGTGTGCGGATTCATGTGTGGACTCGTGTGCAGTACCTTTTCCAGCATCTGGTTGAACGTGGCCTTCACCCTCTGAGCAAAGTCGGCCTGCATCCGGTAGACCTCGGTGAACTCGGCAAACGCCCATCGGCCGTGGGTACCAAGGTGGTTGACACCCGGTACCCAGTAGGTGTCCATGGTCTCCTTCTTGACCTTGGCATCCTCGCCACGAAAACCCTTGACCTCGACCACCAGGTTCAACAGGTCTGCGTCGCCATGCCCGTCGTCCACGCGCACGATGAAGTCGGGCCGGTACTGGCGCATTTCAGAGCCAAAGCGATACGGCACTTCAAGCCCCAGGTTGTGGTTCTTGACGTAGGTCCGAACGCGCGGGTGTGCCTCGGCCACGCGGCAGAACTCGGCCTCCCAGTCGCTGTCCAGGATTACCCAGTTGAGTTGGCAATGCTGGGCGCTGGTTTGCCAGCGCTCGGTCTTGGAGGTGTTGAAGTTGACGTGCGCGGTACTGCCGGTGGGGTTGTAGGGGTCCAGCACCGCATTGATGGGGCGGCTGCCGATCAATGCACGGGTGATGCCGGCCATGATGCGTTCACACGCGGTGTCCGCGAGCGTCTTGTATTTGAGCTGCGCCGGATAGGTGCCGCCCTTACAAACCAGGTAACCATCCAGCCATTGGCGGGCGATACGTTTTAGCTGACCGAACAGGTGCAGCTGCGGTTCGCCATTGGCATCCCGAAAACGCGTCATGAGCAGGTGCGATGACAGTTCGTACACCACTTGCGAGGGCCGCACGTCGCCGGTGTGGACCAGGTTCAAGTCCACCGTAGCGCCGATGATGCCGGACTGGCGCGTTTCGGTGGCACCTACCAGGTCGGGCGTCAGTTCAAGAATGGAGTCGTCGTTGAACTCCGCCGTGATCCGTTCTTCAGGCAGTTCCACACGGCTGGCCTGCGCGCCTCGATGATTTGCTGCGTCGGCTGGCCCGTCGTGTCGAGTTCCCAATAACGGCCCGGGTACCCGTAGGGCGTGTTCAGGATCGGCTTTTCAAAAAACTGAAGGGTCATGGTCCCGCACGACCTGTGGCCGTTCTTTCTTGTTACTGATTCTAGGGCGCACACGATCGCCGCCATGACGCATCCCAAACCAATGCACGCTCAGGCACTGCGCGTCCTGGCTTGACCTCAATCGGCAAAACTATCCTTTGAAGGAGCGGCACCGTGTCGCTGTACTGGCGCCAGTGCCGAATTTCATTGTTTTAGTTGCATATGCATCGATTGCATATACAATCGATGAATGAATGACAGCGGCTTGTCCAAAACCTGCACCAACTCCAAGGTGCGCCAGCTTATGCGGCGCGTCAATCAGCACTACGACGCACAGGTCGCGCAGAGTGGCATTCGAACCACCCAGTATTCACTCCTGGCCCATGTGTCGCGGCTCGGTCCGGTACGCCCGGTGGACCTGGCGGCCGCCATGCGCATGACCGCTTCGACCCTGAGTCGCAACTTGCTGCCTCTGGTCGCGGCTGGTTGGCTATCGGTCGGCGCCGGCACCGATGCGCGTAGCCGGCTGGTGCAAATCACCGATGCCGGCAGCGCGAAACGTCTGGAGGCGAAGCGCCACTGGAGTCAGGCGCAGCAAAAACTGGAGTCCCTGCTCGGCCCCAAACGCGTTATTGCATTGCATGCGCTGATCGACGAGTCGCTCGCGCTGTTGGGCCCCGACGCGCCGGCTGAACACGAGGGCCATTGACACCATGTTCGCCACTTCGTTTTCCGCCTGGCTCGCGCGCCGCGGCATCCACTACGGCTGGATCGTCGCCGCCGTCACCTTCCTGACCATGCTGACGATGTCGGCCGCGCTGGGGCTGCCGGGCGCGATGATGCAGCCGCTCAGCAAGGAGTTCGGCTGGAGCACCGGGCAGATTTCTTCGGCCATGGCGCTGCGTTTTGCATTGTTCGGGTTGATGGGCCCTTTCGCGGCGGTGCTGATGGAGCGTTACGGCCTGCGTGCGGTGATGTGTATCGGCCTGGCGCTGGTCGGTTCGGGTATGGCACTGGTCACATTTGCATCGCAGCTGTGGCAGCTGTTCATCGTGTGGAGCCTGATGCTCGGCATTGGGACCGGCATGACGGCCATGGTGCTGGGCGCGGTGGTGGCAAGCCGCTGGTTTGTCGGACGCCGGGGTTTGGTCATCGGCATGCTGACGGCCAGTTCGGCCACCGGACAACTGGCCTTCCTGCCGCTGGCGGCCTGGATGATCCAACACTGGGGCTGGCGCTCCGCGGTGGTGCCGGTGTTCTTGGGCGCGATTCTGATTGCGTTGTTGTGCCTGCTGTTGGTGCGCAACCGGCCGTCCGATGTAGGGCTGCTGCCCTACGGCCAGACCGCGAGCGATGCCGCCGCCGCGCCGGTGGCGGCGCTTGTGGCGATGAACTGGCGCACACCTTTCGCGATCCTGCGCGAGGCCTCTTCCAACCGCACCTTCTGGATCCTCGCCGGCACATTTTTTATCTGCGGCCTGAGTACCAACGGCTTGGTGCAGACGCATTTCATCTCGCTGTGCGGCGACAACGGCATGGGAGCCGTGCCGGCCGCATCGGTACTAGGGATGATGGGCGCCTTCGACTTTGTCGGCACCATCCTGTCGGGCTGGTTGTCCGACCGTTATGACAACCGCAAGCTGCTGTTCTGGTACTACGGCCTGCGCGGGTTGTCGCTGTTCTGGTTGCCGCATTCCGATTTCACGTTTTACGGCCTGGGCCTGTTCGCGATGTTCTATGGCCTGGACTGGGTAGCGACCGTGCCACCGACCGTCAAGCTGGCCAGTGCCGCGTTCGGGCCGCAGAAGGCCGGGCTGATATTCGGCTGGGTTTTTGCAGCGCATCAGCTCGGCGCCGCCACTGCTGCCTATGGCGCCGGCTTTGCCCGCACGCTGCTACTGACCTACAGCCCCGCTCTGTACACCGCGGGCGCCGCCTGCCTGCTGGCCGCAGGAATGGTGATGCTGATTCGCCGGCCCGGGGCGCTGGTCAAAGGGCCGGCGGCAGCGCAGGCGCGCCTCTCACCCTTGTGACGCTTCACAGAGAGGCACAAACCCGCGCAGGGTTGGAGCGGCTCCTACGCTACTGCGCGCGCCCACCGTTCTCAATGGAGCGTTTGCGCCAATGCGGCACCGGCGCTACGGCCTCGCCCTGAGGTGGGCCTGCGTCTGGCGGTCGCACAAGCAAACCCAAAGGCTGGATCGGACCGCGTTTCCTGGTGGTGCACTGCGCAAGCCTGATGTCCCAGCTAAAAGCGCGGGTTGCGCGGGTTTTCATGCTGGTTCAGGGTGCGATACTTCGACGGACGCGGTTGAATTTTTTTCCGTCATGCTCCTCGAACGTCACGACACGCTGGAACAGCTGTCACAGTTGCTCGCGCAAGCGCTTGCCGGTCCGGGCCGGGTGGCGTTTGTCGGCGGCGAGGCCGGCATCGGCAAGACCTCGGTGCTGCGCGCGTTCACGCAATCATCCGCCTGCGCTGCAGCCCGTCCGCTGTGGGGGGCCTGCGATCCGCTGCACACGCCGCGTCCGCTAGGCCCCCTGCACGACATGGCGGCCGACATCGGCGCCGGCGTGCGCGCCGCGCTGGCGCGCGACGCCGGCCGCATCGAGATCTTCGCTGCCGTTCTCGACGCGCTCTCGCGCGACGCGCGCTGCGTCGTGTTCGAGGACCTGCACTGGGCCGACGAGGCCACGCTCGACCTGCTCGCCTACCTCGGCCGCCGCATCGAGCGCACGCGCACACTGCTGCTGGTCAGCTACCGCGACGACGAGATCGGTCCGTCGCACGCGCTGCGGCGCGTGCTCGGCGCGTTGCCCGGCGCAGCCCGTATCACTCTGGCGCCGCTGTCGCCGGAGGCGGTGCGCGAACTGGCCGGAACGCGCGTGATCGATGCGGCGGCGGTGCACCGGGTCAGTGGCGGCAACCCGTTCTTCGCGACCGAGTTGCTCGCGATCGGCGATGCGGCGGGCGTGCCGCCCACGGTGCGCGACGCGGTGCTGGCACGCGCCGCACGCCTGCCGCCGCCCGCTTTCTCGGTGCTCGAAGCCGCCGCCGTGCTCGGGTTCCGCATCGAGCCCGCGCTGCTCGGCGCCGTGGTCGGCGCCGATGCCACCACGATCGAGCAGTGCCTCGCCGCCGGCGTGCTGCGCGAGGCCGGCACGACGCTGGAATTCCGCCACGAACTGGCGCGCCAGGCGGTGCTGGGATCGCTTTCGGCCATGCGCCGGCAGGCCCTGCACCGGCGCGCGCTAGAGGCGCTGCGCGCGATGCCCGGCATCGACCTCGCGCGGCTGGCGCACCATGCCGAAGCGGCGCAGGACCGCGACGCGGTGCTCGCGTTCGCGCCGGTGGCCGCGCGCCAGGCCGCCGCGGTCGGGGCGCGCCGCGAGGCGCAGGCGCAGTACGCGCGCGCCTTGCGCTTCGCCGACGCGCTGCCGGCGCCCGCACTGGCTGACTTGCTCGAGGCGTTCGCGCTGGAATGCCTGGCAGTGGGCGAGTCGCGGGCCGGCGTCGGGGCACGCCAACGGGCGATCGAGCTGCGCCAGCAACTGGGCCAGGTCGCCAGGCAGGCCGAAAACCTGTGCCGGCTGACCAACCTGCTGGTCGATATTGGCCGCAACGCCGAAACCGACGACGCCTTGCGACGGGCCTTTGCCCTGTTGCGGCCGCTGCCGCCTTGCCGCGAGCTGGCCTACGCCTGGCGCACCCAGGCCCACCTCAGCATGCTGCGCAGCGACAACGAGGAGGCGATCCGCGCCAGCGAGCAGGCGATCGCACTGGCCGAACACTTCGGCGATGTCGAGACGCTCGCCTCGGCGCTCAATTCGCAGGGCACAGCGCTGGCCCATCTGGATTTCGAAGCCGGCTGCGCCCTGCTCGAACGCAGCCGCCAGGTGGCGCGCGCCGCCGGCCGCGAGGCCCAGGTGTTCAACGCCGACATCAACCTCGGCGAGGTCGCGGAAGAACTGCACCAGTTCGCACGCGCCGTACGACACCTCGGCGACGCGATCGCCATCGCCAACGAGCTGCAGATGGACCCGTCGATTCCGCAGAGCTCGCTGGCGACGTGCTGGCTCTACCTCGGGCGCTGGAACGATGCCGGCGAGTTGGCCAACCAGGTCCTGACCAACGCACTCGAACCGCGAGTCGGGTACCTCAAGTCGCATCTTGCGCTCGGCCGGCTGCGGGCACGGCGCGGCGATGCCGGCGTCTGGGGCGCGCTCGACGAAGCCCTGGACCTGGTGCTCGGCTCAGGCCTGATGCAGTACCTGGCACCGGTGCGCGCCGCGCGCGCGGAAGCCGCGTGGGTCGAGGGCGATCGCCAGCGCTGCATCGATGAGGCACGTGCCGAGCTTGACCGTGCCGCCGCGCACCGCCACCCCTGGTTCGTCGGCGAATTGAGCTGGTGGCTGTGGCGGGCGGGCGTTGCGGTCGAAGTGCCCGACTACGTCGCGTTGCCTTACGCGTTGCAGATTGCCGGCCGCTGGCGCGAAGCGGCGGCGGCCTGGCGCGACCTGGCCTGCCCTTATGAAGAGGCGCGCGCGCTGACCGATGGCGATGTCGACGCGCAGCGCGAGGCGCTTTCGGTCTTCGAGCGTCTGGGCGCCCGGCCCGCCACCGAAGCCCTGCGCCAGCGCCTGCACCAGGCCGGCGTGCGTGGGGTCGCGCGCGGGCCTCGCAACGCGACGCGCGAACATCCGTTCGGCCTGACGACCCGCGAGTTGCAGGTGCTGCAATTGCTGTGCAGCGGCCTGCGCAATGCCGAGATCGCGCAGCGCCTGTCGCGCTCGGTGCGTACCGTCGACCACCATCTGGCCGCGGTATTCGCCAAGCTCGGGGTCGACTCGCGCGTGGCCGCGATCCAGGCGGCGCAGCACGCGGGCCTGGCAACGCCATCCGGGCAATCTGGGCAAGCGCCGGCGCCAAAGTAGGCAAATCTGCCGCAGCGGTGCTGCCGCGCGGCGGCCATTCTCGACATCGACGGCGCCGTGCCGTCGAACCTTGACGAGGAAGCCTCCATGCCCCGCTACCTGATCGAACGCAACTTCCCCGACGGCCTGTCGATCCCGATGAACGACGACGGCCGCAAGGCCGTCGCCGGGGTCGTCGCCAACAACGCCGAGCACGGCGTGACCTGGATCCACTCCTACGTAACCCCCGACCGCAAGAACACCTTCTGCATCTACGACGCGCCGGCGCCGGAGGCGATCCGCAAGGTCGCCGACCGCAACGGGCTGCCGGTCGGCCGCATCACCGAGGTGAGCGTGCTCGATCCCTACTTCTACCAACCCTGATGCAACCCGGAGTCACTGCCATGACACACCCCCTGAAGACCCTGGCCGGCGTCGCGCTCGCGGCGATGCTGGCGCTGCAAGCGCCGGCCTTCGCGCACGGCGACGCCGACGAGTCCGACGAGAAGATCCAGTCGTCGATCGACGAGGTCCGGCGCGCGACGCTGCCGTTCCACGACGTGCAGGCCGCCATCAACGCCGGCTATGCAAAGTTCCCCGACCAGGCCGGAGACTGCGTCGCGCAGCCGGGCCAGGGCGCGATGGGAGTCCATTACCTGAACGGCACGTTCGTCGGCGACACGGTGCTGGACCCGCTGCGCCCGGAGGCGCTGATGTACCAGCCGCAGAAGAACGGCAAGCTCGAGCTGCTCGGCGTCGAGTACATCGTGTTCCAGGACGCCTGGGACGCGCTGCATCCGCAGCCGCCGGTGCTGTTCGGCCATCCGTTTCACCTCGTGCGCAGCCCGAACCGCTACGGCGTGCCGGGCTTCTACGAGTTGCACCTGTGGGTGTGGGAGCACAACCGCAACGGCATCTTCAACGACTGGAACCCGAAGGTGCGCTGCCCTTGAGCCCGCTCGGACGGCGGCGAGCGGCTCTGCGGTTCTTGCTTTGCGGCGCCCGGACCGGGCCGACCAGCGTCGGCTTGGGGCAATAACCAGGCTGCGCGATCGCGGTTCACCGCGGAAGAAGACGCTGCGGGCCGTTCCCTTGACAGATCGCGCGTGACTGCGCTCCACCGCGTAGCAGCCGCAGCGACCTCGGCCTTTCTTCAGCGCGTCGAGAACGCCGCCTGCGCCAGCCGCGCCGCCAGCGCGTTGTGCCGCTCGATCAGGCGCGGCAGATCGAGCGTGCTCAGTTGCCCGTCGCGCACCACGACGCGGCCGTTGACGATGCTGTGCTGCACCCGCGGCACCTGGCAGAACAGCAGTGCAGCGAGCGGGTCGTGCTGCGCACCGGCCAGGCCGATCTCGTTCAGCGGCACGGTCACGATGTCGGCGGCCATGCCGACCGCGAGCGCGCCGATGTCGTCGCGCCCGAGCAGCTTCGCGCCGCCGAGCGTCGCGATCTCCAACGCCTCGCGCGCGGTCATCGCCGACGGCCCTTGCACCGCGCCGTGCGCCACCCTTTGCAGCAGCATCGCCATCCGGACCTCGCCGAGCATGTGGCCGGCATCGTTCGACGCGGAACCGTCGACGCCGATGCCGACCGGCACGCCGGCATCGCGCATCGCACGGATCGGCGCGATCCCGGAGGCCAGCCGCATGTTCGAGCACGGGCAGTGCGCGACGCCGGTGCCGCTGCGCGCGAACAGCGCGATGCCGGCGGCGTCGAGCTTGACGCAGTGCGCGCACCACACGTCGGGGCCGACCCAGCCGAGCGCTTGCGCGTACTCGGCCGGCGTGCAGCCGAACTTCTCGCGCGTGTAGGCAACATCGAAGTCGTTCTCGGCCAGGTGGGTGTGCAGCGAGACGCCGTGTTCGCGTGCCAGGATCGCCGAGTCGCGCATCAGCTCGCGACTGACCGAGAACGGCGAGCACGGCGCGACGACGACGCGCTGCATCGCGAAGCGCCCCGGGTTGTGCCAGCACTCGATCACGCGCTGCGTGTCCTTCAGGATCGCGTCCTCGCGCTCGACCACACGATCGGGCGGCAGCCCGCCCTGGCTCTCGCCGACGCTCATCGAGCCGCGCGCCGCATGGAAGCGCATGCCGATCCCGGCCGCGCCCTCGATGCTGTCGTCCAGACGCACCCCGTTCGGGTAGATGTAGAGGTGGTCGCTGCTGGTCGTGCAGCCCGACAGCAGCAGCTCGGCCATCGCGGTCTGCGTCGAGACGTTCACCATCTCCGGCGTCAGGTTCGCCCAGATCGGGTACAGCCCGCGCAGCCAGCCGAACAGCTCGTGGTCCTGCACGCGCGCCCGCGTCAGCGTCTGGACCATGTGGTGGTGGGTGTTGACGAGCCCGGGGATCACGACCTGGTCGCGCGCATCGATCACCTCGTCGGCGCTGGCCGGCAGCTCGGCGCTCGGGCCGACCGCCTCGATGACGTGGTCGCGCGCGAACACCGCGCCGTCGGCGATCTCGCGCCGCTGCGCGTCCATCGTGACGAGCAGCCGTGCGTGGCGGATCAGCAGCGTGGGCATGCCGCGCTCAGTGCGCCTCGGCGAGCTTCGCGGCGTCGACGGCATCGGCCGCGCCGCCCTTTGCGCCGTTGAAGTACAGGTTCAGCGCGACCGCGGCGATCGCCGTCAGCAGGATCCCCGATTCGAGCAGCGGCGCCAGCGGGTGCGGCATCTGCTGGCTCCAGCGCGGCGCGACCAGCGGGATCATGCCGGCGCCGATCGCGATCGCGACGATGTACAGGTTGTGGCGATTCGTCTCGAAGTCGACGTTCGCGAGGATGCGAATGCCGGTCGCTGCCACCCTGCCGAACATCACGAGCCCGGCGCTGCCGAGCACGAACTGCGGTACCGATTCGACCAGCGCGCCCATCTTCGGCAGCAGGCCCGGCACGATCATGGTCATGACGGCTCTCCCTGATTTCATTTCGTCGCGGCGCCGGCGCTGAACCAGCGCCCGATCAGCGCGCGCTCGGCGTCGGTGATCTGGGTCGCGTTGTTCATCGGCATCAGCTTGAGCACCACGGCCTGCTGGTAGATCGCCTGCGCATGCTGGGTGATCTCGCCCGGCGAGTCGAAGCGGATGTTCTTGCTCTGCATCGCCGGGCCGTGGCACAGCACGCAGCGCTGCGCGACGACGGCCTGCACCTCGGCGAAGCTCGCCGGCGCCGCCACGGCCTGCGCGGCTTGCGGCGCCGGCAGCGTCGCGACGATCACGCCGAGCAACAGCAAGGTGCCGATGCCCGCGAAGTGCCACGGCACCGGCTTGCCGTAGGCCAGCGCCTCGTGGCGCAGCGCGAACGACATGCGGATCAGCGCGCCCGCGACCATGATCGCCACCAGCACCAGCCAGTTGTACCTGGCGCCGAAGGTGAAACCATAGTGGTTGCTCATCATCGAGAACAGCACCGGCAGCGTGAAGAAGGTGTTGTGCACGCTGCGCTGCTTGCCGCGCTGGCCGTGCACCGGATCGACCGGCCGACCGGCCTTGATCGCGGCGACGACCGTGCGCTGGCCCGGGATGATCCAGAAGAACACGTTGCCGCTCATCGTCGTCGCGATCATCGCGCCGACCAGCAGGAAGGCGGCGCGCCCGGCGAACAGGTGGCACGACAGCCAGCTCGCGAACACGATCAGCACGAACACGCAGGCGCCGACGATCTCGTCGCCGTGCTTGCCGCGGCCCAGCGTGCGGCAGATCGTGTCGTAGAGCACCCAGAACGCGACGAAGAACGCGAGTGCGGTGCACACCGCCGCGGCCGGGCTCCAGTCGAACAGGCTCTTGTCGATCAGGAAGGTGCTGGCGTTGAACAGGTACATCACCGTGAACAGCGCGAAGCCGGTGAGCCAGGTCGAGTAGCTCTCCCACATCGACCAGTGCAACTGGTCGGGCACGTAACCCGGCGAGACCGGGTACTTCTGGTGGTGGTAGAAGCCGCCGCCGTGCACGCCCCACTGTTCGCCGCCGACGCCCTTGTCGACGTCCTTGCGATCCTTCGGCGGCGTCAGGCTGTTATCGAGCGAGACGAAGTAGAACGAGGCGCCGATCCAGGCGATGCCGGTGATGATGTGGGCCCAGCGCAGCAGCAGGTTCGCCCAGTCGAAAAGGTACGCTTCCATGCGGTGTGAGTCTCCGAGTCGTCGTCAGACCTGCGATGCGCTTCAGCAAAAAGCAGGCCTGTACCGCTCCCTTGCCACGGCGGGCTCTGCAAGGTGTGAACGTCACGACCGGGTGTGGGCACTCCGGGCTCCGCGGCGACGCGATGAAAGTGTATACACTTCTATTGGATCATCGCATACGCGTTTACCCTGAACCGGTCTGCCCGGCGAGATCAGGAGCCGCGGTAGGTCGAGTACGCGAACGGGCTCGCCAGCAGCGGCACGTGGTAGTGCGAGCCTGGCGCCGAGAGGCCGAAGTCCAGTGGCACCTCGTCGAGAAACGGCGGCTCGGCCAGCGTCGCACCCAGCCCGCGGAAGTACGCCGCGACGCCGAACACCAGCCGGTAAGTGCCGGGCACGAAGCTCGCGCCTTCCAGCAGCGGGCTGTCGGCGCGGCCGTCGTGATTCAGCACGATGCGCTTCAGCAAGGTCGGCGCGCCGGCGTCGAGCCGGTACAGCGCGACCGCCATGCCGGCGGCCGGGCAACCGTTGGCGGTGTCGAGCACGTGAGTGGTGAGCTTTCCCATGGGGTCCTCGGTGGCGCGGTGCGCGTGGGCGGCGGGATCAAATAGTGCTTGCGGTACGAATAAAAGTGTATACACTTTGAGCCGCAACGCAAGCCCGATTTCGCCCGCCCCATGCCCCGCTCCGCCCCGAAACTGCAAGTCATCCGCCCGGCACGCGCCCTTGCGTCGCGCGCGGCCGACCCGGTGGCGAGCGAGAACCTGACGCAGCGCATCGCCGATTCGATCACCACCGCGATCATCGAGCGCCGGCTGATGCCGGGCACCAAGCTGGCCGAGCAGAAGATCGCCGACATCTTCAAGGTCTCGCGCACGCTGGTGCGCCAGGCGCTGATGCAGTTGAGCCGCGACCACCTGATCACGCTCGAGCCGGCGCGCGGTGCACGCGTCGCCGAGCCCAGCGTCGACGAGGCGAAGCAGGTGTTCGACACCCGCAACATGCTCGAGGCCGCGATGATCCGGCGCGCCGCCGCCGAGTTCGGCACGGCGCAGATCGCCGAGCTGCGCGCGCACCTGAAGGCCGAGGGCGCAGCGGTGCAGCGCACCGACGTGCCGGGTCGTACCCGGTTGCTGGCCGACTTTCACGTCGTGATTGCGCGCATGCTGGGCAACGAGGTGCTGGCCCAGATGCTGAGCGACCTGGTCTCGCGCTGCTCGCTGATCGCGCTGATGTACCAGTCGGCGCATTCGGCCGCGCATTCCTACGAGGAGCATGTCGCGATCGTCGACGCGCTCGAGAAGCGCGATGCGCGCGCCGCGGTGCGGCTGATGGAGTCGCACTTGCAGAATGTCGAGCGCAACCTGCGGCTGGACCCGCGCACACCCGATCTCGGTGCGCTGCTGCTGCCCGAAGGCCTCTGAGGCCGCTTGCGGAGAAACCAGCATGATGACCCAGGACTACCCGCGCGACCTGGTCGGCTACGGCCGCAACCCGCCGCATGCGCGATGGCCCGGCAATGCCCGGATCGCGGTCCAGTTCGTGCTGAACTACGAGGAAGGCGGCGAGAACTGCGTGCTGCACGGGGATCCATCGTCGGAGACCTTCCTGTCGGAGATCATCGGCGCGCAGGCCTTCGAGACGCGACATTTGTCGATGGAGTCGATGTACGAATACGGCTCGCGGGTCGGCGCGTGGCGCATCCTGAAGGAATTCGAGAAGCGCGGCCTGCCGCTCACGGTGTTCGGCGTCTCGATGGCGCTGCAGCGCAACCCGGAACTGACCCGGGCCTGCGTCGACCTGGGCCACGAGATCGCCTGCCACGGCTGGCGCTGGATCCACCACCAGCACATGAGCGAGGCCGAGGAGCGCCGCCACATCGAGCTCGGCACGCAGATCATCCGCGATCTGACGCAGGCTCGGTGGCCGCTCGGCTGGTACACCGGCCGTGACAGCCCGAACACGAAGCGGCTGGTCGCCGACCACGGCGGCTACGCCTACGACAGCGACTACTACGGCGACGACCTGCCGTTCTGGATGCCGGTGGCCAAGAGCGACGGCACGACGATCCAGCGCCTGATCGTGCCCTACACGCTCGACACCAACGACATGCGCTTCGCGTCGCCGCAGGGCTTCAACACCGGCGATCATTTCTTCGCTTACCTGAAGGACGCATTCGACGTGCTCTACGCCGAAGGCGACGAGGCCCCGAAGATGCTGAGCATCGGCATGCACGGCCGCATCCTCGGCAAGCCCGGGCGTTTCAAGGCGCTGCAGCGTTTCCTCGATCATGTGCAGCAACACGAGCGCGTCTGGATCTGTCGCCGCATCGACATCGCGCGCCACTGGGCCGCCACGCACCCGGCCGTCTGAGCCCGCACCCGCCCTCCCGGAGATCTTCATTCATGGCCTCGCCCTCGATACCAGAGACGACGCTGGACCGACTCAACCGCGCCACGCCCGCCGAATTCGCGACGCTGCTGGACGGTGTCTACGAACACTCGCCGTGGCTCGCCGCAACGGCTGCCGCGAAGCGCCCGTTCGTCTCGCTCGCGCAGCTCAAGCACGCGCTCGTGACGGTGCTGCGCGAGGCCGGGCGCGACGCGCAGCTCGCGCTGATCCGCGCCCACCCCGAGCTCGCCGGACCGGCGATGGTGGCGAACCCGCTGACCGCCGAGTCGACCGCCGAGCAAGGCAGGGCCGGCCTGGCGGACTGCACGCCCGCCGAGTTCGCGCGGTTGCACGAACTCAACGCCGCCTACAACGCCAGGTTCGGCTGGCCCTTCACGCTCGCGGTGCGCGGCCCGCGCGGCACGGGGCTGCACCGGCGCGAGATCATCAAGACCTTCGAACGCCGCGTCGCGAACCACCCGGACTTCGAACTCGCCGAGTGCATCCGCAACATCCACCGCATCGCCGAGATCCGGCTGAACGACAAGTTCGGCGCGATCCCCACGCAGGGCCAGCAGGCCTGGGACTGCGCCGAGCTGCTCGCCACCCACACCGACCCCGGCTACGCGGAGCGCGGCGAGCTGACGGTCACCTACCTGACCGACGCGCACCGCGCCTGCGCCGCGCAGCTGAAGGCGTGGATGCTCGAATGCGGCTTCGACGAGGTCGGAATCGACGCGGTCGGCAACGTCGTCGGCGTGTATCACGGCAGCGACCCGGCGCAAAGGCGACTGCTCACCGGCAGCCACTACGACACGGTGCGCAACGGCGGCAAGTACGACGGGCGCCTGGGCATCTTCGTGCCGATGATCTGCGTGCGCGAACTGCATCGCGCCGGCAGGCGCCTGCCCTGCGGCTTCGAGGTCGTCGGCTTCGCCGAAGAGGAAGGCCAGCGCTACAAGGCGACCTTCCTCGGCTCGGGCGCGCTGACCGGCCACTTCGACCCGGCCTGGCTCGATCAGCAGGACGCCGACGGCATCACGATGCGCAACGCGATGCGCCACGCCGGCCTGCCGGCCACGCTCCCGGCGATCCGCGCGCTTGAACGCAACGCGGCCGACTACCGGGGCTTCGTCGAAGTCCACATCGAGCAGGGCCCGGTGCTGAACGCGCTCGACCTGCCGCTCGGCGTGGTCACCTCGATCAACGGCGGCGTGCGTTACCTGGGCGAGGTGACCGGCATGGCCAGCCACGCCGGCACCACCCCGATGGACAGCCGGCGCGACGCCGCGGTCGCGGTCGCGGAGCTCGCGCTGTTCCTCGAAAAGCGCGCCGCCGCAACACCGAACCTGGTCGGCACGATGGGCATGCTGAGCGTGCCGAACGGCTCGACCAATGTCGTGCCCGGCCGCTGCCAGTTCACGCTCGACATCCGCGCGACGACCAACGAGGTGCGCGACGCCTGCGCCGCCGACGTGCTCGCCGAGCTCGCGCGCATCTGCGAACGCCGCGGGCTGAATCATTCGATCGAGGAGACGATGCGCGCCGCCGCCGCACCGAGCGCGCCCGCGTGGCAGCAGCGCTGGGAACGCGCCGTCGAGGCGGCCGGTCTGCCGGTGTTCCGCATGCCCAGCGGCGCCGGCCACGACGCGATGAAGCTGCACGAGGCGATGCCGCAGGCGATGCTGTTCGTGCGCGGCCAGAACGCCGGCATCAGCCACAACCCGCTCGAGTCGAGCACCAGCGACGACATGCAGCTCGCGGTCGATGCGTTCATGCACTTGCTGAACCAGCTCGCGAGCGCGACCGATTGAGACCCCTCGAATGACTGCCTACGAACAACTCGACGCCTGGATCGACGCTCACTTCGACGAGGAAGTGAGCTTCCTGCAAGCCCTGGTGCAGGTGCCCACCGACACGCCACCCGGCAACAACGCGCCGCACGCCGAGCGCACGGCCGAGTTGCTGCTCGACTTCGGCTTCGAAGTCGAGCAGCACGCGGTGCCCGACGCCGAGGTCAAGGCCTACGGCCTGACGACGCTGACCAACCTGATCGTGCGGCGCCCCTATGCCACCGGCGGCCGCACGATCGCGCTGAACGCGCACGGCGACGTCGTCCCACCTGGTGCAGGCTGGACGCACGACCCGTACGGCGGCGAGGTCGACGACGGCAAGCTCTATGGGCGTGCATCGGCGGTCAGCAAGAGCGACTTCGCGACCTACACCTTTGCGGTGCGCGCGATCGAGACCCTGAAGTCGCAGTTGAAGGGCGCGGTCGAACTGCACTTCACCTACGACGAGGAGTTCGGCGGCGAACTCGGCCCCGGCTGGCTGCTCAGAAACAGGCTGACCAGGCCCGACCTGCTGCTCGCGGCCGGCTTCAGCTACCAGGTCGTCACGGCGCACAACGGCTGCCTGCAGATGGAGGTGACGGTGCACGGCAGGATGGCCCACGCGGCGATCCCCGACACCGGCGTCGACGCGCTGCAGGGCGCGGTCGCGATCCTGAGCGCGCTGTACGACCAGAACCGCCTGTACAGGCAGGTCACGTCGAAGGTCGCGGGCATCACGCACCCGTACCTGAACGTCGGCCGCATCGAGGGCGGCACCCACACCAACGTCGTGCCCGGCAAGGTCGTATTCAAGCTCGACCGGCGCATGATCCCCGAGGAGAACCCGGCCGAGGTCGAGGCGACGATCCGTCGCGTGATCGCCGAGGCCGCGGCAGCCAGCCCCGGCATCACGGTCGAGATCAGGCGCCTGCTACTGGCCAATGCGCTGCAGCCGCTGCCCGGCAACCGGCCGCTGGTCGAGGCGCTGCGCAAGCACGGCGAGGCGGTGTTCGGCGAACCAATCCCGACCTCGGGCACGCCGCTGTACACCGACGTGCGCCTGTACGGCGAGGCCGGCATCCCGGCCGCGATCTACGGCGCCGGGCCGCGCACGGTGTTCGAATCGAACGCGAAGCGCGCCGACGAACACCTGCTGCTCGAGGACCTGCGGCGCGCGACCAAGGTGGTCGCACGCACGCTGTTCGAGCTGCTCCAGCGCGATTGAACCACCGGTTCGCGGGGGCCTCGCCCGCCAGCGCGCCTGCGCCATTGACGCTGCGCGTCTTTGTCGAGGATAGTAGGCCTCCCGATGTTCAGTCCGGAGGCCTCGATGCAACGCTTTCAATGTGCCCTGCTGGGGCTTGTCTTCGTCGCCGTACAGGGTGCGCTCGCCGCCCCGGCGCAGCAACAGCTCACCTTTCGGGGCACCACGACGCTGTCCGCGGCCGCGTCCACGGCTGGCGGCGGCCTCGGCCCGGAAACGCACCGCGGGCCGGAATTCGATGCGGGCTTCGAGCGCCTGGCCAAGGGCGCGATCAGCCCGTCGCGCGTGCCGGCCAGCCACGTGCCGACGCCGGCCGACAGCGTGCTCGCCGGCTACCAGGTGGGCGCCGGCTTCGACGGCCTGACGCACCTTGACCAGCGCCTGGCCAGCGGTGGCAACCAGTTCAGCCTCGAACCGCCCGACCAGGCGCTGGCGGTTGGTAACCACTACATCGTCGAGGCCGTCAACACCGCGATCCGCGTGCGCCGCACCGACGGCAGCACCGCCAGCCCGACGGTCGGGCTCAACGAGTTCTTCAACCTGCTGCCGGCCATCAACCGCACGACCGGCAAGTTCGGCCCGTTCACGTCCGACCCGAAGGCCTACTTCGACATCGATACGCAGCGCTGGTTCGTCACGCTGCTCGAGATCGACCAGGACCCGGACAGCGGCGCCTTCCAGGGCCACTCGTCGGTGCAACTGGCGGTCAGCGTGACAGGTGACCCGACCGGCGCCTGGTACCTGTTCAGCATCGACTCGACCAACGTCACCGGCACCCCAGAGCATGCCGGCTGCCCGTGCCTGGGCGACCAGCCGCTGATCGGCGCCGACAAGTACGGCATCTACATCACGACCAACGAGTTCCCGCTGTTCCAGCGCGGCTTCAACGGCGCCCAGGTGTACGCGATCTCGAAGGCCAAGCTCGCCGCCGGCAGCGTCGGGCCGGTCGTGATGTTCAGCGGGCTGCCGCTGGCGGAAGGGCCGGCGTACACCTTGCAGCCCGCCATCACTGCGCAGGGCGGCTTGCATGAGAGCGCGAACAACGGCACCGAGTATTTCCTCAGCGCGCTCGACTTCAACGGCACGCTCGACAACCGCATTGCGGTCTGGGCGCTGACGAACACCAGATCGCTCGACGACCCGACCCCGAGCGTCACGCTGCAAAGCGCGGTGCTGGCGAGTCAGGTCTACGGTCAGCCGCCCGACATCCAGCAAAAGCCCGGCGCGGCGCCGCTGGGCGACCTGATCAAGTCCGGCGCGTTCGGCAACGCCGGCGCACAGCCGTTGCCGCTGATCGCCGCGAACGACGACCGCATGCAGCAGGTCACCTGGGCCGACGGCAAGCTGTGGTCGTCGCTGAACACCGTCGTCAAGCCGGCCAACGGCACGGTGCAGTCGGGCGCCGCGTACTTCGTCGTCGCGCCGGCCTGGAGCGGCGCTGCGCTCGGCGGCTCGGTCGTCAAGCAAGGCTACGTCGCGCTCAGCGACAACGGCCTGGTGTATCCGTCGGTGGGGGTGAACAAGAACGGCAAGGGCGTGATGTCGTTCACCCTGGCGGGCGCGTCGGAGTACCCGAGCGTGGCGTACGTGCCGATCGACGCTGTCAAGGGCGCCGGTTCGATCAAGTTGGTGGCGCTCGGCGCAGCGCCCGACGACGGCTTCTCCGGCTATCCCATCTTCGGCGGCGGTCGCGCCGGCCGCTGGGGCGACTATTCCGCCGCTGTGGCCGACGCCGACGGGACGATCTGGTTCGCCAACGAATACATCCCGGGTCGGGCGCGCACCCTGCTGGCCAATTGGGGGACGTTCATCGGGAAGGTCGCGCCCTAGCCGCGCCGCGCCGATGCGGTGATTCACGCGAGGGCCGGCCGCGCCCGCTTCACTCTTGTCCTGATGGATAGTCGCGCGCTCCGCGCACAGAATTTGCATGTCCTGTCGACATGACTGTTCCGGAGACCGCCCGATGACGCCGTTGAATCTCACCCGCCGTGCCCTGGCCGGCGCCCTCACCGCGACGCTGCTGATCGCCCTGCCCGCCCGCGCCCAGGACACGCCCATCAAGTTCCAGCTCGACTGGCGCTTCGAAGGGCCGGCCGCGCTGTTCCTGGTGCCGGTCGCGAAGGGCTACTTCAAGGCCGAGAAGCTCAACGTCACGGTCGATGCCGGCAACGGCTCGGGCGGCGCGGTCACGCGCGTGGCATCGGGCTCGTACGACATGGGCTTCGCCGACCTGGCCGCGCTGATGGAGTTCCACGCCAACAACCCGGGCGCGGCGAACAAGCCGGTCGCGGTGATGATGGTCTACAACAACACGCCGGCCGCGGTGCTGGCGCTGAAGAAATCCGGCATCAAGACGCCGGCCGACCTGAACGGCAAGAAGCTCGGTGCGCCGGTGTTCGACGCCGGCCGCAAGGCCTGGCCGATCTTCGCGAAGGCCAACGGCATCACCAACGTTGCGTGGACCGCGATGGACCCGCCGCTGCGCGAGACCATGCTGGTGCGCGGCGATGTCGACGCGATCACCGGCTTCTCGTTCACCTCGCTGCTGAACATCGAGGCGCGCGGCGTGAAGGCCGACGACGTCGTGGTCCTGCCGTACCCGAGCTACGGCGTGAAGCTGTACGGCAACGCGATCATCGTCGGCGAAGATTTTCTGAAGAAGAACCCGGAGGCCGTGAAGGCCTTCCTGCGCGCGTTCACGAAGGGCATGCGCGACGTGATCGCCGACCCGAAGGGCAGCATGGCCACCGTGAAGGGGCGCGACGGCATCATCGATGTGGCCCTTGAAGAGCGCCGTCTGAAGCTCGCGCTCGACGCCACCGTGCTGACCCCCGATGCGCGCGCCGAGGGCTTCGGCATGGCGCTCGGGCCGCGCCTGAGCCTGATGGCGAGCCAGGTGTCGGACGCGTTCGGCACCAAGGAGCGCGTCAAGCCCGACGCGGTGTGGAACGGCGCCTTCCTGCCGAGCGCGACCGAGCGCAACATCTTCGCGGCTGCGAAGAGGTGACGGTGTCCCGGCCGCCTTTTGTCGACTTCGAGAAGGTCTGGCTGGCGTACAACGACGAAGCGCTGGCGCAGGAAAAGTTCGCGGTCGAGGACATCTCGCTGCAGGCCGGCGAAGGCGAGTTCATCGCGATCGTCGGCCCGTCGGGCTGCGGCAAGTCGACCTTCATGAAGCTCGCCACCGGGCTGCGCATGCCCAGCCGCGGCTCGATCCGCATCGGCGGCGCGCCGGTCACCGGGCCGCTGAAGATCAGCGGCATGCCGTTCCAGGCGCCGTCGCTGCTGCCGTGGCGCAGCACGGTCGACAACGTGCTGCTGCCGCTCGAGATCGTCGAGCCGCATCGATCTCGGTTCAAGGCGCGGCACGCCGAGTACCGCGAGCGCGCGATCCGTCTGCTGCAAACGGTCGGCCTGGCAGGCTACGAGGACAAGCTGCCGCACCAGCTTTCGGGCGGCATGCAGCAGCGTGCGTCGATCTGCCGTGCGCTGATCCACGAGCCGAAGATGCTGCTGCTCGACGAGCCCTTCGGCGCGCTCGATGCGTTCACGCGCGAGGAACTCTGGTGCACGCTGCGCGACCTGTGGGAAGCGCAGCGCTTCAACGTCATCCTGGTCACGCACGACCTGCGCGAGAGCGTGTTCCTGGCCGACACGGTCTACGTGATGAGCCGCAGCCCGGGGCGCTTCGTGCTGCGGCGCGAGATCGACCTGGCGCGCCAGCGCGACCTGGAACTGACCTACACGAGCGCGTTCACCGACCTCGTCCACGAACTGCGCGGCCACATCGGCGCGACCCGACCGACCGCCACGGCCGAGGTGGCGCGATGAAGCCGCGCACGATGCAGCGCTGGGCCCCGGTCGTCACCGCGGCAGCGCTGCTGCTGTTGTGGCAACT
Organism: Rhizobacter sp.; assembly: GCA_025355545.1. Classification (GTDB taxonomy): domain Bacteria; phylum Pseudomonadota; class Gammaproteobacteria; order Burkholderiales; family Burkholderiaceae_C; genus LMDS01. The sequence continues at coordinate 21,698 of JANXZN010000017.1, forward strand.
CGTCTGCTCGGTGTTCGCGATCGCCGACTACATCTTCCCCAGCCCGCTGACGATCGCGCAGGCGATGCGCGAGTTCGCCGCACCGATCGCCGAAGCCGCCTGGAAGACCTTCTGGGTCACGCTGCTTGGTTTCGCGATCGCGATCGTCGTCGGCGTGCTGCTCGGGTTTCTGGTCGGCTCGTCGCGCCTGGCCTACGCGGCGATCTACCCGCTGCTGGTCGGCTACAACGCGGTGCCGAAGGCGGCGCTGGTGCCGATCCTGATCGTCTGGTTCGGCATCGGCCTGGGCCCGGGCATCCTGACCGCGTTCCTGATCTCGTTCTTCCCGATCACGGTCAACATCGCGACCGGCCTGGCCACGCTCGAACCCGAGCTCGAGGACGTGCTGCGCGTGCTCGGCGCGAAGCGCTGGGACGTGCTCGTCAAGGTCGGCCTGCCGCGCTCGATGCCGTATTTCTACGCATCGCTGAAGGTCGCGATCACGCTCGCGTTCGTCGGCACCGTGCTGGCCGAGATGACGGCCGGCGATTCGGGCATCGGCTACCTGATGCAGACTGCGGGTTCGCAGCAGCGCATGCCGCTGGCCTTCGCGGGCCTGGTGGTGATCGGCGTGATGGCGATGACGATGTACGAGCTGTTCTCGCTGATCGAGACGCGCACCACCTGTTGGGCGCATCGGGGAACCCAGGGTGACTGAAACCTACGATGGACCATGGTCGGCGCCGCCGGGCCAGCAGCCGACGCCGCAGCAGATGCAGCGCCACCTGCGCGGCGCCAACGCGATCGCGCGGCGCGCGCTCGAGGCTGGCCACCACCCGTTCGGCGCGCTGCTGGTCGGGCCCGATCACGAGACGGTGCTGGCCGAGCAGGGCAACATCGACAGCGTCAACCACGCCGAGGCGGTGCTCGCGCGCATGGCCGCGAAGGCCTGGTCGGCCGACGAGCTCTGGCACTGCACGCTGTACACCACGGTCGAGCCCTGCTGCATGTGCGCCGGCACGCAGTACTGGGCCCACATCGGCCGGCTCGTCTACGGCATGGCCGAGCACCGGCTGCGCCAGCTCACCGGCGACCACCCCGAGAACCCGACCATGGACCTGCCCTGCCGCGAGGTCTTCGCGCGCGGCCAGAAGGACATTCGCGTCTGGGGCCCGGTGGCCGAGGTCGAGGCCGAGATCGCCGCGCTGCACCTGGCGTTCTGGCGGCGCGACCGCGCCTGATGGCCTGGCACGGCGCGCTGTCGCTGGCCTACCGCCGCGACGAACTGCGCGGCCAGGCCCGCACCGTGCTGCACGACCGCCACGACGGCCCGCTGCGCGTGCTCGCGAGCCTGTACCCGGAGGGCACCGCGGTCTGCCACAACGTGCTGGTGCACCCGCCCGGCGGGCTGGTCGGTGGCGATGCGCTCGAGATCTCGATCACGGTCGCACCCGGCGCGCATGCACTGATCACGACCCCCGGCGCGACCCGCTTCTATCGCAGCGCCGGGGCCGCCGCGGTGCAACAGCTGCACGCCACGCTCGAAGCCGATGCGCGCCTCGAATGGCTGCCGCTGGAGACGATCGCCTACAGCGGCTGCATCGCCGAAAACCGGATGCGCTTCGAGCTCGGCCCCGGCGCCGAGATGATCGGCTGGGACCTGCTCGCGCTCGGCCTGCCGGCGTCGGGCCAGCCCTTCGAGCGCGGCCGCTTCACGCAGTCGGTCGAGCTGCCCGGCCGCTGGCTCGAGCGCGGCGTGATCGACTCTTCGGACCAGCGGCTGCTCGATTCGCCGCTCGGCTGGGCCGGCCAGCGTGTGCTCGCCACGCTGTGGTTCGCGGCCGGCAGCGCGTTGCCGGCGTCACGGCGCGACGCCCTGCTCGACGCCGCACGCGACGCCGCCGACGGCGACGCGCTGCGCTCCAGCGCCGGCGCCACCGCGGTGCACGACGGCGCGGTCGTGCTGCGCGTGCTGGCGCCGTGCGTCGAACCGGCGATGGCGCTGCTGACGCGCGCCTGGGCCGCCTGGCGCCAGATCGCCTGGCAACTGGCGGCCTGCACGCCGCGCGTCTGGCGAACCTGACGCGGCGCGTGACATGCTGCGCAGCCGGCGCAATCTGTTACCGGCGCCGGCGCACCGCCGCGCCCCCGGGCTTTCTAGACTTTGGGCATGAACACCACCACCGCCCCCCACGCCTCGCCCCTGTTCGCCCGACCCACCCGCGTGCTGGTCTGGGCCGCGCTGCTGCTGTGCACCCAGGCGCACGCGATGCAGCGTTGCCGCATCGACGGCCGGCTCGTCTACCAGGCCTCGCCCTGCCCGCAGGCGACGCAGATCGCGCCGCAAGGTACGGACCAGCCGCGCACGCTGGCCGCCGCCGACGTTGACGTGCCGGTCAAGCGCACGATGGCCGACGTGATGCGCGAGCGCGAAGCCGCGATTCGCGCCCGGCCGGTGCCGAGCCAGTCGCAGCCCGACGGCGCCCGCATCCTGCCCGACCGGATGGGCGCGCGCTAGGCAGGCAGCGCACCGGCGGCCGACGATTCGGTCGCGCCGGCATCACGCTTTGTTTGGTTCTATAGTGCCGTCATGGCAGGTCCATGATGATGATGATGATGATGAAGCGCACTGTCGTCCTCGCCGGCGTTCTCTGGCTCTCGCTCGCGCAGGCGACCGACATCTACCAGTGGGTCGACGAATCGGGGCGCACGCACCTCTCCGATGTCGTGCCGCAGAAGTACAGGCACAGTGCCAAACGCGTCGATTCGCGCCTGTTCGAAGTCAGCCCGCAGCAGCGCGCCTAGGCCGAAGCCCGGGCGGCGCGAGAGCGGGAGCAGGCGGCGAAGGGCGCCGCCGAGGCGCCCGTCGGAGCGCGCGGCGAGCGGGCCGCTTCGACCGGCAGCGCACAACCCGCGTCGGCAGCAGCACCGGCCAGCGCGCGGGGCGACACCTCCGACTGCGCCAGCTTGCGACGCCAATACGCGCAGAGCCAGGAGTGCTTCGCGCCGTTCATCAACACCAACGGCTCCGTGAAGCCGGGCGCGTTCGAGAAGTGCACCCAAGTTGCCGACCCGTCGCCCAAGTGTGGGCTTGAATCCCGCCCCTGAGGCGTCAGCGCCGATGCGCGCCGTGAGCGCCGGCGCGCCCACGCAAAACGGGCGTCAGTCGTTCGCGAAGCTGTACGGCCCGCCGCGCTCCAGCGCGCGCTTGTAGGCAGAGCGCGCGTGGATGCGCTTCAGGAACGCCATCAGCTTCGGCCGGCTCGCGTCGAGCCCGGCGCGCTGCGCGGCGGCCTCGACCGGGAAGCTCATCTGGATGTCGGCGGCGCTGAACTCGTTGCCGGCGAACCACTCGCTCTTGCCGAGTTCGGCTTCCATGAAGTCGAGCTGACGCTTCAGGTTCGGCTCGACCATCGCGGCCAGCACCTTGTTCGCGAGGCCGCACGCGACCGGCTTGGCGAAGAACGGCATCGGCGTCACCTTGATGCGCTCGAAGATCAGTTTCAGCAGCAGCGGCGGCATCGCCGAGCCCTCGGCGAAGTGCAGCCAGTAGGTCCAGCGCAGCCGCTGCGGCGAGCCCGGCGCCGGCACGAGGCGGCCGTTGCCGTAGCGCTCGAGCAGGTATTCGACGATCGCGCCGGTTTCGGCCACCGTCGCGTCGCCGTCGGTGATCACCGGCGACTTGCCCAGCGGGTGCACCTTCATCAGCGAGGCCGGCGCGAGCATCGTCTTGGGGTCGCGCTGGTACTTCTGGATCTCGTACGGCACGCCCAGCTCTTCGAGCAGCCACAGCACGCGCTGCGAACGGGAGTTGTTCAGGTGGTGGACGGTGATCATGGTCTCGCTCGCTGCGCGTTTCGGTTGGCCGGGATTGTGACCGAGCTGACGCAGCGCGCGGCGCGGTATTCTCCGCCCCCATGTACGCGCCCTTTTTCGGTCTGAAGCACGAGCCGTTCTCGATCGCCCCCGACCCGCGCTACCTGTTCATGAGCGAGCGCCACCGCGAGGCGCTGGCGCATCTGCTGTACGGCGTCAAAGGCGGCGGCGGCTTCGTGCTGCTCAGCGGCGAGATCGGCGCCGGCAAGACCACCGTGTGCCGCTGCTTCCTCGAGCAGATCCCGCGCCGCACCAACGTCGCCTACATCTTCAACCCCAAGCTCACGGTGATCGAGCTGCTGCAGTCGGTGTGCGAGGAGTTCGGCATCCCGCCGCCGCGGGCCGCGCACGGCGAGCCCACCGTCAAGGACTACCTAGACCCGCTCAACGAGTTCCTGCTGAAGACGCACGCGGTCGGCCAGAACAACGTGCTGATCATCGACGAGGCCCAGATGCTCTCGGCCGACGTGCTCGAGCAGTTGCGCCTGCTGACCAACCTCGAGACCAACGAGCGCAAGCTGCTGCAGATCATCCTGATCGGCCAGCCCGAGCTGCGCGACCTGCTCGCCAGGCCCGAGCTCGAGCAGCTCGCGCAGCGCGTGATCGCGCGCTACCACCTGGGCGCGCTGACCGAGGACGAGACCGAGCGCTACATCCGGCACCGCCTGTCGGTGGCCGGCATGACGGTGGCGATGCCGTTCGACGCGAAGGCGATGCAGCGCGTGCACCAGCTCTCGCGCGGCGTGCCGCGCCGCATCAACCTGCTGTGCGACCGCGCGCTGCTCGGCGCCTATTCGAGCGGCACCGGCCA
>JANXZN010000030.1 GCA_025355545.1 Rhizobacter sp.
GACGCCGACGCCGTCCATGATCGCGCGCTGGTTCCACGGCTCGCCGACGCAGAAGCCGTCCATGTTGCCGACGCGCATGTTCGCCACCATCTGCGGCGGCGGCACCGTGATCAGCTTCGCGCCGCTCAAGGGGTTGATGCCCGACGCGGCGAGCCAGTAGTGCAGCCACATCGCGTGCGTCCCGGTCGGGAAGGTGCCGGCGAAGGTGTACTCGCGCTTGTCCTTCGCCATCGTCCTCGCGAGCGAGGGCCCGTCGACCGCGCCCTTGTCGGCCAGCGCTTTCGACAAGGTGATCGCCTGGCCGTTGTTATTCAGGTTCATCAGCACGGCCATGTCCTTCTTCGGGCCGGCGGTGCCGAGGTGCACGCCGTAGATCAGGCCGTACAGCACGTGCGCCATGTCGAGCTCGCCGTTGACGAGCTTGTCGCGCACGCCGGCCCACGAGGCCTCCTTGCTCGGCACGATCCTGACGCCGTACTTCTTGTCGAAGCCCAGCACCGAGGCCATCACAACCGACGCGCAGTCGGTCAGCGGGATGAAGCCGATCTTGACCTCTTCCTTCTCGGGCTGGTCGGAGCCCTGCGCGTACACGGCCGTGTGCAGCCCCGGCACGAGGCCGGCGGCGCTGGTGGCCGCGGCAGCCTTGATCAGGCTGCGGCGGGCGAGGTCGATACGCGGTGTCGGAGCGGTGTTCGGGTTCATGGCGGTTCTCGTGGAAGCTGAAGAAACGGAAGATCGGGTGGGGCCTGCGCCGCACGCACCGGAGCCGGTGCGCACGCGCAGACACTGGGTTCTGTGAGCCGAGGAGCATCCGGGCCGCAGGGGCTCGGAGGGGTGGCCCGCAGGGGCCGGCCGGCGGTCGCGCTGGCGCGCGTGGACCCGGCCGCCGCTGGCCGGATCGATCGAGGCTCGAGAAGGTCGCCGTTGACCTTCGGCGGGACTGCATGCAATCCACGTGCCAGTACAAACCCGCAGGCGCCGCCCCTAAACTCGGGCCGGACGCACCGCCGCGAGGAATCCGGCCCGCATTCCGCACAAGGCCTGTGCACGGTGCCGGACCGATCCAGCCGAGGAGCCCGCCATGCCGTTGTCCACGCGAGATCGCAGCGCCCCGACCGCCGACGCGGCGATCGGCGTCATCGGTGTCGGCGCGATGGGCATGGCGATGGCGCTCAACCTGCGCGCGCGCAGCCACGCCGTGTGCGCGCGCGACCTGCGGCCGCAGGCCGAGGCCGAGGCGCGCGCCACCGGCCTCACCGTGTGCGACTCGCCGCAGGCGTTGGCCGCGCAGTGCGCGATCGTCTTCGTGGTCGTGGTCGACGCGCCGCAGATCGACGCGGTGCTGTTCGGCGCCGATGGCGTGGTGCATGCGCGCGACGGCGCGCGCACCGTGGCCCTGTGCTCGACGATCGCGCCGCCGGACACCCAGCGCTTCGCGGCGCGGCTGGCGGAACACGGCATCGCGCTGATCGACGCGCCGATCTCAGGCGGCCCGGCACGGGCGCGCGCCGGCGCGATCAGCATGATGCTGGCGGCACCGGCCGCGACACTCGCGCCGTGGCAGGCGCTGCTGGCCGAACTGGCGGCGAAGCGCTTCGTCGTCGGCGCGGCGGTCGGCGACGCGGCCAAGGCCAAGCTCGTCAACAACCTGCTCGCCGGCATCAACCTGGTGGCCGGCGCCGAGGCACTCGCGCTGAGCGCGAAGCTCGGGCTGGACCCGCGCGCGACCTACGAGCTGATCCGCGCGTCGAGCGGCGCGTCGTGGATCTTCGAGGACCGGATGGCGCGCGCGCTGGACGAGGACTACACGCCGGCGCGCGCCGCCGCGCACATCCTGACCAAGGACCTGGGGCTGGCGACCGCGCTCGCCGCGAGCGTCGCCCACGCGACGCCGCTCGGCGACGCGGCGCTGGCGCGGCTGCGCGACACGGTGGCGCGCGGCTGGGGCGAGCTCGACGACGCGGCGGTGATCAGGACCTACCAGGCCTGACGCCGGCGGCCCCGGCGGCGGGCGTCGCGGCCGTTCCGAATCGCGACACCTGGCGGCGCAATCGGCGCCGGTTTGATTCCGCCTGCCCGCTGGCCTAGATTCAACAAGGTTCGCTGGCCGGCCAGGGCGGCCCGGCGCGAGCGTGACCACGGCAGTCGCCCGCCATTCGGAGACAGACATGACCCAACCGAAGCTGAAGACCGCGCTCGACGCGGTGCTCGACCAGACCGTGCATCGCCATGGCGGCGCACCCGGCGTGGTGGCGATGGCCACCGACCGCAACGGCAATTTCTACGAAGGCGCTTCCGGCAGCCGCGAACTGGGCAAGGCGAGCCCGATGACCACCGACTCGGTGTTCGCGATCTTCTCGACCACCAAGGCGCTGGCCGGCACCTGCATCATGCAGCTGGTCGAGGAGGGCAAGATCGGCCTCGCCGACCCGGCCAGGAAGTATGTGCCCGAGATCGCCGAACTGCAGGTGCTCGACGGCTTCGACGCCGCCGGCCAGCCCAAGACCCGGCCGCCGAAGCGCGAGATCACGGTCAACGACCTGATGCTGCACACGTCCGGCCTGTGCTACGAATTCTTCAGCGCCGACGACCTGAAATACCGCACCGCGAAGAACATCCCGACGGTCGTGTCCTGCAGCTTCGCGTCGATCCGCACCGTGCTGCTGCACGACCCGGGGGAACGCTGGACCTACGGCGTCAACGTCGACTGGCTCGGCCGCATCGTCGAGCAGCAGCGCGGCAAGCGGCTGGGCGAGGTGATGAAGGAGCGCGTCTTCGAGCCGCTGGGCATGACCGACATCGGCTTCACGATGAGCGATTCGATGAAGGCGCGCCGCGCCACGATCCACGACCGCGCCGCCGACGGCAAGCTCACGCCGCTGCCCGACCTGGTGCTGCCGCAGCCGCCCGAGATGGACTGCGGCGGCCACGGCCTGTACGCCACTGTGGGCGAGTACATGAAGTTCATCCGCATGATCCTGAACGACGGCGCCGGGCCGAACGGGCGCGTGCTCAAGAGCGAGACCGTCGCCGCGATGGCCGAGGACGGCCTGTCGGCGATGGGCCTGGCGAGCACCGGCTGGGACACGTCGATCCCGTCGCTGTCGAACAAGGGCGAGTTCTTCGCCGGCATCGACAAGGGCTGGGCCTACACCTTCATGACGAACCGCGAGCGCACGCCCTCGGGCCGCCCGGCCAACTCGCTGATGTGGGCCGGCCTGGCGAACTGCTTCTACTGGATCGACCGCCAGAGCGGCATCGGCGGCTACTGGGCGACGCAGATCCTGCCGTTCCAGGACTGCGCCAGCTACCCGGGCTTCGTCGACTTCGAGACGACGATCTACCACCACCGCTGAGCGGCACGCGCCGGGGCCGAGCCCGGCGCGGTGTCGCAGGGAAATGTGGCTCCGCCGCTTTCCCTGATCCCCGCGGGGGACGGGCGCCGCGAGGCGGCGTCCTCGGGGGCGCTCAGTAGGTCTCGACGTGGAAGCGGCCCTCGTCGACGAGCCGCTGGTGCAGCGCCGGCCAATCGATGCCGGCCGACGCGCACGCCGCCTGCAGCGCCTCGAGCACGCCGGCCTCCATGCCCTTCAAGCCGCAGAGGTAGACGAAGGTGTCGCCGCGCAGCAGCTCGGCAACGTCGGCGGCGCGCTCGCGCAGCCGGTCCTGCACGTAGCTGCGCGGTTGCCCGGGCACGCGCGAGAATGCCAGGCAGGTGTCGATGAAGTCGGCCGGCAGCTTGGTCAGCGGGCCGAAGTACGGCAGCTCTTCGGCGCGGCGCGCGCCGAAGAACAGCATCAGCTTGCCCGGCAGCGGCGTGCCGGCGGCCCGCAGGCGGCGGCGCTGCTCGGTCATCGCGCGCATCGGCGCCGAGCCGGTGCCGGTGCAGATCATCAGCAGGTTCGAGCCGGCGTGGTTCGGCATCAGGAAGCTCGCGCCGAACGGGCCGGTGACCTGTACCGTGTCGCCCTTTTTCAGATCGCAGACGTGGTTCGAGCACACGCCGCGGAAGGGCTGGCCGTCGTCGCCCTCGGTCATGCGCTTCACGGTCAGCGACAGGTTGTTGTAGCCCTCGCGCTCGCCGGTGCGCGGGCTCGCGACCGAGTACATGCGCGGGTGGTGGGCGCGGCCGTTCGCGTCAGCGCCCGGCGCGATGACGCCGATCGCCTGGCCCTCGAGCACCGGGAACGGCAGTGAGCCGAAGTCGAGCACGATGTGGCGAACGTCGGCGCTCGCGCCGCTTGCGTCGTCACTCTCGGCGGTCAGGCGCAGGTTGCCGACGACGGTGGCGGTGATCGGGTTCTTGACGCCGTGCAGATTCGTCTGCGGCGTGGCGGCCGAGTGCGGCGGCCGGGTCGACGACGGCGACACTGCGGCGTTGACCTGCGCTGGCGCCTCGGCGCCGACCAAGGTCGCGAGCGAGTCGTCGGAGGTGGTCGCGCCGGCCTCCTCGACGGTGGGCAGTTCGTCCCAGCCGAACTGCTCGACGAGCGTGAAGACCTTGCTGCGATCGACGACGCGCCAGTGGTCGATGCTGCCGGTCGGGCACGGCCCGAGGCAGGCGCCGCAGGCGTTGCAGACCTCGGCGTTGACGACGTAGTTGCGGTCGTCGTGCGTGATCGCATCGACCGGGCAGGTCTCTTCGCAGGTGTTGCAGCGGATGCAGACCTCGGGGTCGATCAGGTGCTGCTTGACCAGCACGACGTCGGCGACGCTCATGGGCGGATGATGCGCTCGGTCAGTTGAAGCGGATGTACTCGAAATCGATCGGCTGCTTGTTGATGCCGATCGGCGGCGGCGCGATCCAGTTCGCATACTTGCCGGTCTCGACGACGCGGCCCATCAGCGAGGCCACGTACGCACGGTCTTCTTTGGTGGCGAGCCACTGGTTCACGTTCAGCGCCCATTCGCTCTCGCTGATCGCGCGGCCGTCCGGGCTCACGCGAATGCCGGCAAACGTTCCGATGTGGCGGTTGAAGGCCTTGTGCGGCAAGGTCAGGCGGAACGCCAGCCCGGCCTTCTCGATGACCTTGTTCCAGCGGCCGATGCCGCCGGCCGAGTCGCGGATGAAGTCGTCGCGCAGCACCTCGTTCAGCGCGTTGAGCATCGGCACCTCCTTCTCGACCAGCGCGCCATCCTTCACCTCGAGGATCTTGTAGCCGTCGCCCTTCAGCAAGTGGTCGTCGCTGCGCTTGGTTTCCTCGTAGCGGCCCTTCAGCCCCGAGCTGTAGAAGATCGCCGCGTTGCTCGACTGATCGGCACCGAACAGGTCGATCGTCACGCTGTAGTGGAAGTTCAGGTAGCGCTGCAGCGTCGGCAGGTCGATCACGCCGAGCTTGCGCAGCTCAGTCGGGTCCTCGATGCCGGTCTCCTTCATCACCTGGCAGCTGCGCTGGATCACGCGCGAGACGCCGCTCTCGCCGACGAACATGTGGTGCGCCTCTTCGGTCAGCATGAACCTGGTCGTGCGCGCCAGCGGGTCGAAGCCGCTCTCGGCCAATGCGTTGAGCTGGAACTTGCCGTCGCGATCGGTGAAGTAGGTGAACATGTAGAACGCCAGCCAGTCCGGCGTCTCTTCGTTGAACGCGCCGAGGATGCGCGGGTTGTCGGCATCGCCCGAGCGCCGTTCGAGCAGCGCCTCGGCTTCTTCGCGGCCGTCGCGGCCGAAGTGCTTGTGCAGCAGGTAGACCATCGCCCACAGATGCCGGCCTTCTTCGACGTTCACTTGAAAGAGGTTGCGCAGGTCGTACTGGCTCGGCGCGGTGTTGCCCAGGTGGCGCTGCTGCTCGACCGACGCCGGCTCGGTGTCGCCCTGCGTCACGATGATGCGGCGCAGGTTCGCGCGGTGTTCGCCGGGCACGTCCTGCCAGACCGCCTCACCCTTGTGCTCGCCGAAGTTGACCTTGCGCTCGGCGTCCTGTGCGGCGAGGAAGATGCCCCAGCGGTAGTCCGGCATCTTCACGTGACCGAACGTGGCCCAGCCGTCGGGCGTGGTGCTGGTGGCGGTGCGCAGATAGACGTCGAAGCCGTGCGAGCCGCTCGGGCCCATGTCCTGCCACCAGTCGAGGTAGTTCGGCAGCCAGCCCTCGAGCGCGCGCTGCAAGGTGCGGTCTTCCGACAGGTTGACGTTGTTGGGGATCTTGTCGCTGTAGTTGACGGTGCTCATGGTGTTCCTGTGTTCACACGCGGTTGCGATCGAATTGCGGCTTGGTGCCGGTACCGTAGACCTTCAGCGCGCCGCCCTCGCCGACCGCATTCGGGCGAATGAAGATCCAGTTCTGCCACGCCGTCAGGCGGCCGAAGATGCGCGTCTCCATCGTCTCCTTGCCGGCGAAGCGCAGGTTCGCTTCCATGCCGGTGAGCGCGTCGGGCGACATGCTGGCGCGCTCCTCGATCGCGATGCGCACTTCGTCGGGCCAGTCGATGTCGTCGGGCGCCGAGGTGACGAGGCCGAGCGCGAGCGCTTCGTCGGCGTGGAGCTGCGTGCCGATCGTGGCCTGCGCCGCGCCGAGCTCGGCGGCGTCGCTGTAGAAGCGGCGCTGCAGGCGGGTTTCGTGGCTCACCATCGGGAAGGTGCCGAAGTTCATCGAAGACAGCGCGATCTTCGGGGCGGTGTCCGGCTCGTCGGGCAGCGCGAGCATGTAGATGCGGTCGGCAGCGAGCGCGATCTCGAACAGCGTGCCGGCGAAGCAGGAGTCGCGCTCGATCAGCGCGAACAGCGAACGCGACGACACGTCGAGCCGCGCGAGCGTGCGGCGCAGCAGGCCGGTGGTTTCGCGCACGAACCAGTGCGACGCGTGCTTGCCGAGCGTCGCGTCCATCGCGAGTACGTCGGCGACCGCGCCTTGCGTCTTCAGCAGCCAGGTGCCGATTTCGAGCTCGTTGGTGCGCAGGTGCAGGATCGCGTCCTCGAGCTCGCGCGCCATCTGCAGCGGGTACCAGTTCGATCCCGCGGCCTCGATCCCGGTCACGTCGCTCGGCTGCGCGCCGCTCGGCGCCTTCACGGTCAGCGTCGCACTGCGGCCGGCGCGGTCGATCGCAACGGACACGTGACCGTAGCTGATCGCATCGGCAGCAACGGTCTTGTTCAGCGGCGTCAGCGCCACGCCCTTCGCATCGGCCGGCCGGTCGCTCAACGCGGCGAGTTCGCGCGCCCGCTCCTGCACGCGCTGCGCGAAGCCCTGCGTCTTCACGACCTCGTCGACGAGGCGCCAGTCCCTGGCCTTCTTGCCACGGATGCCTTCGCTGGTGGTGCAGAAGATGTCGGCATGGTCGTGGCGCACCCTGCGCTTGTCGGTCAGGCGCGTCAGGCCGCCGGTGCCGGGCAGCACGCCGAGCAGCGGCACTTCGGGCAGGCTCACCGACGACGATCGGTCGTCGACCAGAATGATTTCGTCGCAGGCCGCGGCCAACTCGTAGCCGCCGCCGGCGCAGGCGCCGTTGACCGCGGCGAGGAACTTCAACCCCGAGTGTCGGCTGGAGTCCTCGAGGCCGTTGCGCGTCTCGTTCGTGAACTTGCAGAAGTTGACCTTCCACGAGTGGCTGCTCTTTCCCAGCATGAAGATGTTCGCGCCAGAGCAGAACACCCGGTCGAGGCCGCTGGTGACGATCACGGTGCGCACCTCGGGGTGCTCGAAGCGGATGCGCTGCACCGCATCGTTCAGCTCGATGTCGACGCCCAGGTCGTAGCTGTTGAGCTTGAGCTTGTAGCCCTCGCGCAGGCCGCCGTCTTCGTCGATCGCCATCACCAGCGTTGCCACCGGCCCCTCGAACTGCAGCCGCCAGTGCCTGTAGCGGTCGGGGTGGGTTTGGTAGTCGACGGGGGCGGGCGAGATGCTCATGGGTAGCTCCAGGTGACAGGCAGTATGCTGCATTGCTTGCTGCAAAAATGCAATATACTGCATTTACTCTCGATCGGCAAACTGATTCGTCAAACGGCGCGAATCAGCCCGCGGCGGCGATGTCGCGCAGTTGATGGCGCAGCCCTGCCAGCGCCGCCTCGGGGCTCATTTCGCTGGTGTCGAACACCGCGTCGGCCTTCGAGTAGAACGCCGCACGACTCTCGAGGATGCGGCGCAGGTCGTTCATCGCTTCGAGGTTGCCGTTGTGGCCGGCCATCGGCCGGGTGTCGCCCTGCGCCAGCACGCGGCCCATGTGCTCCTCGGGCGTCGCGCGCACCCACACCGTGTAGCAGTGCGCGAGCAGCAGATTGAAGGTCGCAGGGTCGGAGACGATGCCGCCGGGCGTGGCGATCACCGCACGCGGGTAGCGCTGGATCGTCTCTTCCATCGCGCGTTTCTCGTAGCGCCGGTAGGCCGCCGGGCCGTACAGCGAATGGATCTCGGACAAGGTGCAGCCGGCCAGCGCCTCGATGCTGCGGTTCAGCTCCACGAAGGGCACGCGCCAGGCGTCGGCCAGCGCCCGCCCGAGCGTGCTCTTGCCGGCACCGCGCAGGCCGATCAGCGCGATGCGCTGGCGCCGCGCGGCCTGGCTCGCCGGCGCGCCGAACAGCGCCGCCAGCGCGCCGCGCGCCTGCAGCAGCTCGGCCTCGCTGCGCCCGCGCAGCAGCTCGCGGATCATCAGCCACTCCGGCGAGCTCGCGGTCTCGTCGCCGACGAGCTCGGCGAGCGAGCAGTTCAGCGCCTGCGCCAGCTGCCTCAGGAACTGCACCGAGGCGTTGCCGACACCCACCTCGACGTTCGCGAGGTGCCGCTCCGACACCTCCGCGGCCTTCGCCAGCCCCTTGCGCGTGAGCCCGCGGCGCGCCCGCAGCGCCCGCGTGCGCTCGCCCAGGGCCGCGAGGAACGGATCCTTGAACTCGGTGGCGGAAGCGTCGGGCGTGGAAAGATCCAAGGGTCGCGGCCTTCGGGTTTGCGCGGAGATCGCGCCGGAGATTCGGCGCTATAGTGCACTAAACATGCAAGATACTACATCGACGCCCACGGCGTCAAGCCCCGAGCTTATCCCGCCACCGGAACGTTTCAACGCCGCCGCGCACCTGCTGGCGCTGAACGCCGGGCGCGCGTCCAGGCTCGCCTACATCGACGACACGCAACGGCTGAGCTACGGCGAACTCGCCGAACGCGTGCGCCGCTGCGCCGCCGGGCTGCTGGCATTGGGAGTGAAGCGCGAGGAGCGCGTGCTGATGGTGATGCACGACAGCGTCGACTGGCCGGTCGCGTTTCTCGGCGCGCTGTACGCCGGCATCGTGCCGGTGCCGGTGAACACGCTGCTCAGCGCCGACGACTACGCCTACATGGTGGAGCACAGCACGACGCAGGCGCTGCTGGTGTCGCGTGCGCTGTGGCCGGCGCTGCAAGGCGCGGTCGCCGCGACCGGGCGGCCCGTGCCGGTCGTCGTCGCCGGTGACGGCGAAGCGCCGGAACGCACGCGATCCTTCGCCCAGTTGCTCGAGGCCGCGCCGCTCGCCGCGCCCGCCGACACGCGCGCCGACGACTTCGGCTTCTGGCTGTATTCCAGCGGCTCGACCGGCCGCCCGAAAGGCACGGTGCACACGCATGCCAACCTGTACTGGACAGCGGCCCTGTACGGCGCGCCGGTGCTCGGCCTGCGCGAGAGCGACATCGGCTTCTCGGCCGCGAAACTGTTCTTCGCCTACGGGCTGGGCAATGCGCTGACCTTCCCGCTCAGCGTCGGCGCGACCACCGTGCTGATGGCCGAGCGGCCGACGCCGGCCGCGGTGTTCAAGCGCTGGGTCGGGCACGGCGTCACGGTCTTCTTCGGCGCACCGACCGGCTACGCCGGCATGCTGGCGGCGCCGGACCTGCCGGCGCGCGCCGCGGTGAAGTTGCGTCTGTGCTCGTCGGCCGGCGAAGCGCTGCCGCGCGAGATCGGCGAGCGCTTCACGCAGCACTTCGGCTGCGAGATCGTCGACGGCCTGGGCTCGACCGAGATGCTGCACATCTTCCTGTCGAACCGCCCGGGCCAGGTGCAGTACGGCAGCACCGGCCGCGTCGTGCCCGGCTACAAGCTCAAGCTCGTCGACGAAGACGGCCTCGAGGCGAAGCCCGGCGAGATCGGCGACCTGTACGTCAGCGGCCCGAGTTCGGCGCTGATGTACTGGGGCCAGCGCGACAAGTCGCGTGCCACCTTCCAGGGCGAGTGGACCAAGACCGGCGACAAGTATTCGATCGACGAGCGCGGCTGCTATGTCTACGCCGGCCGCACCGACGACATGCTGAAGGTCAGCGGCATCTACGTGTCGCCGTTCGAGGTCGAGGCCACGCTGATGCAGCACCCGGCGGTGCTCGAATGCGCGGTGATCGGCATCGTCGACGCCGACGGCCTGACCAAGACCAAGGCCTGCGTCGTGTGCAAGCCCGGCCGCGAGGTCGACGAGGCGGAGCTGAAGGCCTTCGTGAAGGAGCGCCTGGCCGCCTACAAGTACCCGCGCGTGATCGAGTTCATCGCCGAGCTGCCGAAGACCGCGACCGGCAAGATCCAGCGCTTCCGGCTGCGCGAGCTCGAACGCGAACGCGCGGCCGGGCGGCCCGGTACGTGAGCGCAGACAAGATTCGATTCGCGTCCCTGGTCTGGCAGGGCCGCGAGTTGCAGCTCGAATACGCATGGGTCGGCGCGACGGCCTCGGCGTTCCCGCCCGTGGTGTTCCTGCACGAAGGCCTGGGGTCGCTGGCGATGTGGAAGGATTTTCCCGAGCGCTTCTGCAGCGAGCACGGCCTGCGTGGCCTGGTGTTCTCGCGTTACAGCTACGGCCGTTCGTCGCCGAAGGCGCCGGACGAACGCTGGGCACCCGATTACATGCACGCGCAGGCGCATGAGGTGCTGCCGATGCTGCTCGAGCAGCTGCGCATCGAGCGGCCCTGGCTGTTCGGCCACAGCGACGGCGCCTCGATCGCGCTGCTGCATGCGGCCCGGTTCGAGGTGGCCGGTCTCGTCGTCCTCGCGCCGCACCTGTTTGTCGAGGATCTCGCGATCGCGAGCATCGAAGGGGCCCGCCAGGCCTACGCGGCAAGCGACCTTCGCACGCGCCTGGCGCGCCACCACGCCGACCCCGATTCGGCGTTCCGCGGCTGGAACGACATCTGGCTGGACCCGGCATTCCGCAGCTGGAACATCGAGGCCGAGCTCGACAGGATCACCTGCCCGCTGCTCGCGGTGCAGGGCGCGGACGACGAGTACGGCACACTCGCGCAGATTCACGCCATTCAAACCCGACTGCCGAAAACCCGCTTGCTCGTGATTCCGAATTGCGGACACTCGCCACACCGGGATCAACCCGAGCTGCTGGCGTCGGAAGCGGCCCGATTCATCCACGAACATCCATCATCCTGAGCAGGGAGCCCCGCATGCCGTTCAACGCTTTCAAGACCCCCCTCGCCGCCGCGGCGATCGCGCTGTGCGCTGCCGGCGCGCAGGCGCAGGCGGCCGGCCCGATCAAGGTCGGCTTCATGCTGCCCTACACCGGCACCTACGCCAGCCTGGGGAACATGATCGAGAGCGGCTTCAAGCTCTACGTGCAGGAACAGGGCGGCAACCTCGGCGGCCGCGAGATCCAGTACTTCAAGGTCGACGACGAATCCGAACCTTCGAAGGCCACCGACAACGTCAACAAGCTGATCAAGCGCGACAACGTCGACGTGCTCGTCGGCACCGTCCACTCGGGCGTCGCACTCGCGATGGCGAAGGCCGCGAAGGACAACAACACGCTGCTGATCATCCCGAACGCCGGCGCCGACGCGATCACCGGCCCGATGTGCGCCGCCAACATCGTGCGCAGCTCGTTCTCGAACTGGCAGCCGGCGTACGCGATGGGCAAGGTCGCGGCCGAGAAGGGCGCGAAAAAGGCGATCACGATCACCTGGAACTACGCGGCCGGGGCCGAGTCGGTGAAGGGCTTCGCCGAGGCCTTCGAGAAGGGCGGCGGCAAGGTCGTGAAGGATCTGAACCTGCCCTTCCCGGGCGTCGAGTTCCAGGCGCTGCTGACCGAGATCGCGGCGCAGAAGCCCGACGTGGTTTACGCGTTCTTCGCCGGCGGCGGCGCGGTCAAGTTCGTCAAGGACTACGCCGCGGCCGGCCTGAGCAAGACGATCCCGCTGTACGGCCCGGGCTTCCTGACCGACGGCACACTCGAGGCGCAGGGCGCCGCCGCGCAGGGCATGCTGACGACGCTGCACTACGCCGACAACCTCGACACGGCGCGCAACAACGCGTTCCGCAAGAGCTTCGCGATCACCTACAAGGCCAACGCCGACGTCTACGCGGTGCAGGGCTACGACGCGGCGCAGATCCTCGGTGCCGGCCTCACGGCCGTGAAGGGCGACCTCGCCAAGCGCGACGCGCTGACCGCGGCGATGCACAAGGTCACTGTCGACAGCCCGCGCGGCAAGTTCACGATCTCGGCCGCCGGCAACCCGGTGCAGGACATCTACCTGCGCGAGGCCAGGGGCAACAACAACGAGTACCGCGCGGTGGCCATCAAAGCGCTGGCCGATCCGGCGCGCGGCTGCAAGTTGTAGCCTTCGAGAACCGGACGCTTCGCTGATTTCTGGCGGGCGGCTGTGCCGCCCTTCTCCGCTGCGGCCCGCGCTTCCCGCGGGCCGATTTCTATGTGACCGCCCGTGGACCTCGCCACCTTCCTCGTCCAGTGCCTGAACGCCGTGCAGTACGGGCTGCTGCTGTTCCTCGTCGCCAGCGGCCTGACCCTGATCTTCGGGATCATGGGCGTGATCAACCTCGCGCACGGCAGCTTCTACATGATCGGCGCCTACCTCGCGTTCGCGCTCGCGCCGTATTTCGGCGACTGGTTCGTCACCCAGCTCGTCGTCGGCGTGCTGCTCGCCGCGGCCTTCGGCTATTTGCTGGAATGGGCGTTCTTCAGCTTCCTGTACCAGCGCGAGCACCTGCAGCAGGTGCTGATGACCTACGCGCTGATCCTCGTATTCGAGGAGGCACGCAGCCTGCTGGTCGGCAACGACGTGCATGGCGTGACGACACCCGACTGGCTCGCGGGCGGATTCCAGCTCGGCGGCTTGATGTCGTACCCGTGGTACCGCGTGTTCGCCTCTGTAGCCTGCGTGGTCGTGGCGCTCGGCCTGTACTTCGTCGTGAACCGCACCCGGCTCGGGATGATGATCCGCGCTGGCGCGAGCAACCGCGACATGGCGCGTGGCCTGGGCCTGAACATTAAGCTGCTCTACCGCATCGTGTTCGCCGGCGGCGTGGCGCTGGCCGCGCTCGCGGGCATGATCGCCGCGCCGCTGTCGTCGGTCTATCCGGGCATGGGCGCCAGCGTGCTGATCATCTGCTTCGTCGTCGTCGTGATCGGCGGCATCGGCTCGATCACCGGCGCGCTGATCGCGTCGCTGCTGGTGGGCATCGTCGACACCTTCGGCAAGGTCTTCTTCGCTGAGTACAGCGGTGTGGGCGTGTACCTGCTGATGGCGGTGATCCTGGTGTGGCGACCCGAAGGCCTGATGAAGCGGGCCTATTGAAAAATGCGAATGCGCCACGACTGGATCGTCCCCGCTGTTGCCGCGCTGGCGCTGATCGCACTGCCCGTGGTGCTGACACCGTACACGCAGGACCTGGTCGTGAAGATCGCGATCTACGCGGTGTTCGCATTGAGCCTCGAGTTGCTGGTCGGCGTGACCGGCTTGGTGAGCCTGGGCCACGCGGCGTTCCTCGGCATCGGTGCGTATGTGACGGTGCTCGCGGCCGGCGACAGCGGTGGCTCGATCGCGCGGGTCGCGCCGTTGGCGATGCTCGCCGCGGCCGGCTACGCCCTCTTCGTCGGCGCGCTGTCGCTGCGCACCAAGGGGGTGTACTTCATCATGGTCACGCTCGCGTTCGCGCAGATGGCTTACTTCGTGTTCCACGACACCCGGCTCGCCGGCGGCAGCGACGGGCTGTTCCTATATACGAAGCCGAGCTTGGGCGCGCTGAACCTTGACGACAAGCAGCATCTGTACTACGCGGTGATCGTCACGCTGGTCGCGACCTACGCGCTGCTCGCGCTCCTGAAGCGCGCGCGATTCGGCCACGCGCTTGCCGGCATCCGCGTCAACGAACAGCGCATGCGCGCGGCCGGATTCGCTACCGGCGGCTACAAGCTCGCAGCCTTCGTGATCGCGGGTGCGCTCGCAGGCCTGGCCGGTTTCCTGCTGGCGGTGAAGGACGGTGCGGTCAACCCCGAACTGCTGAGCTGGCACGAGTCAGGGGCGGTGCTGCTGATGCTGATCCTCGGCGGCATCGGCAGTCTGCGCGGCGCGGTGATCGGTGCAATCGCATTCACGCTGCTCAAGGAGCTGTTCCAGCTCGAAGCACTGCTCGGGCCGCTGGCCTCGCACTGGCAGATGACGCTGGGCCTCACGATCATCGCGTTCGTCGCCCTGCTACCCAAGGGCCTGATCGGGTTGCGCTCCCGGTTCTTCGCAGCGGCTCATGGCTGAGCTGCTGCGCGCAACCGCGTTGACGCGGCGCTTCGGTGGCCTGACCGCGGTGCACGGTGTATCGCTGAGCCTGAGCATCGGCGAAATCCACGCCGTCATCGGCACCAACGGCGCGGGCAAGTCGACGCTGATCAACATGCTCTCGGGCGAATTGCCGGCGAGCGGCGGAACGGTCGAGTTTGACGGCGTGGACATCGGCGCTTGGTCGCAACCGCGGCGCGCACGCGCCGGCGTGGGCCGCAGCTACCAGCGCACCACGATCTTTCCGGCCTTCAGCGTGCTGGAGAACTGCCGCCTCTGCGCCCAGGCCGCACTGCCGCGCGCGTGGGCGCTCTGGCAATCGGCGCAGCGCTGCGAACTCAGCACGAAAGCCGCGAAGCGGGCGCTGGCCGCCGCGGGTCTCGCCGATCAGGGCGCACGACCCGCCGGCCTGCTCAGCCACGGCGGCCAGCGCCAGCTCGAGATCGCGATGTGCCTGGCCACCAATCCACGCGTGCTGCTGCTCGACGAACCGCTCGCCGGAATGGGCGCCGAGGAGACTGGCCGCATGCTCGCGCTGCTTACCGAACTCAAGCGCAGCCACGCGGTGCTACTCGTCGAGCACGACATGGACGCGGTATTTCGCATCGCCGACCGCATCACG
>JANXZN010000053.1 GCA_025355545.1 Rhizobacter sp.
GTACTGCGGAGCAGTTCCCCTCGATCGACCGCTGGGCCGCCTTGCTGCGCTACATCTGCGACCGGATCGTCGGCGTCGGGCCGCCTTTACCGGTGCTGGTCGGTCCTACGCCGACCGGGTAACTCACGTTTTTAGGTTCAATGCATTCATCTGAAAAAAGAGGCCGAGGGCCTGGATTACGCCCCTTACCCTGGCGAACTCGGCAAGAGAATCTACAACCAGGTCAGCAAGGAGGCCTGGCAGTTGTGGATGAAACACCAGACCATGCTGGTCAACGAGAATCGCCTGAATCTCGCCGATCAGCGCGCCCGGCAATATCTGGCGCGGCAGATGGAGAGTTTCTTTTTCGTTACCGGCGCCGAGCAGCCAGCCGGGTACGTGCCACCGACGGGTACTTGAAAACAATGCGGTTAGCTGAATAGAATCACGCTGGAATCGGACCGATTCATTTTCTGACCAAAGGATCCAGCATGACGTCGTTGAAAGAACTGATCGCGCAAAAGGAAGCCCTCGAGCACGAGATCGAGCGCACCCGCCAAAAAGATCGCACCGATGCGATCTCGAAGATCCGGGAGTTGATGGATGAATATGGTCTGACGACCACCGACCTCGCGGCCCGAAAAAGTGTCAAACCGCGCGGCGGCAAGGGCAGGAAAGTGGCAGCCAAATACCGCAACGCGGCGACCGGCGAAACCTGGAGCGGCCGCGGCCTGCAGCCGAAATGGCTCAACGCGGCACTTGCCGGTGGTCGCAAGCTGACCGATTTCGCGGTCTGACGCGAGCCGCGCCGATACCGTTCCCAGGCCACCCCGAGCGGTGGCGTTTTCATGGGCGTGGCGCGGGCCTCGCGCGCCCCCGCAAATGAGGGCCCCGCCGTTCGCATCTTTGCAAACGCCGCGTCGAAGCCAAGCCGGCTTTGCCCTTACACAAGCCGGCTTTGCCCTTACATTTACGCACAATCAGCCGCCCTGCCACCCGTGTCCGACGCCCGTCCTACCAGGCCCGTGCCTGCCTTGTCCATGTCGGTCGGCTCGCGCGACTGGGCGCTGCGCACCCTGCTGGTGTTCGCGGCCTATTACCTGACCGGTCGGGCCGGCCTGGCGGTGCCGCAGTTCGGCCCGCACGTGACGCTGATCTGGCCACCGGCGGGCATCGCGCTGGCGGCGCTGCTGCGCTTTGGGCTCGGTGTCTGGCCCGGCGTCCTGTTCGGTGCCTTGGCGTTGTCGCTGTCGATCGGATCGCCGCCGTGGCTGGCAGCGCTGATCGCGCTCGGCAGCACCCTCGGCCCGCTGTTGGGCGCCTGGGTGTTGCAGCGCGACGGCTTGCACGTGGCGCTCGACCGGCGCCGCGACCTGTGGCTGTTCGGCGCGATCGGGGTCGGCTTCTCGATGTCGATCACAGCCAGCAGCGGCGCATTCTGGCTGGCCGCCGCCGGCGTCATCGGCTGGATCGACCTGCCCCGCGCCTGGGCCTACCGATGGTTGGGCGATGCGATGGGCGCGCTGGTCGTCGGCATCCCGTTGCTGACGCTGTCGCGTGCCTCGTGGCGGCGCGCGATGGGCGATTGGCGTTGGGTGTCGACCGGCGCCCTGGCGCTCGGCGCGCTCGCAAGCGCGGCGCTCGCCATGCTGTTCGCCGGCAGCGAGCGTGCGATTCAATCGCCGCTGTTCTTCGCGCCGCACCTGCTGCTGTGCTGGCTCGCGGCGCGCAGCGGCCTGTTCGCGGCGGCATCGACCGCGGCGCTGCTCAGCGCGGCCACGCTGTTCGCCACACTGCACGGCCTCGGCCCGTTTCAGCGCGCCGATGGCAGCCCGGGCGTGTCGCTGCTGGTCGGCTACGTCTGCAGCCTGCTGGCGATCCCGCTGCTGACGAGTGCGCTGACGGGCGAGATCGCCGCCAACGAGCGGCGCTGGAGGCTGGCACTCGACGCGTCGCAGATCGGTATCGGCGAATGGAACCTCGCGACCGGCCGGATCGACTTCTCGAAGCGCTGGCTCGCGCTGCTGGGCCACTCGTCACAGGCCTTCGGTGACAGCCTGCGGGCCTTCTGGGCCTTGCTGCATCCGGACGACCTGGCGGAGGTGGAGCGCGCCTTCGCCACGCTGCGCTCGGGCGGCCCACCGAACTGCCGCGCCGAGTGCCGCATGCAGTGTCGCGACGGCAGCTGGAAGCTGTTCGAGCTGAACGCATTGGTGGCCGAACGCGGCCGCACCGGTGAGCCGCTGCGCATCATCAACACCGCCCGCGACATCAGCGACGTGCAGGCGGCGCGCGAGGGCCATGCGCTGTCGCAAAGCGTGTTCCAGCATCTGCACGAAGGCCTGCTGATCACCGATCCGCAGCAGCGCGTGCTGGAGGCGAACCCAACCTTCACCGAGATCACCGGCTACTCGCGCGACGAGCTGCTCGGCCTGGTGCCGGCGATGCTGCAACCGGCCGCGGCCGAGGCCGAACTCAACACCCAGCTCGCGGCGATGCGCGCCGGCCTGGTCAACGACGGCACCTGGCGCGGCGAACTGCGGCAGCACCGCCGCAACGGCGAGCCCTGCCTGCTGCAGGTGACGATCACCGCGGTGCGCAACACGAACGGGTCGGTACGCAACCATGTGCTGGCCATCGCCGACATCACGCACGCACGCCAGCAGCTCGAGCAGTTGCAGCGCCAGGCGCACTTCGACGAGCTGACGCGGTTGCCTAACCGTGTGCGTCTCGCGCAGATGCTGCAGACGGCAATGCAGGCAAGCCGCCGCGAGGGCTCGCTGCTGACCGTTTGCTACCTCGACCTCGACCACTTCAAACCCGTCAACGACCGCTTCGGGCACGAAGCCGGCGACCGCCTGCTGGTCGAGCTGGCGAACCGCATGCGCCGCTCGCTGCGCTCGTGGGCCGGCGGCGACGACGTGGTCGCGCGCATCGGCGGCGACGAGTTCGTGCTGCTGCTGCGCACCGCCACGCTGGAGGAGAGCCGGCACGCGGTCGAACGCGTGCTCAACCAGGTCGGTCAGCCGTACGGGCTGGGCGTCGGGACCGGACCAGTGCTGGTGACGGCGAGCGTCGGTGCGACCGTGTTCCCGCTCGATGGCGCCGACGCCGAAACGCTGCTGCGCCACGCCGACCACGCGATGTACGGCGCCAAACAGGCGGGGCGCAACGGCTACCTCTTCTTCGATGCCGAGCACGATCGCCGGGCCGAGGCCCGCTTCGTCGCGCTCGGCCGCGTCCAGGAGGCACTCGACGCCAACGAGTTCCGCCTGTACTACCAGCCCAAGGTCGAGATGCGCAGCGCCAAGGTGCTGGGCGTCGAGGCGTTGCTGCGCTGGAAGCACCCCGACCAGGGCGTGATCTCGCCGGCGCAGTTCCTGCCGCTGATCGAGAACACCGGGCTGGCGATCAG